>NZ_CP096199.1:2311409-2641610 GCF_023195835.1 Vibrio sinaloensis | reverse complement strand
ATAATTAAGTAGACCTGATAGGCGATAAAGCTGCAAAACAGTACGCCGCCTTCAAGGCGATTGATGCTGCGCGATTTACCCAGCGCCATGGCAACCAACAGCAGTGACACGCCAAGCATTACCCAAAAGTCACGCCCCATCGCGTACTCACTGAGTAGCGAAGGATTTAAAATGCCCGGGATCCCCATTACGGCCAAAATATTGAAAACGTTTGAGCCGATGATGTTGCCGACCGCCATATCATCTTCGCCTTTCATTACCCCAGCTAGCGAGGCGGCGAGCTCAGGTAGGCTGGTGCCCACTGCGATGATGGTCAAACCTATCACCAGATCGCTCATACCGAAGTACTGAGCAATAATAACCGCATTATCGACCAGCATATCGGCCGATAATGGCAACACGACCAAACCAATCACTACCCAAAGTGCCGCTTTGGCATTGCTCACCCCGTCTGGTACTTCAGACTCTTGCTCTTCAAGCATGGCATCTGCGATGCCGCTGGCTTTTTCTTTCTGGCTGATTCGAAGCATAGCGACAATGAATGCGCCAAACAGCACAAACAGTAACACGCCTTCATAGAAACCAAGGTGGCTATCCCACAGCAATACGCCAGCTAGGAGAGTCACCCCTATCATTAATGGCAACTCGCGGCGTAACACCGCAGAGCTTATCGACAGTGGTTTGATTAGCGCGGTAATACCTAGGATCAGGGCAATGTTGGCAATGTTCGAGCCAAGCACGTTACCGACGGCGGTATCGGTTTTCCCGTCTAATGCCGCCGTTGCTGAAACCATCATTTCGGGTGCAGAAGAGCCCATTGCTAGGATAGTCATACCGATAACTAGCGGTGAAATACCGACATTTCGTGCAAGCGCAGCGGCACCGAATACCAGTTTGTCGGCACTCCAAACCAAAAAGACTAAACCAATAATGAGAAACACAACGGCTTCGAACATGATAATTCCTAATCCATACACTTCGAGAGAATTTAACCGTTAATTTTGACGCTTTGGGTATTAAAAGGGAAGCAGTTCATTCAATTAATTATCGAGCTAAGGTGTACAGTCAGGAAAATAGACACAGTTATATGTTCAGTCACTAATATTTGACACTTCACAATTAATTGAACAGTGCTTTAAATTCTGTACCAATGTGCTTATGATTGCCCATTCTTACAGGAACGAATAAGAGTTCAACATGGAATATGAAGACTTAGTGACCGTCAAGCAACTAACGTTTTCTCGTGGAGATCGCAAAATATTTGACGACGTCAGCCTACGCATGCCAAAAGGCAAAGTCACTGCGATCATGGGGCCATCAGGGATAGGAAAAACCACCTTGCTGCGACTGATTGGTGGCCAGCTTTACCCTGAGCACGGAGAAATCTGGTTCGATGGCAACAACATCCCATCACTAAGCCGCAGTAAACTCTATCAAGAACGTAAAAAGATGAGCATGCTGTTTCAATCAGGTGCACTTTTTACCGACTTGTCGGTGTTTGATAATGTCGCTTTCCCGCTTAGAGAGCATACCGATTTAGACGAAGAGCTGATCCGCACTTTAGTGCTGCTTAAACTCGAAGCCGTAGGCTTGCGCGGCGCAGCTCAATTGATGCCCAGTGAACTATCCGGAGGCATGGCCAGACGCGCAGCTTTAGCGCGAGCTATCGCCCTAGACCCTGACTTAATCATGTTTGATGAACCTTTTGTTGGTCAGGATCCGATCACGATGGGAGTGCTGGTGGAGTTGATTCATAATCTCAACCAGGCCCTTGGTGTGACGGCCATCGTTGTATCACACGACGTGCCCGAGGTGATGAGCATTGCTGATTGGGTTTATATCTTAGCCAACGGAAAAGTGGTGGCTTGCGGCACGCCTGAAGAGCTAAGAGAAAATCCCGATCCACAAGTACAGCAGTTTCTGCAAGGAAATGCTGACGGTCCTGTCCCGTTTCGCCATCCGGCCAAGCCGCTGGCTGAGGAGCTGTTCTCATAATGGCAAACTTAGCAAATTTCGTGGCGTCAGTTGGCCGCAGGGCGATGTCTATCTGTCTGGCCTTTGGTCGAGCCAGTTTAATGTTGTTCGGCGCGTTAGCCAGCCGTCCACAACCGCTGAAAAACCTTCCGCTATTGGTTAAGCAACTGTATAGCGTTGGGGTGCAATCACTGATCATTATCCTGTTATCGGGTCTGTTCATTGGTATGGTTCTGAGTCTTCAAGGCTACGTGATCTTAGTCGATTTTGGAGCGGAAGGTGCATTGGGGCAAATGGTCGCTCTATCACTACTGCGCGAACTTGGTCCGGTGGTGACCGCCTTGCTGTTCGCCGGTCGTGCGGGATCCGCGCTCACGGCGGAGATCGGGCTGATGAAAGCCACAGAGCAGCTGTCCAGTTTGGAAATGATGGCCGTGGATCCGCTAAAGCGAGTGATCGCGCCACGTTTTTGGGCCGGTGTAATCTCTATGCCTTTGTTAGCGATGATCTTTATGGCTGTGGGTATTTGGGGCGGCCAATTAGTCGGGGTGGATTGGAAAGGGATTGATCACGGCAGTTTTTGGTCTGCGATGCAGGCGTCTGTTGAGCTCGGCCAAGATATCGGCAATAGCATGATTAAGAGTTTAGTCTTTGCGATTACCGTTACTTGGATTGCGCTGTTCAACGGATATGATGCGATTCCTACCTCAGAAGGAATCAGCCGCGCGACGACACGTACCGTCGTACACTCTTCATTGGCAGTACTTGGTCTAGACTTCGTACTAACTGCATTGATGTTTGGGAACTAATCATGCAACAAACTAGAAAAACTGAATTATGGGTTGGTAGCTTCGTTCTCGCTGGAATTTGCGCAATTTTAGTGATGATCTTTCAAGTGGCTGACGTAAAGGGATTAGGCTCTAGCGATACTTACACTCTGAAAGCAGAGTTTGACAATATTGGCAGCCTAAAAGTGCGCTCTCCTGTCAAAGTGGGTGGCGTTGTTATCGGCCGCGTCACCAGCATTGGTCTCAATACGGATTCTTTGCTACCTGTGGTGACAATGGCAATCAACGCTCGCTACGACCAGTTTCCTGAAACATCGAGTGTGAAAATTCTTACCTCAGGGTTAATTGGCGAGCAATACATAGGGTTAACACCAGGCTTCGTGTTTGACGATGAACAGATGCTGGTGGATGGCGACTATATCGAAGACACCAAATCGGCATTAGTACTTGAAGACCTAATAGGCCAAGTTCTTTATAGTGTCGGCGGTTCGGATAGCGAGTAGGGAGATGGTTATGGTTAAAAAGTTAGTACTCACTCTGTTTTCATTTATGATTGTATTTGGTGCCCGTGCTGAGGAGATTGATAAAACCCAGCCTTACCAGATGATGCGCCAGGTGGCTGAAGCCGCTTTCTCACGACTTAAAGCTGAGCAGGATTTGATTCAACAAGACCCGAATCATCTCAAGGTGATTGTCGATCAAGAATTGATGCCCTTCGTTAACGAGAAATACGCGGCGCTCAAGCTGCTTGGCCCTAATTTAAAAGGCGCAAAGCGCGAAGATGTGGGTGAGTTTATTGTTGCGTTTCGTGCCTATTTGGTGACTTCATACGCTCAAGTGTTGACTCAATACACCGACCAAACCATAGAGTTTGAGCCTGAGTCAAAAATCGATCCAGATAAGAGCATTACCAGCATTAAGGTCGACATCATTGACACACCGCGTCCCAACATCAAGCTTGAGTTTAAGCTGCGTCGCGACAAGAACAGCGGCGAATGGGAGGCATTCGATATGATTGCCGAGGGGATTAGTCTGTTATCTAGCAAGCAGTCCGAGTGGAGCAGCAAAATTCGTCAAGAAGGTATTTTGGCTGTGGCACAAGAGCTGACAGAGCTAGCAAACCAGCCGATTCGCTTTGAGAGCAAAAGCAATGGGTAATCTGCAATGGCAGCTTGATAACGAGCAGCGTTACTCACTTTCTGGCGAGCTCGATCGTGAGAGTGTCCCTGAACTGTGGTCGCTGCTAAAGCAGCAACACTTTCCCGCTGGTGGCGTGGATGTGTCGCTGGAGCAAGTCACACGAGTCGATTCGGCCGGTATGGTGATGCTGATTCACTTATTAGAGCATGCAAAAAAACAAAACTGTCATATAATGCTCAGTTTCGTGCCGGATGAACTGCACACATTATTTCAGTTAAGCAATGTTGAAGAGTTCGTTGCGGGACATTTAGAGAGTACAACAGGGGTGAATTGTGGATAGCGCAAAAGTACAACAGATTTTAAACGAAGCATTGAGTTTAGAAGAGCTGCACGTCAAAGGCGAAGGCAGCCATTATGAAGTAGTTGCTGTTGATGCTTGTTTCGATGGAATGAGTCGCGTTAAGAAGCAACAACTGATTTATGCACCACTGATGGAATATATCCAACGAAATGACATCCACGCTGTTTCTATCAAAGCCTACACTCCTGAAGAGTGGGCTCGTGATAAGAAGTTGATGTCACTGTAAGGTTTTAGAATGGAAAAGTTTCGAGTAATTGGCTCTAAAAAGCCTTTGGTTGGTGAGGTCACCATCTCAGGTGCTAAGAACGCCGCGTTACCTATTTTATTTGCGTCAATTCTAGCGGAAGAGCCGGTTGAGGTCGCGAATGTACCACGCTTGCGTGATATCGATACCACCATGGAGCTACTTAAACGCCTTGGCGCAAAAGTAGAACGCAATGGTTCGGTGCACGTCGATCCAAGCAGCATTAACGAGTATTGTGCGCCATATGACTTAGTCAAAACGATGCGTGCATCGATCTGGGCATTGGGGCCGCTAGTGGCGCGCTTTGGCCAAGGTCAGGTTTCGCTACCGGGAGGCTGTGCTATCGGTGCTCGTCCGGTTGATTTACACATCCACGGTTTAGAGCAACTTGGTGCAACCATTACCCTTGAAGATGGTTACGTTAAAGCCAATGTTGATGGTCGCCTTAAGGGCGCGCATATTGTGATGGATAAAGTGAGCGTGGGTGCCACGATTACTATTATGTGTGCGGCCACTCTCGCTGATGGCAAAACCGTACTAGACAACGCGGCTCGTGAGCCTGAAATCGTCGATACCGCTGAGTTCCTCAATAAGCTGGGCGCGAAGATTTCTGGTGCAGGCACGGATACGATCACCATTGAAGGGGTTGAGCGTCTTGGCGGTGGTCAGCACTCTGTGGTGGCTGACCGAATTGAAACGGGTACTTTCCTTGTGGCTGCTGCTGTATCTGGTGGCAAAGTCGTGTGTCGCAATACCAAAGCGCACTTGCTCGAGGCCGTATTGGCTAAGCTAGAAGAAGCAGGGGCCTTGGTCGAGTCTGGAGAGGATTGGATCTCGGTGGATATGACAGGTCGTGAACTCAAAGCGGTCACGGTTCGCACCGCGCCGCATCCTGGTTTTCCGACCGACATGCAGGCACAGTTCACTTTGCTAAACCTGATGGCAAAAGGTGGCGGTGTGATCACCGAAACCATTTTCGAGAATCGTTTTATGCATGTGCCTGAGTTGATGCGTATGGGTGCTAAGGCTGAAATTGAAGGCAACACGGTTATCTGTGGTGATGTTGAAGAGCTGAGTGGTGCGCAAGTGATGGCGACAGATCTTCGAGCTTCAGCAAGCCTTGTTATCGCGGGCTGTATCGCCAATGGTGAAACCATTGTCGACCGTATTTATCACATCGACCGCGGCTACGATAAAATTGAAGATAAGCTCTCGGCGCTTGGCGCAAATATTGAACGTTTTCGCGATTAACGATAAAATCAGCTAACGCTTGTAAGCCGAAACGCGAGTTTCGGCTTTTTTATGAATATCAGATCAGTGAGAGTCTCATTCGTTAAAGAGTCTCTCTGTTCTTGGAGAACCACGATGATTGCACTATTACGTGTATTGGCTGTTGCGATTTTTGCAATTGTGATGTTTGTGTTTGGCTGTGGCTACTGTCTGTTGAGCCCACGTAACCCTAAGCACGTTTTTACCTTTGGTCGCCTGTTTGGCAAGATGTCACGAGTATTCGGCATTACCCTTGAATTGCGCATCCCAGAAGATGCGTACCAACGCGGTCAGCATATTTATATTGCTAATCACCAGAACAACTGGGATTTGTTTACCGTGTCATCGGCAGTCACCCCGAAAGTTGTCACAGTGGGTAAGAAAAGTTTGGCTTGGATGCCGCTGTTTGGCCAGCTGTACTGGCTGACTGGCAATATTTTGATCGACCGCGCTAACCGCTCAAAAGCCAAAGGCACCATTGACCAAGTAGTGGATAATTTGAATCAGAGCGATGTGTCGGTATGGATGTTTCCCGAGGGGACACGTTCACGTGGTCGAGGCTTATTGCCTTTTAAAACCGGTGCATTTCATGCAGCGCTAGGTGCCAAGTTGCCGATTATCCCAATCGTATGTAGCTCAACCGCTGGGGTTAGGCTCAATCGTTGGAACAATGGTCATGTTATCGTTGAAATGCTGCCACCCGTCTCTGTTGAAGGCTATAGCAAAGATAACGTGCGTGAGCTGGCGAACCTATGCCGAGAGCAGATGAAAGAAAAATTGGAAGCGCTAGACCAAGAGGTCGCGATGCTCAACGAGCAGCAGGGCGTTAAAGCCTAGTCAACTCAATGACTGATTTCCTAGCCCCAGTGATGATGTCGCAGGGGCTTTTTTTTGTTTCGGAATATCAAGGTGTTAGAACAATCAGAAACGAAAAAAGCCAAGTCTTTCGACTTGGCTTTTTAAGGTGGCTCCTCCTGCTGGGCTCGAACCAGCGACCTGCGGATTAACAGTCCGTCGCTCTACCAACTGAGCTAAGGAGGAATTATTCTTTGTTGCTCTTTTCAATCAGAAAAGAATGGTGCCGACTACCGGAATCGAACTGGTGACCTACTGATTACAAGTCAGTTGCTCTACCTACTGAGCTAAGTCGGCACACTAAAAGTGGCTCCTCCTGCTGGGCTCGAACCAGCGACCTGCGGATTAACAGTCCGTCGCTCTACCAACTGAGCTAAGGAGGAATTGTTCTTTAAGAAAAATGGTGCCGACTACCGGAATCGAACTGGTGACCTACTGATTACAAGTCAGTTGCTCTACCTACTGAGCTAAGTCGGCCCGCTGTATTTTTCTTATCTTGTTCGTGCTAAGCACCAACAATGTATAAATTGTGGTGCCCGGAGGCGGAATCGAACCACCGACACGAGGATTTTCAATCCTCTGCTCTACCGACTGAGCTATCCGGGCGACGAGGTGTATTAAAATGCTTTTCGTGCTTTAGGTCAACATCAAAATGCAAAAAAAATATCGTTTGTTGTTTTTCTATACTTAATGGGCTGTTTTTATCCATTTTGGCCAACAAGTGTATAGATGGCAAGAAGAGCGGTAGGGGTTAAGTTGTTAAATAGTTTACTGGTAATTGCAAGAAAAGCACGCAAAGAGGCGTGCTTTTCTGGTGTCTAGGCTAGATTAGTGCTTAACCGTAAACTTACTTACCCAGCTTTCTAATTCGTTAGCGAGTTGAGCTAGGCTCTGAGTGCTATTGTGGCTTTCGGTCACCACACTGCTGAGCTGATTACCGCTCTCTTCAATCAAGTTGATGCGCTGTGAAATGTCGTCACTGACTTGAGTCTGCTCTGCCGCCGCAGTGGCGATTTGATGACTCATTTGAGTGATAGATTCTAAGGCAATAACGATTTGCTGCAGTGCCTCGGACGCATTTTGTGATTCATGAACCGTACTTTGACTGGTTTCCGCGCACACTTCCATCGTTTGAATGGCGTTGCGTGAACCCTCTTGCAGGTTCGCGATCATCTGTTGAATCTCTTTGGTGCTATCTTGAGTGCGTCCGGCTAAGTTGCGAACCTCGTCGGCCACCACTGCAAAGCCTCGACCTTGTTCACCAGCGCGAGCAGCTTCGATAGCGGCATTGAGCGCGAGTAAGTTGGTTTGCTCGGCGATATCACCAATCACATCCAACACTTTTACGATGCTGTTAACGTTGTTATCAAGGTCAGCCACTGCTTTGCTGGCAGCGTTGAGCTGGTTAGCCAGTCCTTGGATGTTATCGACCGTATTGTGAATCAGATGCTGAGTGTGCTGGCTCTGTTTATCTGCTTGATCGGTGTTTTTCGCGGTATCGCTGGCTGAGTCGGCAACGTTGTTTGCTGACGACGCCATTTCAGTCATCGCAGTCGCAATCATCGCAGTAGATTGCTGCTGAGAGTCGGTGAGTTGGGAAATACTAGCCGAACGCTCCTCGACTTGAGCCAGTTCGCTGCGCAGGGCAAGCATGGAGCCGCTAAGGTTTTCAACCAGCTTGGCCAGTGACAGGCTCATTTGTTGCACTGCTTCATAGATACTGCCGTCAGGAGCCGGTTCGGCGAATGAGGTTTGGATTTTGCCATTGGCCACCTCTTGGACAGCCTGACGTACCTGCTGTGGCTCACCGCCAAGCAGAGCAAGCATACGACGGATCGAAAGGGTTAATACGGCGAGAATGAAGCCCGCGACGACTAAACACAGGCCGAGTTGCCATTGAGCGGTTGACCAGAAACGTTCGTTGACTTCATCAAAGCTGATACCTGTTCCCACATACCAACCCCAACGTTTAGATTTTTGTGCAATCGACAACTTGTTGTCAATAGAACCGTCGGGATAGGCAGATGTCCACTCATATTGGGCAATGCCATTGGGCTGCTTGTTGATGGCGTTAATCAGGATCTCGCCGACACTGTTGCCGCTGCCATCTTTGAAATCATGAAAGCTGGTGCCATGTAGTTGTGGGTCGAGTGGTGTTGCCACGAAAACCATATTTTCATCGGCGACATAAACGTACTCATTGTCTTTGTAAATGTTATTACGAAGTATGCGGGTCGCCATGGCTTTGGCTTGTTGATCGGTTAAGGTGCCATCGGCCGCCATGTTCTCTACTTCACTCAAAATGCTGTAAGCGCTGTTAAACAGTTCGGTAACCCGGGCTTTGTTGTCGAGATCACTGGCGACGCGCAGTGTCCATAACCCGGTCGCAGTAAGCGCAAGCAAGGCGATCAAGATAATTCCTGACAATAAATAAGCTTGTGTCTTTAGTTTCATAAAATTGCTCATATTTAGTCCGTTTTGTAAAAAATTGAGTTCTTAATGACCCATTTCATCTGTCTGTCATATTAGTGTAGAAGCTCTCAGCCAAATAGCTACCTTGGTTGGTTTTATGACGAGGATTAAATTTTAAGCTCAAAATAAGTAATTTTTACGCTAACAACTGCATAACATTTCAAATGAGTGGAACTGATTTTGCTTGCGAGGGTGGTGGAGGGTTTACAAAGAGCATAAAAAAAGCCAAGTCGTGAGACTTGGCTTTTGAAAGTGGCTCCTCCTGCTGGGCTCGAACCAGCGACCTGCGGATTAACAGTCCGTCGCTCTACCAACTGAGCTAAGGAGGAACTATTCTGTTTGTGTCTTACTTATTGAGTAAGAGCACCAAATAATGGTGCCTCGAGGCGGAATCGAACCACCGACACGAGGATTTTCAATCCTCTGCTCTACCGACTGAGCTATCGAGGCAAAAGAATGGTGCCGACTACCGGAATCGAACTGGTGACCTACTGATTACAAGTCAGTTGCTCTACCTACTGAGCTAAGTCGGCACACTGTATTCTTTTACTAATTGTTGTTACTTAAGCACCAACAATTAAGAAATTGTGGTGCCCGGAGGCGGAATCGAACCACCGACACGAGGATTTTCAATCCTCTGCTCTACCGACTGAGCTATCCGGGCGACGGAGCGCTATTAAACGGATTTTCCGCTTTGCCGTCAACTTGTTTTTAGAAAAAAAATCAAAAAAGTGGCCAAGTGCTGATTATTTAAGCGAATTTACTGCTTATGTCTTGCCAGAATTAAAATCTTTTTTGAATTTAGTCACTTTCTCAAGGTAGCGACGCGCTTCTGCATTGGGGTGTTTTTTGGTTAATGCCCAATACACCTGATTAGGTTGCAGCGAGTTTAGGTCGCGCATCGCTCTCTTGCGGTCATTTCGATTAAAGGTGTTTAACACCCCACCTGTGCCGCCATTGTATGCAGAGATCATGCTGTACTCGAGAGATAGCGGATGGCTGACGTCTTTCAAGTAGCGATTTTTGAGGATGTAAAAATAAGCGGTACCGGTATCAATGTTGTTTTCTGGATTGAACAAGTACTCGGGACTCGGTTGACCGGACTTTTTCTTTACCAGTTTAAATACATCTTTACCCGCGGTTTTAGGGACCACTTGCATCAAGCCATAGGCGTTGGCCCAACTGACCGCATAAGGGTTGAAGCTGCTCTCGGTTTTGATGATCGCGTAGATTAAATCTTCTGGGATGTCGTATTTGCGCGAAGCGCGTTGAACGATATCGGCATACTTGTAGCTGCGGATCTCAAATTGCTCTTCAACCATTGGGATTTCGACGTAGTAGGCTTTCTTAAAGTCGACATCCTTAACTTTGAGTTTGTTGGCGATAAGATAGTCTGCGAAGCGGTTGGCGCGCCATGACCACTGGATTGCTTTATTATCTTGATCGACGACTTGGCGATAGAGGAAGGGTTGACCTTCGAGTTTGATCTCTTTGGACGAAAATAGGTCGACATTGGCCGGATCGTCTGGAGTCAATAGGGTGGTAATAATGGCGTTTTTTAGGTGACCTTTAGGATCGGTTGGAGAGACGGTTTCTACCGTGATCAAACCCTTGTCGAAGTTGACTTCAGAACGACTGAGATAGTTATCAATGTACTTGACGTAATTACTTTTTCCGGCAAATTTGACTTCGCTGCGTCCCCAGCGCTTTTCAATGTTGCCGGAAAAGCTGTCGATTAATGCGTCGAGCGCTGCGGTGTCTTTCTCAAACTGACCGGGTAATTGAGCTAAGTTTTTAGCAAATCGATTGGTCGGCTCGTAGTTAACCTCGTAAATACCTTCGATAAACTCTCGGCTACAGCCGGCTAAAACCAATACCAACAATAAGTACGTTAACTTTCTCATAGTCTTCCTAAAAAAATGACATCACTGCGGGCAATGATGTCATCTCACTTCACTCTACTAAGCTACTTTTACTTGCTCGGCGGAGTGTAGCCTTCAATATGAACCTCTTTGCCTTCAAATAAGAAGTTCACCATTTCTGTCTCGATTAACTTACGATGCTCAGGATCCATCATGTTGAGCTTCTTTTCATTGATCAGCATGGTCTGTTTGTGCTGCCATTCGGCCCACGCTTGCTTTGAGATATTATCAAAAATACGCTTGCCAAGTTCGCCTGGGTACAGCTGAAAGTCGAGACCTTCGGCTTCTTTTTGTAGTCGAGCACAAAATACAGTGCGGCTCATAACGACTCCTTAGACTAATTAAATATGAAGTTCTGACGGTAAGCTTTGCAGCAGTTGTTTGACTGGCGCAGCTAAACCGATCGCTTCTGGTTGAGATAAGTTATACCAAAGACCTTTGCTGGCTTCCATTACCACATCAGGTTGCTTTGATAGGTCTACCAAAATTGGGGTGATATCTAAATGGTAGTGACTAAAGGTATGGCGAAAAGCGATCAGTTGGCTCTGCTGATTGATATGCACATCAGTAATACCACGATGCTGCAGTAGATCGTTGAGCTCGGCATCTGGGTGCTCAGGAAAGCAAAACAGTCCGCCCCAAATCCCGCTCTGCGGCCGCTGCTCTAACCAAACTTGTCCTTGGTAGTGCAACATAGCAAACCAGGTTTCCTTGACCGGCTTCTCTTTTTTCGGTTTTTTGCCTGGGTAGTCGAGTGGGTTACCCTGCTTGTTGGCTTGGCATAGTGATGCCACAGGGCATAAGCCGCACTTAGGCTTGCTGCGGGTGCACACCATAGCGCCCATATCCATCATCGCCTGATTGTACTTGTCGACATCACGAGTTGGAGTATGTTGCTCAGCATAGTGCCAAAGCTGGTTCTCAACTTTTTTCTGTCCAGGCCATCCTTGCACCGCAAAACAGCGAGCTAACGTGCGTTTGACGTTGCCATCTAAAATCGCGTGAGGCTGCTTATAAACTGAAGAGAGCACAGCGGCTGCGGTTGATCGACCGATGCCCGGCAGCGCGTTCATCTGTTCGATATCGCGTGGAAATTCGCCATTAAATTGCTCGGCAACAATTTTTGCTGCTTTGTGTAAGTTGCGCGCGCGAGCGTAATACCCAAGGCCAGTCCATAAGTGTAAGACTTCGTCTTGCTCGGCGTTGGCCAAATCAACCACCGTCGGAAAGCGCTCTAGGAAGCGCTCATAATAGGGAATGACGGTAGCAACTTGGGTTTGCTGTAACATAATTTCTGACAGCCACACGCTATACGCGGTTTTATTTTGCTGCCAAGGTAGGCTTTTACGCCCATAGTTTTCGTACCACTCTAAGATGGCTTTAGCGAAAGGAGTCACGACATGCTCTATGGTTTAGTTTTAATCAGGCCAAATTAACCACAATTGTCAGCGAAAGTACAACCGACAAACAGTGAGGGTATAGCGTGTGAGGAGAGCCAAGTCTGCCGCAATGGACGAATTACGCTAAAAAACTTGCACCAATGGCGATTCTTTGGATAATCACAATCCCTTTGAGTCGAGACCAATTTTTAAACAGGCAATATCATGAGTGAAGTGACCACTAACGAGTATAACGAAGACGGTAAACTGATACGCAAAGTTCGCAGCTTTGTTCGACGCGAAGGTCGTTTGACCAAGGGTCAAGAGAACGCAATGAAAGAGTGTTGGCCGACCATGGGGATTGATTACCAAGCGCAGCTTCTCGACTGGAAGCAAGTATTTGGTAACGATAACCCAGTGGTGTTAGAAATTGGTTTCGGTATGGGTGCTTCTTTGGTTGAAATGGCGAAAAACGCACCAGAAAAGAACTTTATCGGTATTGAAGTGCACAGCCCTGGTGTGGGTGCGTGTCTGTCCGATGCGCGTGAAGCGGGGGTGACGAACCTGCGTGTGATGTGCCACGATGCAGTAGAAGTGTTCGCCAATATGATTCCCGACAACAGCTTGGCAACGCTGCAACTGTTCTTCCCTGACCCATGGCACAAAAAGCGTCACCACAAACGTCGCATTGTACAACTAGACTTTGCTGAGATGGTGCGTCAAAAACTGATCGTTGGCGAGGGTATTTTCCATATGGCAACAGACTGGGAAAACTACGCTGAGCATATGATTGAAGTGATGAATCAGGCGCCAGGTTTTGCAAACATCGCCACTGACGGTGATTTTGTGCCTCGTCCAGAAGAACGCCCGTTAACTAAGTTTGAAGCGCGCGGACACCGTTTAGGTCATGGCGTGTGGGACATTAAGTTCAAACGCACAAAATAGTGTTTGACTGAGTGAGTTGTAACCAGCACACTTTGCCAAAGCCAACACCATTAAGGATGTTGGCTTTTTTGACTCTATAAAAATAATAAGCCTTTGATAAATAGAGGTAACTCATGAAACCGACCCCTGAAATACTTGCTGAAATCCTTACTGAAGTTCGTCCGTTGATTGGTCATGGAAAAGTGGCTGACTATATTCCGGCACTGGCTAAAGTTCCGGCACATAAGCTGGGTATTGCGGTATTTACTAATCAAGGGGAGGTGATAAAAGCGGGTGATGCTGATGAAGCCTTCTCGATTCAGTCGATCTCTAAAGCCCTTAGTCTAACGCTGGCGATGGGTCTGTATAAACCCGACGAAATCTGGTCGCGTGTGGGTAAAGAACCATCAGGACAGGCATTTAACTCTTTGATTCAGCTTGAAATGGAGCAAGGCATTCCCCGTAACCCTTTCATTAATGCTGGGGCGATTGTGGTGGCTGATTTACTTAATAGTCGCTTATCTGCTCCGCGTCAGCGATTACTGGAATTTGTTCGCCAACTGTCGGGTGATACGCATATCTGCTATGACAAAGTCGTGGCCGCATCAGAAATGATGCATAGCGACCGCAACGCTGCGATTGCCTACTTGATGCGCTCATTTGGTAATTTCGAGAACGACGTCATTCCAGTGCTCAATAATTATTTCCATGCCTGTGCGCTGAAAATGAGTTGTGTCGATTTGGCGAAAACCTTCAGTTATTTGGCTAACAAAGGCACTTCAGTACAGACTGAAAAAGCGGTTATTACGGCGACCCAAACTAAGCAGCTTAATGCGTTATTAGCGACGTGTGGTTTGTATGATGGAGCGGGAGAGTTCGCTTACCGTGTCGGTATGCCGGGCAAATCAGGCGTTGGTGGCGGCATTATGGCGGTGGTACCAGGTGAGATGACGATTGCGGTGTGGTCACCAGAGCTCGATCCTTCGGGTAACTCGTTAGCAGGCACTAAAGCGCTGGAGCTACTGTCTGAGCGTATTGGGCGATCGATATTTTAGAACGGACTTCGTCCTTCGAGATGCTAGAGCGCTTTGCTCCGAGAATCGAGAGCGGACTTCGTCCTTCGAGAGGGGGTTGTGATGAGCGAGTCGAAATCTTCAGGTAGCGCTTGCTGATATTTAAGCTTAATTATCTGAATTAAAAAGAAAAGGGTTGACATACACTGTCAACCATCCAAATTTTCTCGCTTCTCGCTTCTCGCTTCTCGCTTCTCGCTTCTCGCTTCTCGCTTCTCGCTTCTCGCTTCTCGCTTCTCGCTTCTCGCTTCTCGCTTCTCGCTTCTCGCTAATCTTCCACCATAAACGCTTCAAGCAAGTCATTGAGGAACAGTTTACCTTTCTCGGTGATTTGCCAGTGGGTAGCACTTTCATCGATATAGCCCATCTCAATCGCCCAATCAATGGTCTCTTGAATGGCTTCAAAACCAAGCCCGGTAGTATCAAGAAAGTCCTGTTTTGGACACGCTTCGATAAGACGGAAGCGGTTCATAAAGAACTCGAAAGGACGGTCTTCATCCGCAACTTGCTCTTCACTGTTTAAATATGGTTTGACCATATTATTGTAAGCAGCGAGGTAGCCTTTCGGGTGTTTTATCTTAGTGGTTCGGACAATGCGTCCATCACTAAAGCTGAGCTTGCCGTGCGAGCCACAGCCGATACCTAAGTAATCACCGAAGCGCCAGTAATTAAGGTTGTGCTGACACTGGTAGCCCGGTTTGCTGTATCCAGATATCTCATACTGCACGTAGCCAGCCTCAGCTAGTTTCTTGTGGCCTAGCTCGAAGATATCCCATAAGTCATCATCATCAGGCAGAGTAGGCTGCTTGTAATAGAACATGGTGTTGGGCTCGATAGTGAGCTGATACCACGACAGATGAGGAGGATCGAGCTCGATCGCTTTTTCAAGATCCGCAAGGGCTTGAGCAACAGACTGATCCGGTAAGCCATGCATGAGATCAAGATTAAAACTCTTGAGGCCAATTTGGTGAGCAAGCTTAGCGGCGTTAACTGCTTCATCCTGACCGTGGATACGTCCCAGCCGTTCGAGCTTTGTCTGCTCAAAGCTTTGTACCCCAACGGAGATACGCGTTACCCCTGCTTTTTGATAACCAGCAAAACGCTCGGCTTCAATGGTGCCAGGGTTGGCTTCCATGGTGATCTCAATATCTGGCTTAAACGGCAGCTTTGCTTCAATCCCTGCCAGCAAGCTAGCAATACCTTCGGCTGAGATTAAGCTCGGTGTGCCGCCACCAATAAAGATCGAATGCAGTAAGCGTGGGTTATCGTTGAGCTGATAGCGATCGATATCTGCTTCAAGATCTTGCAGTAGAGCGGCAATGTACTCTTGCTCTGGGATCTCCGCTTTCAAGGCGTGAGAGTTAAAGTCGCAGTAAGGGCACTTTTGCACACACCAAGGTATGTGAACATAAAGACTAAGCGCAGGAGGAGTGAGCTGACTCATTAGTTCTGCTCTGCGAGGGTTGCGAACAGTTGCTTGAGCGCTTTACCGCGATGAGAGAGCTGCTTTTTACGTACCGGTTCTAACTCTGCCGATGCGCAGTTATCTTCAGGTACAAAGAAGATAGGGTCGTAGCCAAAGCCATTTTCGCCATGCGCCTCAGTTAGAATGCGACCTTCCCACTTACCGTGACAAACAATCGGCGTTGGGTCGTTCTCGTGGCGCATAAGTACAAGTACACAGTGGAAGCGAGCAGTACGCTCTGGCTCTGGGACACCTTGCATTGCATCAAGCAGTTTTTCTAGGTTCTGTTGATCGCTGGCATCTTCGCCCGCATAGCGAGCTGAGTAGATGCCTGGTGCACCTTTAAGGAAATCGACTTCTAGCCCTGAATCATCAGCAATGGCAGGTAATCCAGTTTCTTTCGCTGCATGACGCGCTTTAATGATCGCGTTTTCAATGAATGTGGTGCCTGTTTCAGCGACTTCCGACACCTTGAACTCGCTTTGTGCCCGCACATCAAAACCAAAATCAGACAGTAAATCGGCCATTTCACGCACTTTGCCCTGGTTGCCCGTCGCCAATACAATTTTTTTATCTTTCATAATCAATTCTTAATTCTTTGCTCGAAACTCGAAACTCGAAACTCGAAACTCGAAACTCGAAAATTCGCTACTCTTCTACGTAAAATTTTTGGCTGAACTTTAATGCGCCGGTGCCTTTAATGCCAGCATTTACGTCGATATTGAACGTCAGTTGCTCTTCATCAGAGATGGGGAACTCGGCTAGGTAGTAAATCGCGTCCCCTTCTTTAACTTGTCTAAACTCCAATTCGCGAGTTTGACCGATCAGGTTTCTCGCACTGCCGGTCAGGGTGGCAGTGATGGCAGGTTTTCCTGCTTGGGAGTTATCCAACACGCTAATATTGAGGATCGCTGAGTAGCCATTGCGCTTGAGCTGGTAACTGCGTGCGACCTTAGCGGTTAAAAACGTTGAATTGAACGCAGAGTAGTGAACTTCTACATCTTTGATGGTTTTGAACTGCCCCGCCCAAGTTGGCATGGCAAACAGAGCGGTCAGTAATAACGTTGTCCATCGTTTCATAATGTTTCCTTGTGGTGAATATCAAAACAAAAGCCATCACAGGATGGCTTTTATTTCACTTGGAATCTGCTTCGGAGAGGTGACCCGGATCTGCTTATGCCGTCCTAGCTCTCCTTTATCAATATGGATAAGCCCTTTGGCCACTTTGAACTGTTTGGCGAGAAACTTACTCAAGTGCGCGTTGGCTTTCCCGTCGACAGGGGGAGCGGTAATGGCGACTTTTAGCTCATCTCCGTGCTGGCCGATAATTTTATCACGGCTTGCTTTGGGTTGGATGTAGAGGCGAAGCACTATGTCTTCGCCTTCAAACCAAGCTGCCTGGGACATTATAGTTGATACCAGATTGGTCCGATCACGTCGCCCATTAAGAAGTTGGCGAACTGCAGGGCGATAAACAACACCAATACACTGAGATCAAAACCACCCATAGCAGGAATAATGCGACGGATAGGCGCGAGCATTGGCTCTGTCAATTGATGGAACACGTATTCGATAGGGCTTCGACCTTGGCTAACCCAACTTAGGATCGCGCGAATCAGCAGCACCCAGAACAGCAAGCCACCGGCTGCTTTAATCAGCGACAGCAGGCCTAAGAATAAAAAGTCAGCGCTGAACGAAACCGAACCGTTTGAGGCGAGCAAAATCAGTGCGACGAACTTGAGCACGCACAGCACATAGGCAAACAGCAGTGTCGCTAGGTCAATACTGCCCAGTGAAGGAATAACACGGCGCAGTGGTGCGACAACCGGTTGTGTCGCTTTGACGATGAACTGAGAAAATGGGTTGTAGAAGTCTGCCCGTGCAGCTTGCAACCAGATCCGTAAGATCACCACCATGATGTAGAGATCAAACAGGGTGGAAATCAGAAAACTCATTGAATTCATAGGTGACCCTTATTGGCGAGAGCCAGTGCTCTCTGGTGTTTAAAATAGTTTTTCCATCTCTTCAGCGCGCGCTACTGCCGCTTGCATTGCTTTGGCTACTATATCTGAAAGTTGGTGTTGGTTGAACGTTCGGAGTGCCTCTGCGGTTGTGCCGCCTTTAGAGGTCACGTTTTCGCGTAAAGTAGAGAGTTCCGTTTCTGGGTTCTCTACCACCATACTTGCCGCGCCTAATGCTGCCTGCTGAACCAAAAGTCGCGCTGTGGGTTTATCGAATCCCTGCGCGATGGCCTCTGCTTGCATCGCTTCCATAAATAGGAAGAAGTATGCAGGGGCGCTGCCTGCTGCGGCGATCACGTTGTTAATGCCAGACTCTTGCTCCACCCAACAGACTTTGCCGCAAGACTCCATCAGTTTAGCCGCAAAGTCTTTATCGGCTTGGTTTACTGATTGTGGAGCATATAAGCCGCTCATGCCTAACCCGAGTTGAGAGGGGGTGTTCGGCATAACACGAACTAAGTTCACGGTTTGTCCTAACATCTGCATCAGGCGATCGCAATTAATGCCCGCCGCGATCGAAATCACCAGCTTGCCCGATAAATTCATGCTTTGGAAAGGCTCACACACTTGCTCCATCATCTGTGGCTTAACCGAGAGCACGACCACTTGGGCATCGTCGACTGCACGGAGATTATCGCTGGTGGTGTGGATACCGTACTTTTGCTCAAGGGGCAAACGGCGCGTTGGCGAGGGCGCTGTGGCGGTAATGAGGTCGGATGGGTAGCCGTCAGCGACCAAGCCCGCAACGATCGCACTCACCATGTTTCCCGCGCCAATAAAAGCAATCTTCTTGTGTTCCATCGAGTAATCTGTCCTTATCTCTAAAATGTTCTAGTCACGGCGAGAATAATCGCGCGCGCCAAAAATAGCGGTTCCAATACGGACCATAGTTGACCCTGCTGCGATTGCCGCTTCCATGTCGCCGCTCATCCCCATCGATAGTGTATCAATGTTCTGCTCTGGCAAGCGTTGCGCCAGTTTTTGTTGCAACTGCGCTAAGTGGGTGAAGGCCGTCAGTTGCGACTGATAATCTGACACATTGGCTGGAATCGACATCAATCCTCTTAAAGTGAGGTTAGGCAGGGTAGAAATCAACTCTGCAAGAGCAAACACTTCTTCATCGCTGGTACCGGATTTTGACGCTTCACCACTGGTATTGACTTGAATTAACACTTGGAGCGGCGCCATACCTTCGGGTCTTTGGTCATTCAATCTTTGGGCTATCTTGCTGCGATCAACGCTATGTACCCAAGCAAATTTCTCGGCCACGTGGCGTGTTTTATTGGACTGAATTGGGCCGATGAAGTGCCATTCGAGCGCTATTTCTGGGTGATGTTGATTGAAGTAATCGACCTTATCCGCCCCTTCTTGGACGTAGTTTTCGCCAAAAGCACGCTGGCCCGCTTCGGCCGCGGCGAGAATAGCTTCGACAGGCTTAGTTTTACTGACCGCGAGAAGTTGCACTGTGTCTCGACCGCGTCCACACTTTTGTTGTGCACTCTCAATCTGTGAGGTGATCTGTTCAATGTTTTGTTGAATACTAGTCATGGCAGATTTTACTTAAGGATTTTAAATGGATATCGCTGAGTTACTGGATTTTAGTGTAAAGCATAATGCGTCAGATCTACATCTTTCTGCTGGAGTATCTCCCATGGTGCGGATTGATGGTGAAGTTCGCAAGTTGGGCGTGCCCGCTTTTAGTCACGCGGATGTACATCGCTTGGTGTTCGATATTATGAACGACGCTCAGCGCAGCGAGTTTGAAGAAAGACTCGAGGTCGACTTTTCTTTTGAGTTGCCCGATGTCGGACGCTTTCGTGTCAACGCTTTCAACCAGTCTCGCGGCTGTGCGGCAGTCTTTCGTACCATTCCCACCCAGATCCCAACCCTCGAACAGCTTGCAACACCGGCTATCTTCGAGTCGATTGCTAATATGGAAAAGGGCTTGGTCTTAGTGACCGGTCCAACTGGCTCAGGTAAGTCGACCACCTTAGCGGCGATGGTTGACCATATTAATCGCCAGCACAATAAGCATATCCTCACCATTGAAGATCCGATTGAGTTTGTCCATAGCAACAATAAGTGTTTGATTAACCAACGCGAGGTCCATCGCGATACCCATAGCTTCAATAATGCTCTGCGTAGTGCCTTGCGTGAAGATCCGGATGTGATTTTGGTCGGCGAGTTGCGTGATCAAGAGACCATCAGCTTAGCCTTAACCGCCGCAGAAACCGGCCATTTGGTGTTTGGCACCTTACACACTAGCTCAGCGGCAAAAACCATTGACCGAATTATTGATGTTTTCCCGGGCAGCGATAAAGAGATGGTGCGTTCAATGTTATCGGAGTCACTCAAAGCGGTGATTGCACAAAAACTCCTAAAACGCATTGGCGGTGGGCGCGTGGCTTGTCACGAGATTATGATGGCGACCCCAGCGATTCGAAACTTAATCCGTGAAGACAAGGTGGCGCAAATGGTGTCGGTGATTCAAACCGGTGCGGCTCATGGGATGCAGACGATGGAGCAAAATGCCAAACAGTTGATTGCCCAAGGCTTGGTTGAACAAGCCGAAGTGGCGAAGAAAATCGAACTCGAAACCCCGATGTTCTAAGGCTCTGTTATGGATAGTGATCGTTACTTGCAACAAATGATCGAACAGAAGAGTTCGGATCTGTATATCACGGTAGGCGCACCGATTTTATATCGCGTTGACGGGGAGCTGAAAGCGCAGGGCGAGACGCTCTCTCATGCGATGGTTACCTCTTTAATCGAAGGCATGATGGACACTGAGCGCCAACATGAGTTTCATCGCAGCAAAGAGGCGAATTTTGCCATTGTTCGCCACTTTGGCCGTTTTCGGGTGTCGGCTTTTTATCAGCGCGAGCAGCCTGGTGCGGTGATTCGTCGTATCGAAACCAGTATTCCTAGTTTTGAGCAGCTTAAACTGCCGGAAGTGTTAAAACAGATCGCCTTGGCTAAACGTGGTTTGGTGCTGGTGGTTGGAGCAACAGGATCAGGAAAATCGACCACCATGGCCGCGATGACCGGCTATCGTAATCAAAACAGCAGCGGTCATATCCTGACCGTAGAAGACCCGATTGAGTTTGTTCATGAGCATCAAGGCTGCATAGTGACTCAGCGCGAAGTGGGATTGGACACAGAAAGCTACGAAGTGGCGTTGAAAAACTCGCTACGCCAAGCTCCGGATATGATTTTGATCGGTGAAATCCGCTCGCGAGAAACCATGGAGTACGCGATGACCTTCGCCGAAACCGGCCATCTATGCATGGCGACACTGCATGCAAACAATGCCAACCAAGCATTAGAGCGTATCTTGCACTTGGTGCCCAAAGAGCAAAAAGAACAGTTCTTGTTTGATTTGTCGATGAACCTCAGAGGTATCATCGCCCAGCAGTTAGTGCGCGATAAACATGGTCAGGGGCGTCATGGTGCGTTCGAGGTGCTTTTGAATAGTCCGCGCGTGTCTGATTTGATTCGCCGCGGGGATTTACATGAGCTGAAAACCACGATGGCGAAGTCAAATCAGGCGGGGATGCAGACTTTTGATCAAGCCCTTTATCAGTTGGTGATTGAAGACAAAATCAGCGAAGAAGATGCGTTGCATAGCGCCGATTCGGCCAACGATCTGCGGATACTGCTCAAATCGCACTCAGGCGCTCGAACCAGCCTAAGCAGTCTCGCAGATGTGAAGATTGATATGGATTAGGAGAGCAGAGCGCTGCGCTCCTAGGATCGAGAGCGGACTTCGTCCTTCGAGAGGTGCTCGTGATGACTTTATCGGAAGTTGCTGACTCTGGTGTTGCTGTAATTATATGAATTTTAAAGAAAAGGGTTGACGCTAAGTGTCAACCCTTGAAAACTTCTCGCTTCTCGCTAGCCGTATTGAGCCTCAAACCAGCTTTCTAAAATCACCACGGCGGACTGGCAGTCCACATTGCCTTTACTGAGCGCCTTATAGCCGCCCATAGCAAATAGGTCGGCTCGCGCTTCCGTGGTGGAGAGCCTCTCATCGTGCAGTTCTACTGGCAGACCAAAGCGGCCATGTAAGCGGTTGGCGAATTTTTTTGCCCGTGGAGTGATAGTGTCAAGGTCACGCCCATGCAGGTCGGTGGGTAAACCCACGACCAGCAAATTAGGTTGCCACTCTTTTATCTGTTTCTCGATCTCATCCCAATTGGGGATGCCATCGTTGGCTTTAAATGCTTTGAGTGGTGAGGCAGTTCCGGTTACCTCTTGGCCAATGGCACTACCAATACTCTTAGTGCCAAAGTCAAAAGCCATAATTGTTCTAGACATAGTCAATGTTCTTTTTGTTAAGCGTGGCCAATATCGCTCGAGAGTTGAGCCACATCGATGCCGAGCATTTTTACCGCTTTTTGCCAACGCTCGTTGATAGGAGTATCGAACATCACATCTGGGTCGGCTTCAACGGTGAGCCATGAGTTTTCTGACAGTTCCGTTTCCAATTGACCCGGCTCCCAACCAGAGTAGCCCAACGCAACCAAATAGTGATTGGGTTCTGCTTCGGTACCCAGCACGCCGAGAATATCGCGCGAAGTAGTGACCGAGATTTGGTCAGTCATACGAATGCTCGACTCATACTCGTCTTTGGGCTGATGCAAGATAAACCCGCGGTCTTCAGAAACCGGGCCACCGTTGAGTACCGGTTTGTCTAAGCTCTCGGTAAGCAGCTTAGGATGGGTCGATTGGACATCGACTTTTTCTAGCATCTTGCCAATGGTGATGTCGATGGGAGCGTTAATCATTAAACCCATAGCGCCCTCTTCATTGTGTTCACACACATAGATAACGCTACGTTGAAAGTAGGGATCTTTCATCCCAGGCATCGCGACTAAAAAATGATTGGTTAAATTCATACAGACTCCCACATAAGTCAGGGCAAGCAAAGTGTGTTGCCCAAATCCATATTTAGGCTTTCAAACGGCGCTCAATCGCGTCCATCAGTTTGCCAGTAATAGACACATCAAATGCAGCCTCAATCTCACGAATACAGGTTGGGCTAGTCACATTGATTTCTGTCAGTTTGTCACCAATAACGTCGAGACCAACGAAAATCAGTCCTTTTTCTTTAAGTGTAGGCGCTACCGCAGCGGCAATCTGTTTATCTGTCTCGCTCAGTGGTCTTGCTTCGCCTCGACCACCCGCGGCTAGGTTGCCGCGCGTTTCGCCTTCGGCCGGAATACGTGCCAGGCAATATGGGATAGCTTCGCCATCAACGACGAGGATACGTTTATCGCCGTTACTGATGTCAGGAACGAATGTCTGTGCCATCGCGTAGTTTTGACCGTGGTTAGTCAGGGTCTCGATGATCACTGATACGTTAGGATCGTTCTGTTTGACTCGGAAAATAGACGCTCCGCCCATACCATCAAGCGGCTTAAGGATGACATCGCCATGCTGTTCACGGAAAGCTTTAATCTTTTCAGCCTTACGGGTCACAATCGTCGTCGGTGTTAGCTCTGGGAACCAAGCGGTGAACAGCTTTTCATTACAGTCGCGCAGGCTTTGCGGCTTGTTGACGATCAATGTGCCTTGCTCTTCTGCGCGCTCAAGAATGTAAGTTGCGTAGATGTACTCTGTATCAAATGGAGGATCTTTGCGCATCAACACGGCATCAAGCTCAGACAGTTCAATGCTTTGTTGTGACTTAAATTCATACCAGCCGTTCGGGTCTTCTTTTAACTCGACAATCTTGGTATCTGCCACCGCTACGCCTTGGTCAAGATGAAGATCATTCATTTCCATATAGTGGATTTCATAGCCGCGGCGCTGCGCTTCAAGCATCATGGCAAAGCTAGAGTCTTTCTTGATGTTAATGGACGCAATTGGGTCCATTACAATGCCTAATTTGATCATTCTTTTTCTCCGTTTAACCAAGATCGCCGAAACGAACTTGCAAGGCTGTAATTGCAGTAAGAGCCGCGGTCTCTGTGCGTAACACACGTGGACCGAGCAGTGTCTCTTCGAATTTATAGTTTTCGGTCATGCTGATTTCTTCAGCAGACAAACCACCCTCAGGGCCAATGAGAAGGCGTACTTTTTCTACTGGCGTGGGTAGGGTGTTAATTGAGTATTTTGCCCGTGGATGCAGATTGAGCTTCAAGCCGTCGTACTCTTCAGCGCACCATTCTTCTAGTTGCATGATAGGACGAATCTCTGGAACGGTATTACGACCACACTGTTCGCAGGCGCTAATGGCGATTTTTTGCCATTGAGCGAGTTTTTTCTCAAAGCGCTTTGGATCGAGTTTGACACCGCATCGCTCAGAAATAAGCGGGGTAATGGTGTTGACGCCTAGTTCGACCGATTTTTGAATAGTGAACTCCATTTTGTCACCACGTGAAATGACCTGACCTAAGTGCAGATCGAGTGGCGATTCACTGCTGCGTTCAACGCGCTGTTTGAGCGCAACTTCGACGGTTTTCTTTGATACGTGACTGATCTCGGCTGGGAATTCTGCACCTTGACCGTCAAACAGTATCACTTGCTGTCCTTGCTTCATTCTCAGTACGCGCCCGATATGGCCTGCGGCGTCTTCGCTAAGGCTGAGGGTGCCTAACTCAGTGATAATGTGAGGATGATAAATTCGAGGGATGCGCATTGGGTACCGATTTCCAGCAACTGAATAGATTACCCTCTAACATGGATGCTTTATGATGAAAAAACAAGGGGCTCTAGATCAGGATAACTGGCGGCCAGTAAAACTGAGTGGTTGATGGCATCGCTGGCAGCGATAAAAAGCCTGGTTACGTAACACCTTGTTGTGACGACGAATGGTCAACGGGAAGCGATCACAGCCGCATTGGTACTCGAATGTCTTGCCTTGTACCGAGCTGACTTCAAAGCTATGCGTGGTTTTCGCTGGCACCTTAAACAGTGATTCCATGATCCCTTGCCACTCTTTGCCGTGGGGTTTCACCCGGCCATACACTTGGTAGGCTATCAAGTGGGCAACTTCATGAGGAATCACTTCGCGCAAAAAGTCCGCTCGATTCTCAACGAAGAGGACAGGGTTGAGGCGAATTTCATTCAGCTGTAAATAGGCTTTGCCGGCCGTTTTGCCGCGGAGTTTAAAACTGAGTTTCGGTATAGGGAATGAACGTTGAAAGTGTTGGGATGCGGTATCGATGCAGTTTGCTATCACTTGCATCGCGCGGTACTCATTTTCTTTATCCAAGGTTCACTCCAAACAAAAACGCCTCTGTCTCCAGAGGCGAATCATATACCGAATTACCCAGCGTTTCGACTTACGGGTGATGTTTCTTTTTGATGATCTCATGGTAGGCGTGCCAGGTGGCGTAGCCGAGAATTGGCATGGTAAACAGCATACCTATGCCGTAAGTGGCAAAGCCGACCAGAATACCGCCGCATATCAGTGCTGCCCAAACAATCATGGCTGGAATGTTCGATTTAACTGCGTTAAAGCTTGAGAACACGGCGGTCATCATATCCACACGGCGCTCCATCATTAACGGGATAGAGAAAGCGGAGATACTAAACACCACACAAGCGAGCACAAAACCGACCAAAGAACCAATCACCAAGAATGGCATAAATTCACTCAAGGGCGCACCTTGCACTGAAGGGTAGAGCGCATGGAGCAGCGCCGCGATCCGCATCCAAAAAATCATACACACGGCCAGCATCACCGCAAATGCCCATTGTGAGGTTGAATTGCGGCCAATCGCCTTCATTGAGTGAAGTAGGCTAGCACTGTGTCCTTTTTCACGCTCCCAACTCGCATCATAGAGGCCAAGCGCCAAGAATGGGCCTATTAGCATATAAACGACTAAGCTCGGCATCACCACAAGGTGCGTGCCTTGCCATTGTACTAGCAGCACAATACCTATCGCCGCTGCCATAAAGCAAAGGCCATAGAAAGCGCTGATTAATGGCATACGCACGAAGTCATGAAGACCGAGCGATAGCCAATGGAAAGGGGCAGAAATACTCACTTGGTTGCACGGTATCGTGCGTGCGTATTCTGAATCTTTGACTTCCTTGTGTTTTGCGTCGAAGTCTTGTGGGTTCACCGTACGAGGCATACATCCTCCTTGATCGATTCTCTACCAACACTGCCGCTTGTCTCTAGCAGCAATGAACGAAACTCGATGCCCGGCTTGGCGACGTCGTTGATGTAAGCGGCGCATCAGTTACTCTGTTTACGAAGCGAACGCGATAATCGATTCATTCGTTAACATATTTTTAACTATTGACCGTGTCAGCGGAAAATACAAATATGTGCGCAAAATTTATCCACAAACAAAAAAGGCTTTTGGTTACCCAAAAGCCTTTTCAAGCAAATTAATTTGTTAGATCTAAATTACTTAAGACCCGCAAATTCACGCAGTAGTGCTGCTTTGTCTGTCGCTTCCCAAGGGAACTCTTCGCGACCGAAGTGGCCGTATGCCGCTGTCTTCTTGTAGATTGGTTGCAGAAGGTTCAGCATCTCTTGCAGGCCGTATGGACGTAGGTCGAAGAACTGACGTACCGCTTCAATGATGATGTCGTGAGAGACTTTCTCGGTACCAAAAGTTTCGACCATGATCGAGGTTGGATCAGCCACACCAATCGCGTACGAAAGTTGGATTTCACAACGGTCAGCTAGGCCAGCTGCAACGATGTTTTTCGCCACATAACGTGCTGCGTATGCTGCGCTACGGTCTACTTTTGATGGATCTTTACCTGAGAAAGCACCGCCACCGTGACGTGCTGCACCGCCGTAGGTATCAACGATGATCTTACGACCAGTTAGACCACAGTCCCCCATTGGACCGCCGATAACAAAACGACCGGTTGGGTTGATGAAGAAGTTGGTGTCTTTGTTGATCCACTCTGCAGGTAGAACTGGCTTGATGATCTCTTCCATTACCGCTTCGCGCAGGTCTGGCGTCGAGATTGAATCACAGTGCTGGGTGGATAGTACCACGGCGTCGATACCAACGATTTTGCCTTGGTCGTATTGGAAAGTCACCTGAGATTTTGCGTCTGGACGCAACCAAGGTAGAGAGCCGTTTTTACGTACTTCCGCTTGCTTTTGAACTAGGCGGTGAGAGTAAGTAATCGGAGCTGGCATAAGAACGTCTGTCTCGTTACATGCGTAACCAAACATGATGCCTTGGTCGCCCGCGCCTTGCTCTTTAGGATCGGCTTTATCGACACCTTGGTTAATGTCAGGAGACTGTTTACCGATGGTGTTCAAAACTGCACAAGAGTCAGCATCAAAGCCCATGTCTGAATGTACATAGCCAATTTCACGTACGGTTTGGCGTGTTAGCTCTTCAATGTCTACCCAGGCTGAGGTTGTGATTTCACCACCAACCATCACCATGCCAGTTTTTACGTAAGTTTCACACGCAACACGCGCTTTTGGATCTTGTTCAAGAATCGCATCAAGGACTGCATCCGAAATCTGGTCTGCAATTTTATCTGGATGACCTTCTGATACTGACTCAGAAGTAAATAGGTGCTTAGCCATATGAGCTCCACTTTAATCTACATACAGGCTCTGACATGTTCAGAGGCCGAAGAATAATACTTGATATTGTAGGTGTATCTACATCTAGACGTCTATTCTAGTTTGCAGTGCTCGGATTACAAGTTCTTTTTTGTTATTTGATAAAGCCAAACGTTTGCATCTTATTGCGCTACAAGTTAGTAACTTTGAACGATTTGAGCTGAAATCGAGGAAAATTGTGAGCTTATTGCTTGGAAAACGATTGCACAGCTGATAGCGCTTTGAGAGAATTATCGCCCCTTTTTTGATTCGCTTAAATGCACTCAGGAGCTGCAATGTCTTCTCGTCAACACCTCGCTAACGCTATCCGTGCGCTCAGTATGGACGGTGTACAACAAGCTAACTCTGGTCACCCAGGCGCCCCAATGGGTATGGCTGATATCGCTGAAGTTCTTTGGCGTTCACACCTAAATCACAACCCAGCAAACCCAGAATGGGCTGACCGTGACCGTTTCGTGCTTTCAAACGGCCACGGCTCAATGCTGATTTACTCACTGCTGCATTTGAGCGGCTATGAGCTGTCTATTGACGATCTGAAAAACTTCCGTCAGCTACACTCGAAAACGCCAGGTCACCCAGAGTACGGTTACGCCCCAGGTGTTGAGACAACAACCGGCCCACTAGGTCAAGGCATCACCAACGCGGTTGGTATGGCGCTAGCTGAGAAAACGCTTGCCGCGCAATTCAACAAACCAGGCCATGACATCGTAGACCACTTCACTTATGCATTCATGGGTGACGGCTGTCTGATGGAAGGTATCTCTCATGAAGCTTGTTCACTCGCGGGGACACTAGGTCTTGGCAAACTGATCGCTTTCTGGGATGACAACGGCATCTCTATCGATGGTCATGTTGAAGGCTGGTTCTCTGACGATACACCTAAGCGTTTTGAAGCGTACGGCTGGCACGTTATTCCTGCAGTTGATGGTCACGATCCTGAAGCGATCAACGCCGCTATTATTGCAGCTAAAGCGGATCCACGCCCAACACTGATTTGTACTAAAACAGTGATCGGTTTCGGTTCACCAAACAAATCTGGTTCACACGACTGTCACGGTGCTCCATTAGGTGCAGAAGAAATCGCAGCGACTCGCAAGCAACTTGGTTGGGAGCACGGTCCATTTGAAATTCCTGCTGATGTTTATGCAAAGTGGGATGCAAAACAATCGGGTGCTGAGAAAGAAGCGGCTTGGAACGCGAAATTTGACGCATACGCGGCAGCTTATCCAACTGAAGCGGCAGAGCTTAAGCGTCGTTTAAACGGTGAACTACCAGCGCAGTGGGAAGCGAAAGCCAATGCAATCATTGCTGAACTTCAAGCAAACCCTGCCAACATCGCATCACGTAAAGCGTCTCAAAACGCGCTAGAAGCGTTTGGTGCTATGCTACCAGAATTCCTAGGCGGCTCGGCTGACCTAGCGCCTTCTAACCTCACCATGTGGTCTGGCTCTAAGTCTGTTTCTGCAGAAGATGCGTCGGGTAACTACATCCACTACGGCGTACGTGAGTTCGGCATGACGGCTATCATGAACGGTATTGCGCTACACGGAGGTTTCGTCCCATACGGCGCGACGTTCCTAATGTTCATGGAATACGCTCGTAACGCAATGCGTATGGCGGCTCTGATGAAAGTTCAGAACATTCAAGTTTACACGCACGACTCTATCGGCCTTGGCGAAGATGGCCCAACTCACCAACCGGTTGAGCAAATGGCATCGCTACGTCTAACGCCAAACATGAGCACATGGCGTCCATGTGACCAAGTGGAATCAGCAGTAGCTTGGAAACTGGCTATCGAACGTAAAGACGGCCCGACGTCGCTGATCTTCTCTCGTCAGAACCTTGCCCAGCAAGAGCGTGATGCCGAGCAGCTTGCTAACATCGCTAAAGGTGCTTACATCCTGAAAGATTGTGCAGGTAAACCAGAGCTTATCCTTATCGCAACCGGTTCTGAAGTTGAGCTAGCGGTAGAAGCAGCAGCTCAGCTAACCGCTGAAGGTAAGCAAGTGCGCGTGGTGTCAATGCCATCAACGGATGCATTCGACAAGCAAGACGCTGAGTACCGTGAAGCAGTACTGCCATCAGACGTAACTGCTCGTATCGCTATCGAAGCAGGTATTGCTGACTTCTGGTACAAGTATGTTGGCTTTGGCGGCAAGATCATCGGTATGACAACATTCGGTGAGTCAGCGCCAGCAGGCGAACTGTTCAAGATGTTCGGTTTCACCACTGAAAACGTAGTGAACACAGCGAAAGAGTTATTGGCTTAATCAAGCTGGTGTCGAAGAAAAAGAGAAAACCGAGCCACTTGGCTCGGTTTTTTATTGGCTTCAGTGAGCTTAAGTGTTATTCAAACTCATTGCCCCAATTGTCCTTCTCTTTGTGACCACATACTTTACACTTCACGTATCGATCCATGTCGTAGTAATGGCCACCATTGATAAAGGTGTGAGCCATCAGCTTAACTCTTCCAAGCAACGAACGATCAGTGTCGTAGCTGCTGGTCTTTCTCACTAAGACCTCACTATGGGGTGTTTCTTGATTGCATTGTTGGCAAAAGTGAGTCGCTGGGAATCCAGTCATGGTGATTTCCTTTGGTTGAAAAACTAGAGGACAAACAGCCAAAGCAGTTCACCGACTCGGTGCCAATATCTATATATTCAGCATATTAATCAAGTTGGATATTATGCTAACTTCGACTTATATCACTAACTTAATGCGCTTTAACCTGCTATCGGTTACTATTTGTGACACGAAAATGATGTAGGGCGATGGAATCATGCTAAAAGTTGCGATCAATGGATTTGGACGTATCGGTCGTAATGTACTGCGTGCAGTATATGAAAGTGGTAAAAACCAACAGATCAAAGTGGTGGCGGTGAATGAACTTGCGCAACCAGATGCGATGGCGCACTTACTGCAATACGACACCAGTCATGGCCGTTTTGGCAAGAAGGTCAGCAACGACCAGGAACATATCTACATCCATCACGATGCCCCGCACCAAGGGACAGGTGACTTTGATTCGATTCGTATCTTACATCTGAGTGATATTGAGCTTCTTCCTTGGCGAGACCTAGAGGTCGACCTTGTCTTAGATTGTACCGGCGTTTTCGGCTCTCAAGCGGATGGCCAAGAGCATATCAAAGCTGGGGCGAAGAAAGTGCTGTTCTCACACCCTGGCGCCAATGATCTCGACAATACGATTATCTACGGCGTCAATCATGAGACGCTAAAATCTGAGCATAACGTGGTATCCAATGGCTCGTGTACCACCAACTGTATTGTGCCCATCATCAAAGCATTGGACGATGCGTTTGAAATTGAGTCAGGCACCATTACCACTATTCACTCCTCGATGAATGATCAGCAAGTCATTGATGCTTATCACTCTGATTTAAGGCGTACCCGCGCTGCCAGCCAATCTATCATTCCGGTTGATACTAAGTTGCATAAAGGCATTGAAAGAATATTCCCGAAATTTTCTAACAAATTCGAGGCAATTTCGGTGCGTGTACCCACAGTTAACGTCACGGCGATGGACTTAAGTGTCACAATTAATACAAATGTGAAAGTTAATGACGTAAATCAAACCATTGTTAAGGCATCTCAGTGTACATTACATGGCATTGTTGACTATACTGAAGCGCCGCTTGTTTCTATCGACTTTAATCACGATCCCCATAGCGCGATCGTCGATGGAACCCAAACACGAGTGAGCAACGGGCATTTGGTCAAAATGCTTGTCTGGTGTGATAACGAATGGGGGTTTGCGAACCGTATGTTGGATACAGCGCTCGCAATGCAATCAGCGAAGTAAAATGTCTCGCTGGTGGGTGGAGAATATTTATTTTTACGTTTGAAATAAATATTGATAGTCTCCCTTTACACCAAAACGTTTGAAGAATTACTAGGTCTGGCAGGGTTGCCGGGCTACTGAAAACTTTACTTATTGAATATTTGAGAGGACACATCATGTCTGTAATCAAGATGACTGACCTGGATCTAGCAGGTAAACGTGTATTTATCCGTGCGGACCTAAACGTACCTGTGAAAGAAGGCAAAGTGACTTCTGATGCACGTATCCTAGCATCTCTACCAACGATCAAGCACTGTCTAGAAGCAGGCGCGAAAGTTATGGTTACTTCTCACCTAGGTCGTCCAACTGAAGGTGAATACGCAGAAGAGTTCTCTCTACAACCTGTTGTGAACTACCTAAACGACGCACTAGATTGCGAAGTTAAACTAGCGAAAGATTACCTAGATGGCCTAGAGCTAAACACAGGTGAGCTAGTGGTTCTTGAAAACGTTCGCTTTAACAAAGGCGAGAAGAAGAACGAAGAAGAGCTATCTAAGAAATACGCGGCACTTTGTGACATCTTCGTAATGGATGCATTTGGTACGGCTCACCGTGCTCAAGCGTCTACTCACGGCGTTGGTATGAACGCGCCTGTTGCGTGTGCTGGCCCTCTACTAGCGGCTGAACTAGAAGCACTAGGCAAAGCAATGGACAACCCAGAGCGTCCACTTGTTGCTATCGTTGGTGGTTCTAAAGTATCGACTAAACTAACAGTTCTAGAGTCTCTATCTAAAGTCGCTGACCAACTTGTTGTTGGTGGTGGTATCGCGAACACCTTCATCGCAGCAGCAGGCCACAACGTAGGTAAGTCTCTATACGAAGCTGACCTAGTTGAAACTGCACAGAAGCTAATGAAAGAGTGTTCTATCCCAGTCGCAACTGACGTTGCATGTGCAAAAGCATTCGACGAGAACGCAGAAGCTGAAATCAAGAATGTTGCAGACGTTGCTGATGACGACATGATCTTCGACCTTGGTCCAGATTCAACAGCGGCTCTTGCTGACATCATCGCTAACGCGAAAACTATCCTTTGGAACGGCCCTGTAGGCGTATTCGAGTTCAAGAACTTCGAAGCGGGTACTAAAGGTATCTCTGAAGCGATTGCTAAATCTGCAGGTTTCTCTGTAGCGGGTGGTGGTGACACGCTAGCGGCTATCGACAAGTTCGGTATCAAAGCGGACGTTTCTTACATCTCTACAGGTGGCGGTGCGTTCCTTGAATTCGTTGAAGGTAAAGTACTACCAGCAGTCGCGATGCTTGAAGAGCGCGCTAAGTAATTGAAGCAAAGCGGGGGAGTTTCTCTCCCGCTTTGTTGTTTGCTGCACATCACAGTTTTTTGCTAGAATAGCGCGAGTTGTGAGCAAACGTTTGCAAGAATTTAAACTTAACAAGTTTTATTTTTAAAACGACAGATAAATAGGATTGAATCCATGTCTAAGATCTTCGATTTCGTAAAACCAGGTGTTATCTCTGGCGACGACGTACAGAAAGTTTTTGAAGTTGCTAAAGAGAACAACTTCGCTCTACCAGCAGTAAACGTTGTGGGTACTGATTCAGTAAACGCAGTACTAGAAGCAGCAGCTAAAGTTAAAGCTCCTGTTGTTGTTCAGTTCTCTAACGGCGGTGCAGCTTTCTTCGCTGGTAAAGGCGTTAAACTTGAAGGTCAAGGTGCTCAAATCCTTGGTGCTGTAGCAGGTGCAAAATACGTTCACGCTGTTGCTGAAGCTTACGGTGTACCAGTTATCCTACACACTGACCACGCGGCTAAGAAACTTCTTCCATGGATCGACGGTCTACTAGACGCAGGTGAAGAGTTCTTCGCTCAAACTGGTAAGCCTCTATTCTCTTCTCACATGCTAGACCTTTCTGAAGAGTCTCTAGAAGAGAACATCGAAACATGTGCTAAGTACCTAGAGCGCATGGCTAAAATGAACATGACAATCGAGATCGAACTTGGTTGTACTGGTGGTGAAGAAGATGGCGTTGATAACTCTGATATGGACGCTTCTGAGCTTTACACTTCTCCAGAAGACGTTGCATACGCGTACGAGAAGCTAAGCGCTGTTTCACACCGCTTCACTATCGCAGCTTCTTTCGGTAACGTACACGGCGTATACAAGCCAGGTAACGTGGTTCTAACTCCAACTATCCTACGTGATTCTCAAGCATACTGTGCAGAGAAGTTCGGTATTGCACCAAACGCTCTAAACTTCGTATTCCACGGTGGTTCTGGCTCTACTCAAGAAGAGATCCAAGAGTCTATCGGTTACGGCGTGATCAAGATGAACATCGATACTGATACACAGTGGGCAACTTGGGATGGTATCCGTAAGTACGAAGCGGAAAACCGTGAATACCTACAAGGTCAAATCGGTAACCCAACGGGTGAAGATGCACCGAACAAGAAGTACTACGATCCACGTGTTTGGCTACGTAAAGGTCAAGAGTCAATGGTTGCACGTCTAGAGCAAGCATTCGCTGACCTAAATGCAGTAGACGTACTATAATTCGTCACCAGCTACTTTTTCAAAACCCGCTCGAATGAGCGGGTTTTTTTATATCGGTGCAAAGTGGCGAGAATCAGCGGGTTGCAGTTACGACTCAAACAGTGGATACCGTGTTACACAACAGATTTTTGAGCGCGATTTGCAAAAAGTTAACTTTGCGATTGGTCAAAAGTGCGCTATTGTGCCAAAAAAATGACATTGCCACCTTCAATGTATCACAGGTACGCTGGTGGTCGTGTTAAGCAGTTATATTCATGCAGTCTTTAGAGGATAAATAATATGTCAGATGAGTCAGTTGGGATCGAAGCCCCATTGGTTGAAGGCTTGAGCCAAGCGGAAACATGGTTGAACAATAATTCAGATTTGCTGATTCAGTACGGTGTGAACATCATCTCAGCGGTACTGATCCTGTTTATTGGTAACATTATCGTCAAAGCGGTCGCCAACAGCGTTTCTAAAGTGCTAGAAAAGAAAAACATGGATAAGGCTGTGGTCGAGTTTGTCAGTGGCCTAGTTCGATACCTGTTGTTTGTGATTGTACTGATCGCTGCGTTGGGGCGCTTGGGGGTGCAAACCGCTTCCGTTGTTGCTGTGATTGGTGCTGCGGGCTTAGCCATTGGTCTCGCGCTGCAAGGCTCTCTTTCAAACTTTGCTGCAGGCGTACTGATTGTTGCATTTCGTCCGTTCAAGTCGGGTGACTATGTGGAAGTTGGAGGGGTTGCGGGTAGTGTTGAAGCGATCCAAATTTTCCAAACTGTCCTCAAAACGCCAGACAACAAGATGGTTGTGGTACCTAACTCGGGCGTAATCGGCGGATCAATCACTAACTACTCTCGTCATGCAACTCGCCGTGTGGATATGGTGATCGGCGTTTCATACAAAGCGGATCTTAAACAAGTCAAGCAAGTGATCCGTGAAACGCTAGAGAAAGATCCTCGAATTCTCAAAGATCCTGATATGACCATAGGTGTGCTTGCACTTGCCGACTCATCAGTAAACTTTGTGGTTCGTCCTTGGGTGAAAACCGCGGATTACTGGGGTGTGTACTTCGATTCTATGCAAGGCATTAAAGAGGCCTTAGATGCTGCTGGTATCGAAATTCCTTTCCCACAGATGGATGTGCACCTCAACAAGGTGGATTAATCCCATCGAGGATAACGAGAAAAAGCGAGGCTGAGCCTCGCTTTTTTACATCTCAAGTATCGGATTATCTAAATGCTTAAGCACGGTTGCGAGATCTTGACCTGCAAAGCCAACAGTGGCCTCGGGTCTGCCCGGGGTATAAAGAATCTCCTGCTGTTGATAGAGCCGGGTATCGACAATGATGGGAATCTCACTGGGTAAGCCGAAAGGGCATACCGCTCCAGCCACGCAGCCGGTCACTTCAGTCATCTGCTGATCATCGACAATCGATGGGCGTTTCCCTGTCAATGCTTTAATCGCTTTGCTATCAAGTCGAGAATCCTTATCGGTTAAAAGCAGTGCATAGCCCGCGCCTTTGAGACGAAGAAATAGGCTCTTGCTGTGGGTCCCTGTCCAACCCAATCGCTGTGCAACCATGATATCGGTGGCAAAGTCTAAGATGGGCTCATGTTGCCATTCTCTGAACTCTATGTTGAGTCGCGTTAGCAACTCGATGTTAAAGCGATAGATGCGCTCTAGCTTATCCATACATTTCCCTATTTATTTCAGCAATTCCTTGGCCAACATTAAGGCAATCACAAACATCATGATTGCGACTGCAAGGTCTATCCCTTGTTTCACTCTTGGCTTTGATAACGTGGGTGCCAGCTTAGCGGCGGCAATAGAAAGCGCGAAAAACCAAGTAAAAGAGGCGGCAATTGTCCCAATAGCAAAAGCGAGGCGGTCGCTGCCACTAAACTGGCCGCCAATCGAGCCTAATATCACCACAGTATCGAGATAAAGATGCGGGTTTAGCACGGTAACCGCAAGTGCGCCAATGATCACCGCTTTACGTCCTGACAATGACGGGGATTGGGCGAGGTGACTCTCTGTTGGAAACAAGGCGCTTTTCAGTGACAACCCACCATAGAAAGTGAGAAAAGCTATGCCACCGAGGGTGACCAACAGCAACAAGGTTTCATTTTTTGCCAGTAGCGCACCTCCGCCAAAGATACCCAATGAGATAAACAAGGTGTCTAATACGCTGCAAATGGTAGCGGTGGTCAGGTGGTGGTGACGTTTGATGCCCTGGTTTAACACGTACGCGTTTTGCGCACCGATAGGAATAATCATACTCGCACCTAGGCCAAAACCTTGTAACATCAGCCAAAAATTCACTTCATTGTCTCCCTTTGATTGTTGATGAGTTAAAGATAAATAAATAGAATTCATAAGTATATTTAATGATATTTATGATTGATTAGTAACTCTAATATTAGGAGGGGGTGATGCGAGGATTAGATTACCGCTGGATTGAAGCGCTGGAGGCAGTGGTCAAAGCGGGCAGTTTTGAACGGGGAGCGCAAACGCTGCATGTGTCGCAATCGGCAATATCACAACGGATCAAGCAACTAGAGAAGTTTCTTGCTCAACCGGTTTTAATCCGCGAACAACCACCGAAACCCACCTTGATTGGCCAAAAATTGTTGGGCTTTTATCAGCGAGTTCAGCTTTTGGAGACAGAGTTGATTCCCGAGCTCGGCAGCCACAATCAAGACAAGATACAACGCGTTTCGATTGCCACCAATGCCGATAGTTTGGCGACTTGGTTACTGCCTGCTTTGGCGCCAATTATGAAATCGCATCGGGTTGAGTTTAACTTTGCGGTTTTTCCGGAAGCGCGTACCTTACATAAACTCAAAAATGGGGAAGTGGTGGGGGCGCTCAGTGTGGAGCCTAAAGCCATGGCCGGGTGTGAGGCGCAATATCTAGGGCGGATGGATTACGTGTGTGTGGCGAGCCCAGAGTTTGCCAAGCGTTACTTCGCCAATGGCGTCAACCGGCAAGCATTGCAAAACGCACCAGCGGTCTCTTTAGATCACTACGATCCGCTGCATCGTGATTTTTTAACTCAGCACTTTAATATCGAGCCAGAGTCGATTGCCCATCATCATGTGGCGAGCTCTGAAGCGTTTGTCAATCTTGCACTAATGGGCTGCGCGTATTGTTTGATCCCCAAATTGCAGATCGAGGCTGAGCTTACGTCTGGTCAGTTGATGGATTTGATGCCGGGATTCTTCATGAGCTTTGAGATTTATTGGCATCACTGGCAACTCGAAACTGGTTTGCTTAGATCGATTAGCGAGGCGATTATCGCTCATACCCAAGATTTGCTGCCCAAGTAATCCTATTTTGGTGCGTTAATTCTCTGTCAGAACTTCCTGCGCTTGCTTGGTCTAATCTTGTCCACTATCTATGATGTATAGATTTAAAGCGATAGGGTATATCAGTATGAAGTTTATTCCAGTGTGGGTTGCAGCGATCACTTTATCCACTTTGAGTGCTAATGTGATGGCTAACACGCCAGACTTTCCGCACTTAGTCACCACTGGATATGGTGAAGTTGTAGCTAAGCCTGACATGGCGCAGTTCTCGGTGAAGATCGTGGAATCAACCATGACCGCCGAACAGGCCAAGCAGGCGGTTGACCAAGTGGTGATGAGCTTTCTTGATGCTCTGAATCAGCAAGGAGTTGAGAGCAAAGACATTGCTAGTTCCAATCTGTATATCACTCCTCAGTACCACTATCCGAAACAGGGCAAGCCTGAACTGGTCGGCTACCGCGCGACCCGAAGTATTACCGTGACTGTCCAGCAGTTGGCAAACCTAAACCAGTATCTCGATTTAGCGTTGAACTCGGGGATCAATCAAGTCGACAATATTGAACTGAAAGTGCGTGATCAAGCCTTGTATCAACAACAGGCGAGATTGGCCGCGATCAAAGACGCCAATGATAAGGCTGAATCGCTAGCCGAAGGGTTTGGGAAGGAGATCCAAGATGTTTGGCGAGTTGACTATAATATGTCGAGCCATCAACCAGTATTGATGCGTGCAATGGCGATGGATGGGAACGTAGAATCGAATACTTATCAAGACTCGACTATAGTGATACGAGACCGTGTCGATGTGATTTATCAGCTTGATTAATAGTAGAAAAGCAAAAAGAGGGCCGAGGCCCTCTTTTAGTGTCTGTCGCGTTTCTATTATAGAACGTGTACAGAAGCAGTGTTAGTTGTGCCTGAAGCGACTAGAGCACCAGAAACCATCACAACGATATCACCTTTGTTACCTAGACCAGATTCTAGAGCCAGTTCTTTACCCGCTACGTAGAATGCGTCAGTGCTGTCGATAGAATCAACAACCACTGGAGTCACACCTTTAGTTAGAACGAGCTGAGCAGCAGTCTTAGTGTTAGTGGTTAGAGCTAGGATGTTTGCTGTTGGGAAGTACTTACGTACTGAACGTGCAGACTTACCACCTTCAGTTGCAACAACGATAAGTGGAGCCGCTAGTTTCTCAGCTGTGTCTACCGCGCCTTTACATACCGCTTCAGTGATGCGTAGGCGTGGGCTGTCTAGACGAGAACCTAGTTCAGCTTTTAGCGCTGAATCAGTGCGGTTCGCGATTTGAGCCATGATAGTGACGGCTTCAACTGGGTACTTACCTTTCGCTGTTTCACCAGAAAGCATAACTGCGTCAGTTCCGTCCATTACGGCGTTAGCAACGTCGCCTGCTTCCGCACGAGTAGGACGTGGGTTGTTGATCATAGAATCAAGCATTTGAGTTGCAGTGATAACCATCTTACGTGCGCGGTTACACTTCTCAATCATCATCTTCTGAGCGAAGATGACTTCTTCAGCTGGGATTTCAACACCTAGGTCACCACGAGCAACCATGATGCCGTCAGAAAGCTCTAGGATCTCGTCGAAGTTATCAACACCTTCTTGGTTTTCGATCTTAGAGATGATGTGGATGTTCTCGCCGCCGTTTGCAGCCAGTACTTCACGGATTTCTTGAACGTCAGACGCTTTACGGATGAAAGATGCTGCAACGAAGTCAACGCCTTGCTCACAACCGAATTTAAGGTCGTTCTTATCTTTTTCAGATAGTGCAGGTAGGTTTACAGAAACGCCAGGAAGGTTAACACCTTTGTTTTCGCCTAGTGCGCCGTTGTTAAGCACTTTACACTTAACTTCAGTTTCAGAAGTTGCAATAACTTCCATTTCGATTAGGCCGTCGTCTACTAGGATAGTGTTGCCAACGTTTAGGTCAGCGGCAAAGCCTGCGTAAGTTACCGCAACTTTATCTTTGTTACCAACAACTGAAGTGTCAGTAGTGAAAGTGAACTCTTGACCAGCGACTAGATCAACGTCGTCGCCGTTTTCTAGTTTGATAGTACGGATTTCTGGACCTTTAGTGTCGAGTAGGATAGCCAGTTGCTTACCTGTCGCTTCCATTACTTTACGGAAGTTCGCGATACGAGTGCCGTGCTCTACGTAGTCACCGTGAGAGAAGTTTAGGCGCATTACGTTCATGCCTGCGTTTACTAGTTCAGTTAGCTTCTCTACAGATTCAGTTTTAGGGCCAATCGTACATACGATTTTGGTCTTTTTCATGGAAGATACTCTCCGGTCAATATAGTTACAATTTGAAAGTCGGTTATTGGTCTGAAACCAAGGCTGTCACTAAGGCATTTTGTGCCTGCCAACTTGAGTAGACAGCGCCGAATTTAGTTGGCTTCAGAACTGAAAGTCTTTCACAAAGTTTAGTCATTTTCTGACCAACTTGTTGGGATTATAGACGCTATTTTTGTGACGGCCCTAGGATAAGCTGGGGTTATTGGCAAAAAATAACGGTCAATTCTGTAATTTTTTTTCTTTTCGGATGCGAATTCTACCACTGAATCATTTCAATATCACTGCTTAAGAATTGTCTTAGGACAAGGTTTTTGCGCTATTTATTAATTTTTTGGATCGAAATAAATGGACATAAAACTTTCGACTTGACTATAATTGCTTTCACTTCGAAACTTTAAAATCAAAATTAAATGTCGAAACGAAATACTCAATTAAGAAGACACGCGATTTCTAATCTAGTGAATGAGAAAGGTGAAGTCAGTGTGGAGGAGCTATCTCTCCAATTTGAAACCTCAGAAGTCACGATTAGAAAGGATTTGGCCTCGCTTGAAACCAATGGTCAACTGTTGCGTCGTTATGGTGGTGCCATCGCCCTTCCAAAAGAGGTGGTGAGTGATGAATTGAGTGAAAATATTTCGGTTCGAAAGAATGAGCTGGCTCAAGCTGCTGCGAAGTTGATTCGTGAGCATAACCGCATCGTCATCGACAGTGGCAGTACCACCGCTGCCCTGATTAAACAGCTAGACGGTATGCGTGGTTTGGTGGTGATGACGAACTCTCTCAATGTGGCCAATGCCCTCAATGAGCTAGAAAGTGAGCCCACCTTGCTGATGACTGGCGGCACTTGGGATGCCCATTCGGAGTCATTTCAGGGGCAAGTCGCTGAGTCTGTCCTGCGTTCCTATGACTTTGACCAATTGTTTATTGGGGCGGATGGGGTCGATCTTGATCGGGGCACTACGACATTTAATGAGTTAGTCGGCTTAAGCAAAGTGATGGCTGAAGTGTCCCGAGAGGTGATAGTGATGGTCGAGTCAGAAAAAATTGGCCGTAAGATCCCCAACTTAGAACTCGCATGGCAGGCCATCGATATATTAATTACCAACAAAGATTTAGCGCCTGAGGCTAAGCAAAAAATTGAGTCTCATGGTGTCAAAGTCGTTTGCGCCTAAGCACACGACGACAATCGAATACTACTATATTAAAAACACTAGTCCGACATTGGCCTTTGCTTGCTGCCACTCGGAATCAACAAATTGGAGTTACTTATGTGTGGAATCGTCGGTGCAGTTGCACAACGAGACGTCGCTGAAATTTTGGTAGAAGGATTACGCCGCTTAGAGTACCGCGGTTATGACTCAGCCGGTGTTGCTGTTGTTGATAGTGCTTCAAATCTGACTCGTGTGCGTCGTTTGGGCAAAGTTCAAGAGTTGGCTGACGCTGTTGACTCAGCACAAGTGGTAGGTGGCACAGGTATCGCCCACACTCGCTGGGCAACACATGGAGAGCCATCTGAAGCCAACGCACACCCACACATGTCTGGTGACATCGCGGTGGTGCACAACGGCATTATCGAGAACCATGAACAACTGCGCGAACTGCTGCAATCGCGCGGCTATGTGTTTGAATCTCAAACCGACACAGAGGTTATCGCGCACCTAGTTGAATGGGAACTTCGTACTTCAGAAACCCTGCTTGAAGCGGTACAAAAAACAGCAAAACAGTTGGAAGGTGCCTACGGCACGGTTGCGCTGGATCGCAATGATCCTTCACGCATCGTCGTGGCGCGTTCAGGCAGCCCTATTGTGATTGGTTTTGGTGTTGGTGAGAATTTCCTCGCTTCAGATCAGTTGGCACTGCTGAACGTAACGCGCCGCTTTATGTACCTTGAAGAGGGCGACGTCGCCGAGATCACTCGCCGTGAAGTCACGGTGTTTGATGCGACTGGCGAGCGTGTTGAGCGTGAGATTACTGAATCTAATGCAGAGCATGATGCGGGTGATAAAGGTCAGTACCGTCACTTCATGCAAAAAGAGATTTATGAACAACCGACTGCGCTTATCAACACGATGGAAGGGCGTATTACCGCAGATTCTGTCGTCACAGAAGCGATTGGTGTTAACGCCGCGGAAATCTTAGCCAAGGTAGAGCACGTACAGATCGTGGCTTGTGGCACCTCATACAACGCAGGTATGACGGCGCGTTACTGGTTTGAAGACATTGCAGGCGTGAGTTGTGACGTCGAAATCGCCTCTGAGTTCCGTTACCGCAAGTTTGTCACTCGTCCAAATAGCCTATTGATCACCTTGTCTCAATCTGGTGAAACTGCCGATACGCTCGCAGCGCTTCGCCTAGCGAAAGAGAAAGGCTATATGGCAGCGATGACCATCTGTAACGTGGCGGGCTCTTCTCTGGTTCGTGAGTCAGATTTTGCCTTTATGACGCGCGCTGGGGTAGAAATTGGTGTTGCATCCACCAAAGCCTTTACCACTCAGCTTTCCGCTTTATTAATGTTAGTGACAGCTCTGGGCAAGCAGCAAAACCGCATCAGCAAAGAGAAAGAAAAAGAGATCGTAGAAGCGTTGCACGCGCTGCCTAAGCAGATCAATGCGGCGCTCTCTTTTGAGAAAGATATTGAAGCGCTGGCAACAGACTTTGCCGACAAGCACCATACTTTGTTCCTTGGTCGTGGCGAGTTCTACCCAATCGCGATGGAAGCGTCGCTGAAACTGAAAGAGATCTCGTACATTCACGCAGAAGCTTACGCGGCGGGTGAGTTGAAACATGGTCCTCTGGCTTTGATCGACGCTGATATGCCAGTGGTTGTGGTAGCGCCAAGTAACGATCTGCTAGAGAAGCTCAAATCAAACGTGGAAGAAGTACGTGCACGTGGTGGCCTGCTGTACGTGTTTGCCGATGCCGACGCAGGCTTTGAAGGCGATGACACAATGAAGATCATTACCATGCCGCACGTTAGCGAAATCACGGCGCCTATCTACTACACCATTCCAATGCAGTTACTCTCGTACTACGTTGCATTGATCAAAGGGACGGACGTAGACCAACCTCGCAACCTAGCGAAAGCGGTCACGGTAGAGTAGGTCTCAGAGGAAAGTAATCAGCCGAGGTATGATGCCTCGGCTTTTTTATTGGTGAGTGTGAACAAAATGAGTCGGTTGAATGATTAGAAAGGGCTGTCTCTACCAAGCTCATTACAAATTTCCACAATGGCGAGAGACAATCCAGACTTGATGATTTGTTGTTGTCGCTGCAGTTGCAACTGGTAAAAGTCGAGGTCGATATCGTCGTCTGGCTCACTCACTTCTAATTGAACCATGCCCATTTTTTGCACTAGATGTAATTGTTTAATCGGGCCGAGCACATTCGGGTTGGTAAACTCATAGTCACGAGCGTCACTGTTGAGCTCATTTTTGATTTTGATGATGTCTTCAATATCGTGATAGACGTCGTCGGGCAGAACGCCAAGTCCATAGAGAAGTTTTAAGCGCACGGAAAGAGCGCCGAGCGGCCCAGAATCACCGAGCAGTGGGCCAACCACGGATTGGACGGCAAAGTTGTCTTTACGAAAGATTCGCTGGATCAGGGCATCAATAGCATCCTCGAATACATCGACGGCAGCGATAAAGAAACCCCGCACCGACGGTGCGCCGTTTAATCGCTCTATAATCTCGCTTTCGTTAATTCTGTCTGCCATACATTAAACTTGTAACTGATAAATGAGGGGAAATACTTCCCCTCGATGGGACTTAAAGCGCATTGAAAATGCGTTCAATCTGCGTGACTTCCTGACTGTTTTTGTCTAGGCCAGTGTAGTGCGCTAAGGTGGCACCAACTCCTTTATCTGCAATAGATTGCTGCAGTTCAATGGCTTGCGGGTCGTCTTGATTTTGGTATTTTAAGGCTGCCGCAATACCTTTTAGAAGTGCTTTATTTTCAATGCCATACTCTATTGTACCCAGTAATGGTTTGACTAATCTATCGTTTGGCCCCAATTTGCGAATCGGTTGACGTCCAACGCGATCCACTTCATCCACGAGGTAGGGGTTGGCAAAGCGGTCAAGGATCTTGTTGATATAGGCATGATGTAGCGGACGCTCAAATCCGTAGCGCTGAATCAACACTTCACCACTTTCGAGCATGGCTTGTTTGACCTCGGCGTAGATGTGCGGATCTTCGATCGCTTCACGTATGGTGCGGTGCCCTTTTAAACAGCCCAAATAAGCAGTGATGCAGTGTCCGGTATTGAGGGTAAATAGCTTGCGCTCGACAAAGGCCATCAAGTTATTGGTTTTTTCCATCCCCGCGATGTCTGGGATTTCGCCTTTGAACTGTTGCTCATCAACAATCCATTCGCTGAAGCTTTCCACGGTAACTTCGAGCGGATCATCGTTGGCCGCCTCTGCGGGAGGAACAATGCGATCGACTGCTGAGTCGACAAAGCCAACCAGCAGATCAGCTTGTGAGTGCAGTGCTGGGTCGAGATGTTTGTATACTTCGCCTTTAAGGTGCGTTGTGCCGCGTACCATGTTTTCACAGGCAATGATATTGAGTGGCTTAACATTGCCGACTTCAAAGCGCTTGGCAATGCCAGTGGCGATGGTTTTGGCAATGATATCTAAAACGTTGGGCCCCACTGCTGTGGTGACTAAATCGGTTTTAACAATACGATCAATGACTTCTTCACTGGCTGAGTTAACCGCTGTGACATGAGTCACGGTGTCGATTTGGCACTCGCTGCCAACGACTTTAACTTTGTATTGTTGTTGATGGCTGAGTTGATCAACCAGCGGTGTGTCGACGTCGGCGAAGGTGACTTCAACATTGGCATCAGCCAAAAGTTTGCCAATAAAACCACGGCCGATATTGCCCGCACCAAAATGAACTGCATTTTTCATAATTTACCTACCATTAAAATAACGACTCTAGGGTGAGGTCAACCGCATGGGGGGAAGTGACAGCTGACCTCGATTTTGCTCAGGAGCAAAAATTAAGCGGCTTGTGAGCTTGCTAAGATGCGCAAGATTTCATTGACATCGTTAGTGCTGGTTAGCCTTTCGATCGCCTGCGGCTCATCGAGTGCGTTGGTAATGGTAGTGATGACTTGAATGTGTTCGTCGTTTTTGGCGGCAATGCCGATAACTAACTTAGCCACGTCATCTTGGTCTTCAGTGAACTGAACACCTGCTGGGTATTGGCAGATCACTATGCCTGTCTTTTTCACTTTGTCTTTTGCTTCGACGGTGCCATGCGGCACTGCAATGGACTCGCCGAGGTAGGTCGGAACCAGTTTCTCTCGCTCGAACATAGCGTCGACGTATTCAGGGTCAACGTAACCCATTTCGACCAGCTTCTCTCCGGCAAAGCGGATCGCTTGCTCTTTATTGGCTGCGTTAAGCCCTAAGTAAATATTGTCTTGGCCTATTTTAAACACCGAACTCGGTTGAGGTTCATAGTGATCATCATTCGCCGCTAATACCGAGACCTTTGCTGCACTGTCGTCATTGGCGGCGATTGTTTGCGCAGCCAGTAATGATGTGACCAGCTGGTTGTACATCTCGCTGTCTAGAAAATTGGTCAACGAAATATGGCGTGCGTTTGGCGCGTGCTTTCGAGCGCGGTCGGTTAAGTCTTTGTGGGTAATCACGATATCGGCACTCTCAGTCAAGCTATTGATGGCGAGGTTATTGACCTGAATCGCCAGGCCTGCGTCTTGTACCTTTTTACGCAACATACTGGCGCCCATGGCGCTTGAGCCCATCCCAGCGTCACAGGCGACGATGATGCTCTGTACATTCGCTAGGTCGATATCGCCTTTTTTGCTGCTACTGATGTTGGCTCCACTGTGAGCGCCAGATTTCATTTCTTTCATTTGCGACGTGGCTTTTGTTAGTGCCGCTTCGTCGCCGTCTTGCTCGCTAGAGGTTTGCGTTTTCATCAATAGAGACGCCACAGCAAATGAGACCCCAGCGGCACCCGCGATAGAGGCTAGCACACCGACAATGGAGGCTTTTGGTGTCATCAACAAGACTGCGAATATTGAACCTGGAGAGGCAGGTGATACCAATCCGGCATTGAACAGCACAAGGATAAACACACCAGTCATACCACCGGCGATGGCAGCAAGAATAAGACGCGGGTTCATCAAAATGTACGGGAAGTAGATCTCGTGAATACCACCAAAAAAGTGAATGATGGACGCGCCGCCAGCAGTTTGACGAGCCGTTCCTTTACCAAACACCATGTATGCGAGCAAGATACCTAAACCTGGACCTGGGTTCGCTTCGATCAAGAAGAAGATCGATTGGCCCATATCGGTCGCTTGTTGAATGCCAAGTGGTGAGAAAATACCGTGGTTGATCGCATTGTTGAGGAACAGGATTTTGGCTGGCTCAACAAAGATCGAAGTCAAAGGGAGTAAGTGTGCCGAGACTAGGAAGTTCACCCCTGCCGCCAATCCGCCTGATAAGACTTTGACAAAAGGACCGATAAAGAAGAAGGCGATAATGGCACAGGCCATCCCAATGATGCCGGCAGAAAAGTTGTTGACCAACATCTCGAAGCCACTCTTCACTTTGCCATCGATGTAGTTGTCAAACTTCTTGATTGCCCAGCCCCCTAAAGGACCGACCATCATTGCGCCCATAAACATCGGAATATCGGTACCGACGATCACGCCCATAGTGGTTATCGCACCCACGACGGCGCCGCGGTCACCACCGACCAATTTACCACCGGTATAGCCGATCAATAGTGGCAACAAGTAGGTGATCATCGGACCGACCATGGCCGCGAGCGTTTCATTTGGCAGCCAACCGGTTGGGATAAATAGTGCAGTGATAAAGCCCCACGCAATGAATGCGCCAATGTTAGGCATTACCATATTCGATAGAAAACGACCAAAATTTTGTATCTTGATCTTAGTGTCTGGTGATATCATAACAGTTCCCCGTTTGATGTTCTGATGAATATTGTAGTAGTACGGTTCGCCAAAACCGTTGATTGCTTAGTACCCAATCAATTTACCACACAAATTCAATTCGGAACTGATGACGGGTTTTTTGTGATTTAAGTAACGAAAAACCAACCCACCAAACAAAATCTTAGTGATCCCTTTCTCTTTTTGACGCTGTAATTTTTTGACATTATATGAAGTAGAAAAAAGTCAACTATTTTTTAATGCTTATAGTCACATTCTTATGGTTTTGATATTTAAATTTAATGTGATCTAGATCTTTTAATGACATTTATCTGTGGTTGGATAGTAACCTCTGCGTGATCTTTGTCACTTTTGTTTTTGGTGGGTTGGGTTTTTAAGTGTGACAAATCTCTACTTTCGCTGTTTGGTGAAAGTTAATGACAATTTTGCTGATAAATATTTAACGCGGTGTTATTTGGTGAGCGAATCATTGGCAGAGCCATAGCTCTGCCAATAGGGAGAGGTTATTGATTGGAGTCTAGATAGGCTTTAGATGAGATATCTGTCCATGCTCGCACCTTGGTCAAATACTGCTTTTGTGACTCGATGATCTCTTTGGCTAAAGGGTCTTGAGTGGCTTGTTCAGCCAAAAGTTCTTCGGTTGCCGCTCGCATCGCTTCCAGCACTTGCGGTGGGAAATCACGCACTTTGATGTCTGGGTACTCTGCACTCATGGTTGCCCAGCTATTGGCGTTGGCATCCACGGCTTGAGTATACATATCAAATGCCGCTACGCGAAAAGCGGTTTCCAAAATGGTCTGGAGATCTTTTGGCAGTGAGTCCCACTTTTTCTTGTTGACCAGGAATTGAGTTTCTGAACCCGGCTCATGCCACGCGGTGTAGTAGTATGGAGCGATTTTTTGAAAGCCCATACGTAGATCAAACGCTGGGCCGACCCACTCAAGGGCGTCGATGGTTCCTCGCTCGAGAGAAGTGTAGAGCTCGCCAGGCGCGATATTGGTTGGCGCCGCGCCGACTTTGGCCATCACCTCACCAGCAAAGCCTGGAATACGGATCTTCAGTCCTTGTAGGTCGTCGACAGAGTTGATCTCTTTTTTAAACCAACCACCCATTTGAATATCTGAGTTTCCGCCTGGGAACGACAGCAAGTTATGCGGAGCGTACACTTTCTCCATTAACTCCATACCACCGCCTCGATAGAACCAAGCGTATTGCTCGGTCGAAATCATGCCAAACGGCATGGAAGAGAAATAGAGTGTATTGGGAACTTTGCCTTTCCAATAGTATGAACTGGAATGACCTAAGTCGTATTGGCCGGATTTGACCATATCAAAAATGCCGAGAGGCGCTTTATGCTTGTTGGCGGAATCGATGCGAATCTGCAAGCGACCATTGGACATCTCCTCTGCCAACTGCGCCATATTTTTCGTGGCATCGCCGAGGATTGGGGTATTCGGCCCCCAGGTTTCTGCAAGTTTTAAGCGATATACTTTGTCTTCAGCGAAGCTTACCAAAGAAGTGAATGCCAGTGACAGGGTTAAAGTACCAGTGATGAGGGAACGTAGTTTTGTTTTTGAGGGCAGCATAGCGAGTTTACTTCCTTATTGTTGTCTTGCTAAATCCCACCTAGCATTTCTCCTGATTATTTTTTCGTCAATCTAATTTGTTGCTATCTAGCTAGCCCAATTTAGCGAGTCTATCTAACACTCAGTAAGCCAATGGCGATTTATCCTGTTATCTTGGCTGGAAAATTGGAGGATTGGACATACTCAAGCCACAATTAAGCACATAATTTTGATATAAAAAGTGCCGACTGGGTCACGTGGCTCAAGTTGTCGAGGATGAACAGCCCGTCAGCGATGGCGAGCTAAATATTGCTCAGCACTGTTTGCCCCCATATAGCGACTAAGCGTTTTGACCGGCACGTCCCTCAGATCAACCATGATCAAACCATCGAGCGCATCGTTGAAATCGGGATCAACATTAAAACAAGTGAGCTTGCCGTTGAGCGCCAGATATTGTCTCAGTAACACAGGCACGCCTTTGCCGTCGTCAATTCGTCCAATCACGCGCGACAACAGCTGTAGGTCGGCAAGCGCAGACAACATCGCTTGATTCCATCTCAACTCAGTTTTGGGCAGCGGATTTGATGGCGTCACGAATTCTGCTTTGTGGTTATCGTAATGATGTAGGGTCATAGTTTGTGCCAAAAGCTGGCGAGTTTGTTCGCTGTAGTCATTACTGATACTGACCGGACCGAATAGGTGGGTGTAGTCTGGATGATTTGCGACGTAACGCGCGATACCTTTCCACAGTAGCAGCAGTGGCGCCATGGATTTTTGATAGGCGCTATCGATAACTGAGCGACCCATTTCAATCGATTTTCCCATGCTGTCGATAAACGGTTGCTGGTAGTGAAATAGGGTGCGTGAGTAGAGTCCATCTAGCCCGTATTGCGCCACAATCTGATCAACCAGTCCTAAACGGTAGGCGCCGACTAATCGCTGTTTATCTCGATCCCAAACAAATAGTTGCAGGTAGTAGCGATCAAATCGATCAATATCCAATGCGTTGCCTGTTCCTTCTCCTACTTGGCGAAAGTTGAGTTCTCTGAGTCTTCCTATTTCGTGCATGATCGATGGAATATGATCAGCACTGGTGCAGTAGACGTCAAACTCGCCACTGGATAACAGATGGTGCTGCTTGGGGAGTTGGCGAAGATCATCGAGATGATCCTCTATTGGTAATGACGGAGCGACTGGGATCTCAGACTTACTCGCGGGCGATGTGACTGACTTGGTGGAAGGCGGCGTTTGTAGCAAATAGGTATTGAGGCGCAAGTAGTGGACGATCTGTGCGTCGGTCAGTGAATTGACCTCTTTATACTTGATCGGCTCACCAATCGATATCCCGATGGTGTGATTCGTTTTGTTGAGTAACTCTCTGCCGAGCATTAAGGTGCGAAGCAGAGGGTGCACTTTGCCAGCTAAGTAGAAACGTTTTGAGTTTTGACCATCGATAAACATTGGTACGGTTGTGGCGCGAGACTTACGAACTAGATGGCTGATGGAGCGGCTCCACTCCTTATCTTCTAGACGTGGGACAGTGCCTTTGACTAACTGCGAGACTTCGCCAGCGGGGAACAGCAATAGTAATCCGCCGTTGGCCAAGTGTTGATGGGCTTGACGCAGCGCCTTTAAGTTCGCCCGCGGCGCATCCGCACCTTCAAATACATCGACCCCGATAAACAGCTCATCGAGTTCTGGTACGGTTTTTAAATATTGATTGGCGAGGATCTGGACGTCACTTCTCAACATAAGTAATAGCTCAGCCAGAATCACCCCTTCTACGCATCCGAGCGGGTGGTTGGCGACGACTACGGTGGCGCCTTGTTTGGGTACCGCGTCTGCGTGTCCTTTAACCACTCGATAATCAATGCCAAGCACTTCTAGGGTATAGCGAAGAAAACAGCGGGTATCGCAGTTGACCGGACGCTGCGCATAGAACTTGTCGAGTTGGCTTAGTCCTGTCGCCCATTCAGTCAGGCTTTCAGCCACACGAAGTGGGGTTTTAGTGGGTAAACGGAACGGGCTAGATATTGACATATTATCCTCTGCAAATAGCGAATCTGTGCCGAGAATAAAAAAGTGAGATGACAGGCAAGCTGCAAATTGATGAGCGGTCGATGACGCCGGGATGACATTTCAGTGACAGCCACTACAAAAGCGAGGAATAGAGGGAGTCAGCTTGAAATAATGACAAATTGATAAGATTAAAGAATATATTGCTCACAAAACATACTAATTTCGCATCTCAATCGAAGTATTGTTGTTAATGTTTTAAAGCGGGCACAGTGTTTAGAGGGAGAGCGTTAGACTTAAACCTAAACACGGTCAATTGCCTTCGTTTTGCTGTGCTGGATGGCCTCGATAGAGGCAAACGGGAACCCTAGGGTTCCCGTTGTTGTCTCTGTGCTTTGCTGTGTGGCGGCGTGATTAGCTGCTGCGGTGGACTGACATATGAGCTAAGGTCACCAGTGCGTGTTTGTATGGAGACTCAGGCAAAATATCGAGTTCAGCAATCGCTTTGTCGGCTTCTTGATAGGCTTTTTGGCGGGTGTAGTCGAGAGAGCCTGTTTGTTCCATTGCCGTCATTATGTCATGCAGGCGTTCCATCCCGTTGGCTTTCTCTATCGCTTCGCGAATCATCTCAGCTTGCTCAGAGGTACCATGACGCATCGCATAAAGCAGCGGCAGTGTCGGTTTCCCTTCGGCGAGATCGTCGCCGACGTTTTTGCCCATCTCTTTACCGTCTGAGGTGTAGTCCATCACATCGTCGATCAGTTGGAAGGCGGTGCCGAGGTATTTACCGTAGTTTTGCAGAGCCAGTTCGACCTCTTCAGGAGCGTCACTCAAAATGGCGCCAATTTGCGTGGCCGCTTCAAACAAGCGAGCCGTTTTCGAGTAGATGACCTGCATGTAACTCTCCTCAGTGGTATTAGGGTCGTTACAGTTCATCAACTGTTGTACTTCGCCTTCAGAGATAACGTTGACCGCATCACTCATTAACTTGAGGATCCTCAACGATCCTAGCTCGGTCATCATCTGAAAAGAGCGAGTGTAGATATAATCTCCTACTAATACACTGGCCGCGTTACCAAACGCTGCGTTAGCGGTGGCTTTTCCACGACGCATGTCTGATTCATCCACGACATCATCGTGCAACAAGGTAGCAGTGTGAATAAATTCGATAAAGGCTGCAGCCGTGGTGTGGGCTTCTCCCTGATAACCGAGTGCTCGGGCAGAAATGACAGCCAGAAGAGGGCGTATACGCTTACCTCCACCACTGACAATGTAAAAACCAAGTTGGTTAATTAAAGAGACATCAGAGTTGAGCTGAGCATGAATTGTTTCGTTCACTTTTGCCATGTCATCGGCGGTGAGAGCTTGGATAGCTTTAAAATCCATTGTAAATCCGGCTGAGGTTAGAACTTGTAAGGTATTCTTATCTACTTTAATTGCTGAATAATACACTAAAAAACGTTGATAAATACATGGTTAAAGGGCATCATCTCGGCACTTTTCATTGGCGATTAGCTTTTCGCCAATTTTTTCAAAATATGGCTTGTCATAGGTGCGACCTTTCTGTAGAATCTGCGCCCTATTGATGATTAGTTTAGCGCACACCCTCAGTGCTCAAAAAGCATACGGCTGTGCGGAAAAAGCGGAGTAAGATATGTACGCTGTTTTCCAATCTGGTGGTAAACAACACCGTGTAAGCGAAGGTCAAACTCTTCGTTTAGAGAAATTAGACGTTGAAACTGGTGCAACTGTAGAATTTGAGAAAGTTCTTCTTGTTGCTAACGGTGAAGACATTAAAGTTGGTGCTCCTCTTGTAGAGGGCGGCAAAGTAGTTGCAGAAGTTGTACAACACGGTCGTGGCGATAAAGTAAAAATCGTTAAGTTCCGTCGTCGTAAGCATTCTCGCAAACAAGCTGGTCACCGTCAGTGGTTCACGGAAGTGAAAATCACTGGTATCAACGCTTAATCGATTAGGAGAGTTTAACAATGGCACACAAAAAAGCTGGTGGTTCTACTCGTAACGGCCGCGATTCAGAAAGCAAACGTCTAGGTGTTAAGCGTTTCGGTGGTGAATCTGTACTTGCAGGTAACATCATTGTTCGTCAACGTGGTACTAAGTTCCACGCTGGTACTAACGTTGGTATCGGTAAAGACCACACTCTATTCGCTCTTACCGAAGGTAAAGTGAAGTTCGAAGTGAAAGGTCCTAAAAACCGTAAATTCGTTAGCATCGAAGCTGAGTAATTTGAGCACCTCGCTTAGTTACTGATTAGCTTTCAAGCTGAATTCAAAAGCCCTGCCGATTCGGCGGGGTTTTTTATTTCTCTTCAGCGGGTTAGCAGCAACAAAGAGTAGATACTAAGGCACTTTGCAAAAAGTCCCTCATTATATATTCCTAAGTAGCAGAACGATCTGAGATTGCGGGTGATCGATCTAAAATTGGAATCTGCTAGAATTTGTATCATTCACGCCACGCTTTGTCGGGCTTGAGATGATATTTGCAACGCAGCTGCATGAGTAGCAATAGGGCGGAGTAAGAGATGAAATTCGTTGATGAAGCGGTAGTTAAAGTTCAAGCCGGTGATGGCGGTAACGGTGTAGTGAGTTTCTGGCGAGAGAAATTCGTTGCGAAAGGTGGCCCGGATGGGGGTGACGGTGGTGACGGTGGTGATGTTTACATCCTAGCCGACGAAAACCTCAACACACTGATTGATTATCGCTTCCAACGCTTCTATGAAGCGGAACGTGGTGAAAATGGTCGTGGCGGTAACTGTACCGGCAAACGCGGTAAAGACAAGGTTTTACGTGTACCCGTGGGTACTCGAGCGGTGGATATTCATACCAATGAGATCGTTGCTGAAGTGGCTGAACACGGCAAGAAAGTTATGGTCGCAAAAGGCGGCTGGCATGGTCTGGGTAACACGCGCTTTAAGTCTTCGGTAAACCGCGCACCGCGTCAAAAAACATTAGGTACCAAAGGTGAAGTGCGTGAGATTCGCCTAGAGCTACTGTTATTGGCTGATGTGGGTATGTTGGGTCTGCCGAACGCAGGTAAGTCGACGTTCATCCGCGCAGTCTCGGCCGCTAAGCCGAAAGTGGCTGACTATCCATTTACCACTTTGATCCCGAGCTTGGGTGTGGTGAGTGTGGTCCCAGAAAAGAGCTTTGTGGTGGCCGACATTCCTGGACTGATTGAAGGGGCGGCAGATGGCGCAGGACTAGGTATTCGCTTCTTGAAGCACCTAGAACGTTGCCGTGTGCTACTGCATATGATCGATATTATGCCGATCGATCAATCGGATCCGATTGAAAATGCGTTAACCATCATTGATGAACTTGAGCAGTACAGTGAGAAGTTGGCTGACAAACCGCGCTGGTTGATTTTCAACAAAGTTGATCTGATGCCAGAAGAGGAAGCAGACGAGATCATCCAAGGCATTTTGGATGCTCTGGGTTGGGAAGGCGAATACTTCAAGATCTCCGCGGTCAACAAGCAAGGCACCAAAGAGCTTTGTTACAAGCTGGCTGAGTTTATGGAAAATCTTCCTCGTGAAACAGAAGAAGTGAGCGAAGAAGATAAAGTCGACTTTATGTGGGACGACTACCATAAAGATGCTATCGCTGGTAAAGATGTGATCACAGAAGACGATGACGATTGGGATGACTGGGACGACGAAGAAGACGACGGTCACGTTGTTTACGTACGCGAGTGATCCTGAATAATATTCATAGCCGCAATATCAATTGCGGCTTTTTTGTGTCTAAATCAAATCATTGAGCTGAAATTCGCAGCACAATAGTCGGATTCTAAAGGAGTAGGATTTAAGTATGGCCTCCAAACAGCGAGCCGTGTCTCGTTTGATTGCTCAAGCTGGGCAAATGCTTTTGGCCCATGGCGCCGAAAGCACATTAGTGGGTGATTTAATGCGCCGTTTCGGTATGGCGGCAGGGATGGATGAAGTGGAAGTCTCGCTCTCTTCCAGCTCCCTTGTGGTCACCACGGTATATCAAGAGCACTGCATCACCACCGCTCGCCGCTGCCCTGATCGGGGGATCAATATGCGTGCGATTACCCAGGTTCAGCGTATCTGCATCATGCTAGAGCGCGGGATTATCGACCATACCTTAGCGCAGCGTAAGCTCGATAAAATAAGCCCAGAGCGTTACAACCGATGGTTAGTGGTGGTAATGATCGGGCTCTCTTGCGCTGCATTTAGTCGCTTGGCCGGAGGAGATTGGACGGTCTTCGCTATGACTTTTATCGCCTCTGCCGTGGGGATGGTGGTACGCCAAGAAATCGGCCATCGTCACTTCAATCCGCTAATGAACTTTGCTGCGACGGCCTTTGTTACCACATTTATTTCGGCTCAAGCGGTGATCTATGAAATGGGCAACTCTCCCTCTTTAGTCATGGCCTCATCGGTGTTGATGTTGGTGCCGGGTTTTCCCCTGATTAACTCTGTTGCAGATATGCTCAAAGGCTATATCAATATGGGGATTGCGCGCTTCGTGATGGCGAGTCTGCTGACCTTAGCGACGAGCTTAGGCATTGTTGCGGCAATGAGCCTAGTCGGTGTTTGGGGATGGGTCGCATGATGGATTGGTCACTGTTTTTTGGTCTACTCAATGACATGTTTTTCGCCGCCATCCCTGCGGTTGGTTTTGCGTTGGTATTCAATGTGCCACAAAAAGCTCTGATTTATTGCGCTTTAGGTGGTGCGATTGGCCATGGCTCGCGCTATCTGATGATGCACTTTGGTGTACCGATTGAGTGGGCGACCTTCTTTGCGGCTATGATAGTGAGTATGGTGGGGATTCATTGGTCAGCGCGCTTCTTGGCGCATCCCAAAGTCTTTACCGTTGCTGCATTGATCCCTATGGTGCCCGGCGTGTTTGCTTTTAAAGCGATGATCGCGCTGGTTGAGCTTAACCATAGAGGCTACTCTCCTGAACTGGTCGCCATGCTGATGGAGAACTTTTTGAAAGCGATGTTTATTATTGCTGGACTTGCGGTTGGCTTAGCCATGCCAGGATTGTTATTCTATCGCCGAAAACCAATAGTTTAGGGTGTTAGGAGTAGAAAATGATCATCAGCATGATCGCGGCGATGGCACAAGATCGCGTAATTGGTAAAGACAACCAGATGCCTTGGCACTTGCCTGCGGACTTTGCCTGGTTTAAGCGCTGTACACTCGGCAAGCCAGTTGTGATGGGGCGTAAAACGTATCAATCGATTGGTCGTCCTTTACCAGGCCGGCACAACATTGTTATCAGTCGAGATAGCGAGCTAGAGATTGACGGGGTTACCACAGTCACCTCTATCGATGAAGCATTGCAGGCCGCTGGTGAAGTTGAGGAAGTGATGATTATTGGCGGTGGCACGATTTACCAAGCTTGCTTAGCGCAAGCGAATAAGTTGTATGTTACCTACATCGATGCCAACGTCGACGGCGATACTCAGTTCCCAGCCTGGAGTGATGAGTTCTGTGAGACGTACTCAGAAAGCTATGCTGCGGATGAAAACAACGCTTATGATATGCGTTTTGTGGTTTTAGAAAAAACGGGCAGCGCCCAGAAGATTACAGCGGTCTGATTTGAAAACAAAAGGTTTGACGCATGGCGTCAAACCTTCAACAATGACTCGCTACTCGCTACTCGCTACTCGCTACTCGCTACTCGCTACTCGCTACTCGCTACTCGCTACTCGCTACTCGCTACTCGCTACTCGCTACTCGCTACTCGCTACTCGCTACTCGCTACTCGCTACTCGCTACTCGCTACTCGCTAACGCTTGTTGGGTAAAGAACTGCTTATCCTCCCATCTGAGCATGGTTAAGCTTCCTCCCCAAACACATCCGGTATCAAGACCGATGACTTTCTTGCCTCGATAACCTTCAAGCGCCGCCCAATGGCCGAAAATTACCGTCTTTTTCAGTTTCTCTCTCTGTTTGACTTCAAACCAAGGAACCAGCTCTTCACTGTTGGTTTGACTAGGCGGAAGCTTACACGCCATATCAAGACGACCGTCTGGATAACAGAAGCGCATTCGAGTAAAGGCATTGATAATGTAGCGATAGCGCTCAATCCCTTGCAACGAATCACACCAGCGGTCTGGTTGATTAGCATACATGTTTTCGATCAGCCAGCGCCACTCTTTACTGTGTAAGATAGCCTCCACTTCGCGCGCGGCATGACGGGCTTGCTTTAAGGTCCATTGTGGCGAAATACCGGCATGGCACATTACAAACTCTTGATGTTCGGCAAGTAGAGGTTGTTTTCTCAGCCATTTGAGCAGTGCCTTGCTATCTTCAGCTTGCAAAATGGGGGCGGTTCTGTCTTTGTCTTTGGCCTTAAACAAACCCATTGAAACCGCTAATAGGTGGAGATCATGATTGCCCAGTACTATCTGTACATTATCGCCTAACGATTTGAGGTAGCGCAGTACTTCTAGCGATTTCGGCCCTCTAGCGACTAGATCCCCTGCGACCCACAAAATGTCGGCACCTGGCTGGAAGTTGACTTTATCGAGTAGTAACAGCAGTTCGTCAAGGCAACCTTGCAGGTCGCCAACAATGTATGTGGCCACAGAGCGTACCTAGTTGAGAATGTTGGGAATGGCGAGACGGAACGGATCGATTTCAGCGATGAACTCTTTGCCTTCGCTATCGTGCATAATGTATTGACCTTGCATGACACCGACTGGCGTTTCAATCACAGTGCCGCTGTTGTAGGTGTATTCGTCATTGGCATCAATAACAGGCTGCTCACCGACGACGCCTTCTCCCTCTACGGTCATTTGCTTGCCATTTGCATCGGTGATTAACCAGCGGCGGCTGATCAATTGAACCTTCTGCTGACTGAGGTTTTTAATGGTGATGATGTAGGCAAACACATAGCGTTTGGCGTTTGGGTGGGATTGCTCGGCAATGTACTTGCTATGCACTTGGACTTTTATACAAGGGGCAGCTTCCATGTAAACTCCTAAAAAGTCAAAAAGGAGATAAGCCAACGGCCTACCTCCTTTGATTCTATCTTAACTTATTGGTTGGCATCGAGCCAGTTCGCCATGTCGACAAACTGCTGCAGAGTCAGGTTCTCTGGACGCATACTTGGGTTCACACCCAACTGCTCGAGTACCTCTGCAGACAACAGCGACTTGTAACAGTTACGCACTGTTTTACGGCGCTGGTTAAAGCCTTCACGGCAGACGCGGTCGAGCCACTTTAAGTTAGTCACTGGATGAGGGATCTCTTCGTAAGGGACTAGGCGGACCACGGCGGAATCAACTTTTGGTGGTGGAACAAATGCGGTCGGTGGTACTTCCAATACCGGCACTACTTTGCAGAAGTACTGCGCCATCACAGTTAAGCGGCCATAGGCTTTGGTTCCTGGCCCAGCGGCAAGGCGATTCACTACCTCTTTTTGCAACATAAAGTGCATATCTTGGATGTCTTTATGGAACTCAAACAGGTGAAACATCAAAGGAGTCGAGATGTTATAAGGCAAGTTACCGAAAATACGCAGCTTATTGTTTGGTTTGACTAACTGAGTGAAGTCGAAGCGCATGGCATCGCCTTCATGGATGGTCAGCTTATCACCAAGTTCTGGGTGATTACGCAAGCGCTCAGCGAGATCTCGGTCGAGTTCGATAACGGTGAATTTATCCACCTCTTTACCGACAGGCTCAGTGATTGCGCCCAAACCAGGGCCGATTTCAACCAGGTTTTGCCCGGGTTTAGGGTTGATTGCAGAGACAATTCCATCAATGATATAAGGATCATTTAGGAAGTTTTGACCAAAGCGCTTTCTCGCTTTGTGCCCTAAGTGGACATCGTTTCTCATAATTCTCTCAAGTTAATTGGTTTTCTTATCGACCAGCTCAATGGCATGAGCTAGGGCCGTTCTGAAGCTCCCTGTGTCCGCACTGCCAGTCCCTGCAAGATCTAGTGCGGTGCCGTGATCAACGGAGGTCCGAATAAAAGGCAGTCCTAAAGTAATGTTTACTGAGCGGCCAAACCCTTTGTATTTCAATACTGGAAGTACTTGATCATGGTACATCCCAAGCACCGCATCCGCCTCTTGAAGATACTTTTGATTAAAAATAGTATCGGCTGGCAGCGGTCCTATCAAATTGTAGCCCTTTTGTTGGCGTATGTTGTCCAACGTGGGGGTGATGGTTTGGATTTCTTCTTTGCCCAAGCAACCGTCTTCACCCGCATGGGGGTTGAGCCCACAAACATAAATAGTCGGGGCTGGAATCGCAAACTTCTCGACCAAATCATGGTGGAGAATATCGATAATTTTTTCGAGTCTTTCTGCCGTCACCGCTTTTGACACGTAAGCGAGCGGGATATGTGTGGTGACCAAGGCAACGCGTAACCCTTCTGTCGCCAGCATCATCACTACCAGTGGGGTATTGGATTTTTCGGCGAAGAACTCGGTATGACCACTAAACGCAACCCCAGCACGATTGATCACCCCTTTGTGTACAGGGCCGGTGACAATAGCATCAAATTCACCATTCATACAGCCCAATGCGGCTCTTTCTAGGGTATTTAATACATAGTGGCCGTTGCCTTCATCAAGCTGGCCTGCAACCACTGGATTGGCAACCGGAATATGCTCGACCACCAAACTGCCCGCTTTTTGCGGAGTGATGGGAGCATCCGATTGATAATCAATCAGTTCTACCTCAATGCCCAGCGTCTTGGCGCGTTCAGCGAGCATATTTTTATCGGCACTGACAACGATTTGGTGTGTCCAGCTCTCTGTTGATAATGCGAGGACTAAGTCTGGGCCAATACCTGCAGGCTCACCTGCGGTGACGATAATGCGTTTAACTGTCATCTTGGTCATTCACCACTTCAACAAATGCACTCGCGCGCATTTCTTGTAACCAAGCGCTCGCCTCTTCGTTGAACTTGCGATTGAATAGAATACGATAAGCTCGGTTTTTCATTGCTGAGTCGGTACGGTCTACTTCACGGCGGTCGATGACTTCAACAATGTGCCAACCATGGACAGTTTTGAATGGTTCACTGATTTTCCCCACCGGAAGGGTATCCACTTGATGTTTGAACTCAGGCACATATATATCAGAGGTTTGATAGCCGAGCTCACCATCTTGCGCAGCAGAACCAGGGTCTTGGCTGTACTGCTGAGCCATTTCCGCAAAGGTGGCTTCACCAGCCTGAATTCGCTGAATAATGTCGTTAAGGTCGTTCTGAACACCTTCATCACTTAAGATTACAGTGGGTTTGATCAGAATATGGCGTGCGTTAACCTCGGTAACCGCGACTGTCTCTAGCCCTTTTACATCATCAATTTTTAGGATATGGAAACCCACGCCACTGCGAAATGGGCCAATGACGCTGCCTTTGTTCTGCAGTTTAATTTGATCGGCAAAGATGGTTGGCATCTCTTCTTTGCGCATCCAGCCCCAATCACCACCTTGCAGGGCTTTCGGGCCTTTTGAGTAGGTGTACGCCATGGTGCTAAAGTCGGCGCCTTGATTGAGTTGGTCGACGAGCTGTTTGGCTTGCGCTTCGATGGCATTTTTATCGGCGCCGTCGTTGATGCGCAGCTGAATATGGCTGATTTTATACTGCACTGTTGCGTTGGTTTCTTGAGCCAGCAGCTCGGCGAGATTATCGACTTCAGCCGGCAAAATATTGATGCGTTGGCGGACTAACGCATTGCGCGCTTCACTCGCGGCGATTTCTTTACGAATTTGCTCACGAAACTCCGCGTAGCTAAGGCCCTCTTGTTCCAATGTGGCTCTAAGTTGCTCGACGGTTTGTTGGTTATTGTTGGCAATATCAGCGATCGCTTGGTTGAGGCGGTTATCGTCAATACGCACACCAATGCGCTCAGCTTCCTGCTGCTGAATAGTGTCGACGATCAACTTCTCCATGACCTGTTCACGCAGAATCTCTTCTTGTGGCAGGTCTTGGCCACTCTTTTTAGCGTTGGCCTTTAATGATTTGATCGACGCTTCGATATCACTTTGCAGTACCACGCTGCTATTGACAATAACGGCAACTTTATCCAACGCCACTGGCTCAGCAGAGGCGGTGAGCACTGTGCAACTGGTTAAGAGTGCCAGCAAAGTCTGTTTGTAAAATCTCATTGAGGATCCTATAAGTTCAAATAGCTTGATGAGTTAGACATCAGGCTGGCTGATTAGTTGTTCAAGAAAAATGGGCGACCATAGCCCAAAGAGTTACCCGCATCCTCTAGTCCTGCAAGACCAGACCCGGCACCGATTGAAGTACCAAATCCAATAATACCGAAGTTCAGGCTGAAGTTGTTCTCGTACAGAGGTGTCGCGGTATTGGTATTGATGTAGTCACCTTGCCAGCCCTTCAGGCGTTTACTGTAAGTAAAGCCGATGTACCAGCAGTCTGAAGTATAATTAAGTTTCGCCAGCCACTCTAACGCTTCATCTGTGGTCATGTCGTAGAAATACTGACCGCTTGCATTCCAGTTTTGTGAAAGTTGATAGCCAGCTAAGAGGCCTGCTTGGGAGATACCATCACGAGTAATACTGTTGATATTAAAGTCAACGGTGTTATCGATATATTCCTTGGTCACGTAACGGTAGTTGCCTTGGATATAACCGTCGGCAAAACGATACTCTAAAGTGCTATTGCCCAGTTGCACTTCACTGGTGTCAACATCATATTGAATGCCGCCGTGATAGAACAGATAGTCGTCGTAGTTGAAATCCATCTCTACCGCCCACGCTGAGTAGTTAGATGGCGAATCGGTAGTCGAGTCTAGGCGCTCGTTGGCATCGAGATAAATAATCTGACCGAAAGAGATATTGAGACGCTCTTTAAAACCGTCATCAAAAAATCGGGTCGATGCGCCATAACTAAATTGGTTGGCGGCAGCGATTTCATCGACACCACTGAACTTACGACTTCTAAATAGGCCGTAGTAGTCGGTCTGCAACACAGTAGTATCGTATTTACCAATATTGCCCTGATTGACTTTGGGTACGTAAAGGTATTGAACTTGAGGCTCGAGTGTTTGTGAATAGTTGCTCAGTACGATGGAGTCACGTTCTAATACTATCCCGGCATTGGAGCGAAACTCTGGTAGCAATCGAGTCACTGTCTCTTCTAAACCGTAATACGGGTTGATTTCTTTGTCTCCAGAGGTGGTATCCACACCCTCTAAGTCTTGCTGATAGTAGGTTCCCAGTAAACGGGCTTCTGTTACCCACGAACCCCAGGTCGTCCCTAGTGGTACACTAAACCCTGGCTCTATATGAATACGCGTCGCTGATGGTTGGCCTTTGGCATCGGTATCAAAACGAGCAATGTGACTGACCATATTAAAGTCCAGGTAACGCAGCAGCTCTGGAGCGTAATAGTTAAAATCAAGCTGCGGCATAAGACGATAAGGTTGGTTGCCAGCTGTGGTAAGAATTTGAAAATCTCGAGTCAGTAGCGAAGCGTCCCAGTTTGCTGAGCGATAGGTGACTCGACCTTCTTGAATAAGTTGACCGTCTTCTTGTTTACCAATCTTAGAGTCGATATCCGAAAAATAGCTGATATCGCTGACTTGTGAGTAGTCGGCTTCGATTTTCCAGTTTTGATCGTAAATGCCCGAATGCAACCACTGAACACCCCACCTTGCTCCCTTGTCGGGATGTTTTTTGTCGCTGTGCAAGTACTCCGATTTGATGCTACTTTGGCCAAAGTCAGATAGGTAGCGAAATTCGCTGTTGAGCTGAGTGCCTCGCTCTTGCATGTACTTGAGCGTTGTTTCTAAATCGTAGTTGGGGGCTAAGTTCCAGTAGACCGGCACTTCCATCACAAAGCCGTTCTTAGAACCGTATGAGACCGTCGGGTAGAGAAAGCCGGTCTTACGGGTATCGCCAATCGGCACGGTCAAAAATGGTAGATAGAAAACGGGCACATTTGCCACTTCAAAGCGTGGGTTGTAGAACGTGGCTTCTTCTTCATTTTGGTCAATATCGATGCTGGATGCACGCATACGCCAAGACTTGTCGCCTTCAGGACAAGAAGTGATGGTGCCATCTTCGATTTCATATACCGCTTTGCCGGTTTTAGCCACGTAAACGGCCTCACCACGACCTGGCTCACACAAAAACTGGTATTGAGTGTTCTCTAACTCAACCAATTCGGTATTAAGGTTATTGGTGGCTTTGTCTGAAATGGTTTTGACTTCACCATCACTAAAGGTCACATTGCCTTCAGCGACGACAATGTTGTCTTGTTGATGCAGGGTAACGTTGTCAGCCTGCATGCGTTTTTTGCCTTGCACGACGATGACGTTACCACGATAGGTGGCTTTGTCTCCGTTGATCGCTTCCAAACTGTCTGCTTCAACGTTGACTGGAAGTTGGTTTGGGTTTTCCTGCTCTGGTTGGTTGATCAAACATTGATCTATAGCGGGCAGTTCCTGCACACTATCGTCTACTATAGTTTCAGCTTGTGTCTGAGGCACTAAAAACGCAGCGCTGATCGAAGCGGCTAACAAGGTGCGAGGGAAACGTGACATCGAGTTTTACTATCCTGTTGAACTTGATATATCCGGTGCATAGCTGACCGAATGAAAATAAAACGGTCCTTATCATAAAGTAATTTGTAGCTTACAGCACTATCAGACCGCGTTACGACATAAAAATTCATAGATTGAGAGCACATAATGCACATTTTCGGCAAAATACTGGGTACTTTTTTTGGCTTCCTATTTGGTGGACCATTTGGTGCTCTGTTTGGTCTTTTTATTGGTCATCAATTTGATAAGGCGCGTCGTCTTCGTCAGGCAGGCTTTAATAGCGGTTTTGGCAATGGACCAAGTCAGGCAGAGCGTCAGGAAGAGTTTTTTAAGGCGGCATTTTCGGTAATGGGTCACGTGGCTAAGGCTAAAGGCCAGGTGACACGAGAAGAGATTCAGCTTGCCACCATGATGATGGACCGGATGAGTTTGCACGGTGAGCAGCGTCGCGCCGCGCAAAATGCGTTTCGTGAGGGCAAAGAGGCAGACTTTCCTTTAGATACCGTACTTGAGCGAGTGCGCATCTCCTCTGGTGGTCGCTACGACTTGATCCAGTTTTTCCTTGAACTGCAGATTTCAGCCGCTTTTGCTGACGGCGAAATCCATCCAAGTGAACGTAATGTCCTGCATAAAATCGCGCGCGGACTTGGTTTCTCATCCGATCAACTTGAACAACGCTTGCGAATGCAAGAAGCGGCGTTTCGCTTCCAGCAAGGGGGCTTTGCTGGCTCAGGCCAAGGCCACTCGCATCAGTCCCAAAGTGGTTGGCAGCCCTCTCATAGCGCCGATCAACTTAGTGATGCGTACAAGCTGCTCGGTATTGACAGCAGTTCAGATGCGAAAACGGTCAAGCGTGCCTATCGCAAATTGATGAATGAGCACCACCCTGACAAACTGATGGCTAAGGGTCTTCCACCGGAAATGATGAATGTGGCGAAAGAAAAAGCCCAAGAGATCCAGAATGCCTACGATTTGATTAAGAAGAGCAAGGGGTTCTAACTCGTCGAAGGACGAGGGCGCTCGAGAATTGCTGTCGATCAACGAAATGCTTAATTGATAAAATTGTTATTGGCGAAATGCGCTGCCTCACGACTACACTTAGTGCAAGGGAGAGAGGGGCAGTGTCTAGTTATGGAAGCGACATTCGAGCGCATGGCGTTGCAACCGTCATGTCACCACCAATTGAATCAACAGTTTACTGCTATTCATCAACGTATGCAGGCTCATCATGCTTTGATAGAGAGGGTCTGTTTTGTTCTGTATGACCCGTGCGATCATCTACTTAAAACCTATGCCGACAGCGCACAACCATGTTTGAGTGGTTTCCACTTCCAAGCGCCCATTAGTAGCCTACCAGCCTTAAAACCTAGTTTAGAGAGCCGTACTCATACGGTTTTCGCCGACTTAAGTGAGTTAAGAACTTGTTCGTTTGTTCGCCACCTACTCGAGCAGGGCTACCATTCTAGCGTGGCGTGGCCTGTCTTCTCCGCCAAGCAGTTTCGTGGTTTTATCTTTGCCCTTTCATCACGCGTTGGCGCCTTCGACAAGCAAGACTTTACTCACCTAACGCCCTACTTAAATATGTTGCAGTCGACGGTGTTGGCTGAGTTTGAGCTGGTCAGCGCGTTGCTTAACAAGGCGCATGCTGTAGTAGCACGCTCACCGATTTATCAACGCGAGTCGAGTGCTCATAAACAAAGAATGGCCACTTATTGTGAACTTATCGCGACGGGGTTGGCTGAGCGTTACGATTTTGATGATGAGTGGATCGAGCATTTAAGCTTGTTTGCTCAGTTTCATGATATTGGCAAAGTGATGCTGCCTCCGGAGTTGTTGTGTAAGCAAGAGCGACTCACTCGCGAGGAAGTCGTTCAGTTGCAAAGCCACATCGAGCACGGTGAAAAGCTGCTAGAGCAGTTTGCCAACCAATTGGGTGAGCCTGAACACCCGACGATAGAACTGTTTGCTCAAGTGATTGCCCATCACTATGAATTTCTTGACGGTAGTGGCTACCCGCGCCAGTTAAGAGCAGCAGCAATCCCGATCAGCAGCCGGATTATTTGCGTCGCCAACATATTCGATGCATTGACCAGTCATAAGCCATACAAACAAGCTTGGTCGATCCCTTATGCCATGATAGAGCTAGGAAAAATGGTCGCAGAAGGAAAGCTAGATGGTGAATGCGTGAATGTCCTGCGCGAACATCAAACGGCGCTCAAAGCTATCGTTGACCGTTATCCAGAGCGTGACCCCAAAGATGGGGGGTATGAAAGACAAAAGGCGTAGTAGGTATTAACCTGCTACGCCTTTTCGAATATGGTGGCCCCTCGCAGACTTGAACTGCGGACCAATCGATTATGAGTCGACTGCTCTAACCACTGAGCTAAGGGGCCGTGTAGGGCAATGATTATAGGGGATGACGATCTAGCTGTCTAGACGCGAACTGAGCTAAATGCGCTTAGAATTTATCCACTTAAAACACGGAAATACAAAAAAGGTGAGCATTTGCTCACCTTTTCATCAATCGCTTGCCTGACGTGATTATTCGTCTAGGAAGCTGCGCAGAGTTTCTGAGCGGCTAGGGTGACGAAGTTTACGCAGAGCTTTCGCTTCAATCTGACGAATACGTTCACGAGTCACGTCGAACTGCTTACCCACTTCTTCTAGAGTGTGGTCAGTGTTCATGTCGATACCAAAACGCATGCGCAGTACTTTTGCTTCACGAGGTGTTAGGCCAGCCAGAACATCTTTAGTGGCCACTTTTAGACTTGTTGCTGTTGCTGAGTCTAGTGGCAGCTCTAGTGTGGTGTCCTCGATAAAGTCACCTAGATGCGAATCTTCGTCATCACCGATGGGTGTTTCCATTGAGATTGGCTCTTTAGCGATCTTCAGTACTTTACGAATCTTATCTTCTGGCATTTGCATGCGCTCTGCCAGCTCTTCCGGTAGTGGCTCACGCCCCATCTCTTGCAGCATTTGACGCGAGATACGGTTGAGCTTGTTGATCGTTTCGATCATGTGTACCGGAATACGAATGGTACGTGCTTGGTCTGCAATCGAGCGTGTAATCGCCTGACGAATCCACCAAGTCGCATAAGTCGAGAACTTGTAACCGCGGCGGTATTCAAACTTATCTACCGCTTTCATCAGACCGATATTACCTTCTTGGATAAGATCCAAGAATTGAAGACCACGGTTGGTGTATTTCTTGGCAATCGAAATAACCAGACGTAAGTTCGCCTCAACCATCTCTTTCTTCGCACGGCGAGCTTTGGCTTCACCGATAGACATACGACGGCTGATTTCTTTGATGCTCTGCACCGTGAGTGACGTCTCTTCTTCGATCGCTTTTAGTTTTGCGATTGAGCGGCGAATATCGTCTTCACTACGTCGAATCTTCTCGGCGTAAGGCTTATCTGATGCAAGAATCTCATCTAACCATGCTTCGCTAGATTCATTGCCTGTAAACAGAGTAATGAAAGATTTCTTCGGCATTTTGCCGTACTCAACGGCCGCTTTCATGATCAGACGCTCTTGAGTACGGACACGTTCCATAGAGGTACGCAGCTCATCAACCAAGTAGTCGAATTGCTTCGGTGTTAGGCGGAACTCTTTGAATACATCGATGACAAGCTCATTCGCGATTTGCGCCTTCGGGCTTTCGCGTCCGTATTCGTTGCACGCTAGCTGATAGTTTTGGAAAGTGTTGCGCAGAGAGGTAAACTTCTCTAGAGCAAGCTCAGGGTCGATGCCTGTATCTTCCTCTTCTGATTCGTCGTCATCCGACTCTTCATCGTCTTCATCTTCTTCGTCTTCATCTTCAAGATCCGACTCAGCCAGCTCAGAACCGATGTGAGTTGCAGTTGGCGCTGTCGTCTCGTCTGCATCCGGGTCAACGAAGCCGGTGATCAAATCGGTAAGACGAAGCTCTTCGGCTTGAACCTTATCAAACTGCTCGAGAATGTATGGGATGGTGCCCGGATACTCCGCTACAGCATTTTGAACTTGGTTAATACCATCTTCAATACGCTTCGCGATATCGATCTCGCCTTCACGAGTCAATAGTTCAACTGTACCCATTTCACGCATGTACATGCGCACTGGGTCAGTGGTGCGGCCGATTTCGTTTTCTACGCTTGATAGCGCAGCGGCAGCGGCTTCAGCTGCGTCTTCATCGGTGATGGTGTCATCATCATTGAGAGCAAGATCATCGGCGTCAGGAGCGGTTTCCACGACTCGGATGCCCATGTCATTGATCATCTGAATGATATCTTCGACCTGTTCTGAATCGACAATTTCTGCCGGCAGGTGGTCGTTTACTTCTGCGTAGGTCAGATAGCCTTGTTCTTTGCCTTTAATGACAAGTTGCTTTAGCTGTGACTGCGGATTTTGATCCATAGACGGTATCCAACTTAGTATCTGGTGAAGGAATTAGTATGCGAGTTGCAAACCACACATCTTAACAAATTTATTTATTGCTGACTATTCGAACAGGGTTACGCTTTTAAATCTAGCATTAAGGCTAGCAGCTCCCTTCTTTCTTCGGTTGATAAACCGACACTTCTTTCTTTGGCCTGCAGATTTTCAATTTGTTTTTCAACGCACTGGGCAATGATTTTGTCCAATGAGTCTAAAAATATATCTTGTTCATTATCGTCGTCGAGGGGGATTTCCCATCCTGCGAGACGCGATAACAGCGCTTCGTGGCGACTATTTCGCCAGTGCTCTAGCAACTGGCCTGTAGTGATATTGGGATGCTGTTGACAATATTCAAGCACTTCTACAAATAAACTTAGTCCCGGTACTGTTAACTCACGCACGCTTGAAAGATCCGGTACCATTTCAGCATAGCTCGGATTTTGGATAAGCAAAGCCACCACCTCGCGCATAGGTGTGCGTTTGATCTCTTTATGCGGTTGAGGTCGAGTTTCGCTGATCTTTTTGCGCGGCTGACGCAAGCGGTTATCAAATCCGGTGCGCTCGTCCAATAACTTTTCTAGTAACTCTTGAAAATAAGGATCGGGGATTTTGTCGATCAGTGCACTGGCGTGAGCGCGCAGCGCTGACTTACCTTCGTGCGTCCCTAGATTAAGTTGGTGAATTTCGATCAAGTTGTCAAACAGGTAACTCGATAACGGGGTTGCCTGTTCGATCTGTTGCTCAAGCGCTTGTTTACCGTGCTTACGTACATAGCTGTCTGGGTCTTCGCCGTCGGGCAAAAATAGGAACTTGAGTGTATTGCCTGTTTTTAAGTACTGCAGCGCATTTTCGAGTGCACGCCAAGCCGCCTCGCGACCTGCTCGGTCGCCATCGTAACAACACACAACGGTATTGGTTTGGCGAAACAGCAGTTGGATGTGGTCCCCGGTAGTCGAGGTGCCGAGCGAAGCCACAGAGTAGTCGACACCGTATTGTGCCAACGCCACGACATCCATGTAGCCTTCTACGACTAAAATCTGTTTCGGCTCACGGTGTGCTTGCAGCACTTCATAAAGGCCATAGAGCTCTTTGCCTTTATGGAAAATAGGCGTCTCTGGCGAGTTGAGGTACTTGGGCGTGCCATCACCAATCACCCGGCCACCAAAACCAATCACTCGGCCACGTCGATCGCGAATGGGGAACATCACTCGGCCGCGGAAACGGTCATAGCGATTGCCCTTATCGTTCTCAATCAACATCCCGCCAGATACCAGCATCTCTTGTGTTTGCGGGCTCTGACCGAAATTCTTACGTACTAGATCCCATTCTTCCGCCACATAGCCGATACCGAATTTCTGAACGATTTGGCCTGACAGGCCGCGATCTTTAAGGTAATCGATCGCCACTTTGCTGCTTGGCTGCTTGAGCTGGTCGCGATAAAACTGAGCAATACTGCCCATAATATCGTAAAGATTACGTTTCTGTTCCGAGTTGGCCTTTGGCTGGTTAGACTGAAAGCTGCCCCCTTGGCGCTGCTCTCGGGGTACATCTAAGCCTAAGAATGAAGCAAGTTCTTCAATCGCCTCAACAAAGTCTAAACGCTCGTACTCCATCATAAAGTCGATGGCATTACCGTGCACACCACAGCCAAAGCAATGATAAAACTGTTTTTCTTGGCTAACGCTAAATGAAGGGGTCTTTTCGTTGTGGAAAGGACAGCAAGCGCCGTAGTTTTTGCCTTTTTTCTTAAGTTTTACGCGAGCGTCAATAATGTCGACGATATCGAGTCGAGCGAGGAGATCATCAATGAAACTACGAGGGATGTGTCCTGCCATAAAACCTAACAAAAAAAGAAAACGATAGGGTAGATACAAACAAGCCGCGCATTCCGAAGGATAGCACGGCTTGTTGCAATTGGGTTGGGCAATTAAGCCAGTTTAGCGCGAACTAAACCGCTCACTTTACCCATATCTGCGCGCCCTTGAATCTGTGGTTTGAGAACGCCCATCACTTTACCCATGTCTTGCATGCCCGCTGCACCAGATTCGGTAATCGCACTGTCAATCAGTGCCGCTACTTCTTCTTCAGTCAACGGTTGAGGCATAAAGTCCTCAAGTACGGTGATTTCTGCTTTCTCAGCCTCAGCCAAATCTTGACGATTCGCTGCTTCATATTGAGCGACAGAGTCGCGACGTTGTTTAACCATCTTAGTCAGCACAGCAAGGATGTCGTCATCGCCCAGAGTGATCTGTTCGTCAACTTCACGCTGCTTAATGGCTGCTAGCGCTAAACGAATAGTGCCAAGGCGCGTTTTGTCCTTGGCTTTCATCGCTAATTTTTGCTCTTCTTTGAGCGTGTCAATAAGAGCCATAACTAGAATCCTTTAGGACTTAGTTATTAGTACAGGCGAACGCGACGAGCGTTTTCGCGAGCTAGCTTCTTAGCGTGACGCTTTTGAGCTGCTGCTTTAGCGCGTTTGCGAACTGTAGTTGGCTTTTCGTAGTGCTCACGACGACGCACTTCAGAAAGGATACCTGCTTTTTCGCAAGAGCGTTTGAAACGACGTAGAGCAACGTCGAACGGTTCGTTTTCACGTACTTTAACTACTGGCATATGCCTTTCACCTCAGGGGTTATTCGTTAATGCTGACTTCACACGACTTAGCTTGAATACTAGGTCTACAATCAGCTTGATCAAAAATGGTGCGGAATTTTAATCCGATCACACTGGCTTTGTAAAGTATTTTGTTGGGTAGAGTTTGCACAAAATTTGTTTGCAAAGCGAAGGCGCGGTAAGATTGCGCCAATTTTGAATCAAACCTCTCAACCTGCAAGGTAAACCATGCGCATTATTGGTATCGAAACCTCTTGTGATGAAACGGGTATTGCCATCTATGATGATGAAAAAGGCCTGCTTTCGCACAAGCTGTACAGTCAAGTTAAGTTACATGCTGACTATGGCGGGGTAGTGCCGGAACTGGCGTCTCGTGACCACGTGAAAAAGACCATCCCTCTTATCAAAGCCGCCATGGCAGAAGCTAATGTCACGCCCGCTGATATCGATGGTGTGGCCTACACCGCAGGCCCGGGGTTGGTTGGCGCGCTTCTCGTCGGGGCCACAATTGGCCGCAGTTTGGCCTACGCTTGGGGCGTTCCTGCAGTGCCAGTGCATCATATGGAAGGGCACTTACTCGCGCCAATGTTAGAAGACAACCCGCCACCTTTCCCATTTGTGGCTGTCTTGGTGTCGGGTGGGCATTCAATGATGGTGGAAGTGAAAGGCATTGGTGAGTACAAAATTCTAGGTGAGTCGATTGATGATGCCGCAGGCGAGGCGTTTGATAAAACCGCTAAGTTAATGGGTTTGGATTACCCTGGTGGACCATTACTGTCTAAGCTGGCAGAAAAAGGTACCCCCGGACGCTTTAAGTTTCCGCGCCCAATGACGGACCGCCCAGGTTTGGATATGAGCTTTTCCGGGCTTAAGACATTTACCGCCAATACCATTGCCGCCAATGGCGATGACGAGCAGACTCGCGCCGATATTGCCCTAGCTTTCGAGGAAGCAGTATGCGCAACACTGACTATCAAGTGTAAGCGCGCGCTTGAGCAGACTGGCTTTAAACGCATCGTAATCGCTGGCGGAGTGAGTGCCAACCGTCGTTTACGTGCTGACCTTGAGCAACTGGCGAATAAGATTGGTGGTGAGGTGTATTACCCTCGTACGGAGTTTTGTACCGATAACGGCGCTATGATTGCCTACGCGGGTATGCAACGCTTAAAGAATGGCGAAGTTGCTGATTTGGCGGTACAAGCCACACCGCGTTGGCCGATTGATCAATTGGAACCGATCGCTTAACCGTAAGTCAGTTATTGTGTGAAGGTCGCTGTTTTGGCGGCCTTTTCTTTATCTGAATAAAGAGAGTTCCGACGTTTTAGTTGAGAAAATGATGGTACCCTCCGATTTTATAAAAATAATCAATGGTTAGAAGTATGTACAAATTTGCTGTCGATGGCCGAGAAATGGCTTATCAAGATGTAGGTTCAGGCCCGGTATTGGTGTTTGGTCATAGCTATTTATGGGATAGCAAGATGTGGGCGCCACAAGTAGAAGCGCTCAGCCAGCATTATCGCTGTATCGTGCCTGAGCTATGGGCGCATGGTGAGTCTGATGCCGCGCCAGAAACAACCCGTTCATTGTCAGACTATGCCAAGCAGATTGTGGCTCTTTTAGACCATTTACAGGTTGAGCACTTTTCTGTTGTTGGTCTATCGGTTGGTGGAATGTGGGCAACGGAAGTGGCTTCTTTGGTTCCTTCGCGAGTTCAGTCATTGGTACTAATGGATACGTTTGTTGGCTTAGAGCCAGAAGTGACCCATAACAAATACTTTGCGATGTTAGAAGCCATTAGCCAAGCGAAAGCAGTTCCAGCGCCTATTGTTGAAGCCGTTACACCGCTGTTTTTTGCCAACAATGCCAAGCAGGATAATCCGCAGCTTGTCGAGCAATTTGAACAGCGACTGTATGATTTAAAAGGTCAGCAAGCGGTTGAAGTGGCGCGGGTAGGGCGAATGGTCTTTGGTCGACGAGACCAGATGGAGGATGTTGAAAAGTTGGCGCTGCCGGTTTTGATTGCTGTGGGTCAAGAAGACAAGCCTCGCCCAGTGCTCGAATCGTTTTTGATGCACGATGCGATTTCTGGCTCGGAGCTGGTTCAAATCCCACAAGCGGGACATATCTCCAACCTCGAACAAGCGCCGTTCGTCACTAATATGCTCAAAGAATTCTTAGCCAGAAACCACGCTTAACACCTAAAAAAGCCTCATTTACGAGGCTTTTTTTAATCCGTTTTTCTTATCTCCGACTTTAGGCTCAGTGCCGGAAAACAAGCGTTTAATATTTTGATGATGACGAAACACGATCAAGCAACACAGCATCGCAACCGGCAAGGTGTATTGAGGCTTGATTATCCAAGTGTAAAACGGAGCCAAAAGCACGGTGACGATAGCGGCTAGGGATGAATAACGAAACAGTAAAGCGACGCTGAGCCAAGTGGCGATGATCATCGCACTAAGATCCAGTCCGATCGGCGCGATCGCCCCCAATGCGGTGGCGACACCTTTACCACCTTTGAAATGAAAAAAGATCGGATACATATGTCCCAAGCAAGCGGCAATCGCGACCACACCCAAAATAATAGGATCAATGTTTAGGAAGTAGCCTCCCCATACAGGAATGGTGCCTTTTAGCATGTCACACAGCAGCACAGCGGCGGCGGCTTTCTTACCACCAATTCGCAGCACGTTGGTTGCGCCAGGGTTGTGAGAGCCGACACCTCGTGGATCGGGGAGTCTGAGTATTCGACAGATCAACACAGCACTTGAGATCGAGCCCAAGAGGTAGGCGAAAATGATCATTACTAGTGCTAGTGGGGTCATAGTAGAGTAACTCGTCTGAAACAGGTGTTCGCCAAGCTAGTAACTGATATCATATCGCGCCTGACACGCTCAAACTATGGCATAGGCTTGGTTTGAGATGCAAATAGTACGACTTTTTACCCCACTTGGGTATCCGACCTGTAAAGGAAGTATCACATGGATAAAGTATTTATCGAGCAATTAGAAGTCATTACCACCATTGGGGTTTACGATTGGGAGCAAGAGATCAAGCAGAAGTTGGTGCTTGATATTGAAATGGCTCATGACAATCGTCCTGCTGGAAAAAGCGATGATGTGGTTGATGCGCTCGATTACGCTCAGGTCAGTCAAGCGGTGCTTTCTCATATCGAAGGCGGTCGTTTTCTGTTGGTGGAACGTGTGGCCGAAGAGGTCGCCGAGTTGATCATGACGCGTTTTGGCGTGGCTTGGATTTCGATTCGCTTAACCAAACCAGGTGCAGTCGCGCAAGCCAAAGGCGTTGGTGTGGTCATTGAGCGAGGCCAGTTATGATCACAACCTACATTGGGGTTGGGTCAAACATACAAAGGCGGAAACACATACAAGCGGCGATTGACGAGCTGAGCGCGTTAGGGCAGCAACTGCGCCTCTCGACCATTTATGAGTGTGAAGCGGTCGGATTTAACAGCCAAGCGTTTTATAACCTAGTGGTTGAGATGAAAACGTCGCTAGACTTAGCCGAGTTCGCCCAGCAGCTGCGTGCAATTGAGATCAAATGGGGGCGTTCTGAGCACGCTGGTAAGTTTGAGCCTCGCACCATGGATCTGGATATTCTTCTCTTCGGAGAGCTTACCAGTGAGTCGTCTCCACAGTTACCCCGCAGTGACATTTTTCATTACGCGTTCGTGCTTGAGCCGCTCAACGAGCTCTGTCCCGGTTTAGTTGTGCCCAGCGATGGGCGTCGCATTGAGCAGATTTGGCAACAAACTCGGTTTGATAGCGCACTGACTCCGGTTCCAGTTTGGTTTGATTATTAATTGACGAGATTTTCATGAGTTATTTTGAAGCTTTTGTTTTGGCACTGATCCAAGGTTTAACCGAGTTTCTGCCTATTTCGAGCTCCGCGCACCTTATTTTGCCCTCAGCGATTCTTGGTTGGCAAGATCAAGGGTTAGCGTTTGATGTCGCAGTGCATGTCGGCACTCTATTGGCGGTGATGATTTATTTTCGGCACGAGGTTATCAGCTTATTACACGCCTTTTTTGGGTCTATTTTCCACGGCGAACGCAGTAAAGAAGCCAAACTGGCTTGGATGATCTTGCTGGCGACGATTCCAGCTTGTGTGTTTGGCCTGCTGATGAAAGACTTCATCGAACTGTACTTGCGCAGCGCATGGGTCATCGCCACAACGACGATCGTATTTGGTCTGTTGCTCTGGTATGTCGACAAGCATGCGTCTTTGACCGATGACGAATACCAAGCCGATTGGAAAAAAGCGCTGTTTATTGGTGTTAGCCAAGCTTTGGCAATGATTCCTGGTACTTCGCGTTCGGGGGCAACCATCACTGCCGCGCTCTATTTGGGCTTTACTCGTGAAGCTGCCGCCCGTTTTTCATTTTTGATGTCGATTCCAATTATTCTGCTGGCTGGGGGATATTTAGGACTTAAATTGGTCACCAGCGGTGAGCCGGTTCATCTTGGCGTACTAGTCACGGGAATTGTTACCTCCTTTATCAGTGCTTACCTGTGTATTCACTTATTCCTTAAGTTGATCTCACGGATCGGAATGACGCCATTTGTCATCTATCGTTTGCTGCTGGGCGTTGGCTTGATTGCGTTTCTATTACTCAACTAACGGCAGCGCTTTTATTGATGCCATGTAGCGCCATCTCGCGCCACTAAATACATTGTGATATATATGTGGTTGTTGTGACTCTCGCTTTTTTGATTGACGGTATGCGTATATTTGCTTTGATGTTGACCCTTATTTTAGGCTGGCTGCAGTATGAACTGTGGCTGGGCAAAAACGGGATCGCCGACTTTCAGGCGGTCAGTGCTGAGATAGAGGTTCAGCATCAAGTGAACAGTAACTTGAAAGCCCGTAACGACGAAATGTTTGCCGAGATCGACGACTTACGCCAAGGGCTCGATGCGATTGAAGAGCGAGCACGGCACGAACTCGGTATGATCAAAGAAGGCGAGACGTTTTATCGTATTATCGGCGAGGATAATTAACATGCCTGAACCTGGTTCTTTGGTGGCGGTTGTTCCGGCTGCGGGCGTCGGCAGTCGAATGAAAGCAGACCGCCCTAAGCAGTATTTGACCATCCAAGGCAAAACAGTACTGGAACACACCCTCGAGAAGCTTCTTTCCCACCCTGAGATCGCCCAAGTGGTGGTCGCCATTAGCGATGATGATCCTTATTTTTCAGCACTGCCATTGGCCAACCATAGCCAGGTAGTGCGAGTCAGTGGGGGCAAAGAGCGCGCAGATTCCGTGTTGTCGGCACTGCAGTATCTTAAACAGTACCAGTGCGCACCTTGGGTGTTGGTGCATGACGCGGCTAGGCCGTGTATCACGCTAGAGGATATCGACAGCTTAATTGAGCAGGCCTACTCTCACCCCTATGGAGCGATTCTTGCGGCGCCAGTGCGCGATACCATGAAACGTGCCAATCAGCAGCAACATATCGATCACACGGTCGATAGGCAGGCAATGTGGCACGCATTGACGCCACAAATGTTTGACACTCAACTACTGACAGACGCGCTCTGCGCTGCCTTGGAGCAAGGGGTGCAAATTACCGACGAAGCGTCGGCGATTGAATGGTTAGGACATAGCCCAGCATTGGTTCAAGGCCGCGCCGATAATATTAAAATCACCCAACCGGAAGATTTGGCACTTGCCGAGTTTTATCTTAATAGAAATAAAGGATAACTCATGATTCGAATTGGTCACGGCTTCGACGTTCATAAGTTTGGTGGGCAAGGCCCAGTTATTATTGGTGGCGTCTCTGTGCCTTATGAGCAAGGTCTGATAGCCCACTCTGATGGTGATGTCGCGCTGCATGCTTTGTGTGATGCCTTGTTAGGAGCAATTGCTGCTGGCGATATTGGCCGTCATTTCCCCGATACCGACGACAAATGGAAAGGGGCAGATAGCCGTGAGTTACTGCGTGATGTATACCGCCGTGTTCAAAGTCTTGGGTACAAGCTTGGCAATGCGGACATTACCATCATGGCACAAGCACCAAAAATGGCGCCGCACATTGACGCCATGTGCGAGGTGATCGCACAAGATTTGCAAACGGACGTGTCTAACGTCAACGTGAAAGCGACCACAACAGAAAGGCTTGGTTTCACTGGGCGTAAAGAGGGTATAGCAACCGAAGCGGTTGTTTTACTGGTTAAACAATAACTCAGTTGTCATTGATAGCTGACAACGGATCCGAATGATGTCTGATATTTTATCTTCCCTCGCTTACTTGCATGGCAAACCGACGGCCAAGGGCAAACTTAAAGCGAAACCTGAACACTTTCAGGTGAACGAAAACTTAGGTTTTGAGTTTTCTGGTCAAGGCGAACACTTGATGCTGCGTATTCGTAAAACCGGTGAAAACACCAGTTTTGTGGCCAACGAGTTAGCCAAAGCATGTGGTGTGAAGTCGAAAGACGTCAGTTGGGCTGGCCTTAAGGATCGCCATGCCGTGACTGAGCAATGGCTCAGCGTCCATCTACCGAAAGGCGATAGACCCGATTTGACTCAGTTTTTGGCGCAATACCCTAGTATTGAAATCATCGCCACAGACCGACACAACAAAAAATTACGTCCGGGCGATTTGATTGGAAACCAATTTGCCATCACCGTGTCAGAGGTGACGGACATGGAAGATGTGGTCAAGCGGTTAGAGGCGATACAGCGAGTCGGTGTACCCAACTATTTTGGCAGCCAGCGTTTTGGTAACCAAGGCAATAACTTAACTGAAGCGCGCCGTTGGGGACGCGATAACGTACGCACTCGCAATCAGAACAAGCGCAGCCTCTACTTGTCGGCCGCTCGATCATGGATTTTCAATACCATAGTGTCTGCCCGTATTGAGCAAGGTCTGTTTGAACGTGCGATTGTCGGAGATTTAGTTCGTCAACAAGATGAGTTAGTGGCGGTAGAGGCGAGTACTATCGAGCAAATCAATGAACATCTTGCACAACATCAGTGTCAGTTGACGGCTGCGTTAGCCGGTGACAACGCATTGCCAACCACCGATCAGGCTTTGGCGCTGGAGCAGCCGCATTTAGATGCTGAGCCAGATTTGATGGCATTGATTCGCGGTAATCGCATGCGTCATGACCGCCGCGAGGTGGCCTTGATGCCTCAGCAACTCGCTTGGCAAATCGAGGGGAACAATATCACTTTACAGTTTGCGCTTGAGGCTGGCAGTTTTGCTACCGCAATTATTCGTGAACTGGTTGAAGAAATTGAAGTGGAGCGTCACTACGGATGAGCGACAACAAACTCAATATATTGATAAGTAATGATGATGGTGTTCATGCACAAGGCATTCACTGTCTGGCGGATGCGCTGCGGGATCTGGCGCAAGTGACGATTGTTGCCCCTGATAGAAACCGTTCTGGCGCCTCAAATTCACTCACGTTAGAGCAGCCACTCAGGGTTAATCAAATTGCGCCCCAAGTCTACTCGGTGCAAGGCACACCTACCGACTGCGTGCACTTTGCATTGAATGAACTGATGAAAGACGATTTGCCAGACTTGGTATTAACTGGGGTGAACCACGGCGCAAACTTGGGCGATGATGTGCTTTACTCAGGCACGGTTGCAGCCGCGATGGAAGGCCACTTTCTCGGCGTACAGGCTATCGCGTTCTCATTGGTGGGCAAGCATCATTTTGCCACGGCTGCGGCGATAGCGCGCCAATTGGTTGAGCAACATGCGATAAATCCTATCCCAACCAATCGCTTGTTGAATGTCAATGTGCCTGACGTGACGCTGGCCAAGCTAAAAGGCACGCGGGTTACCCGTTTAGGTGCGCGTCATCACGCTGAGGCGATGATCAAGCAGCAAGACCCTCGAGGCCATGATATTTATTGGTTAGGCCCTCCCGGTAAAGAACAAGATGCTGGCGAAGGCACCGATTTTTATGCTATTGAGCAAGGTTTCGTCTCGGTCACTCCGTTGCAAGTCGACTTAACGGCACATGAATCGATCACAAGTATGGATAACTGGTTAAAGGACAAGTAACAATGGCAAACCCACATGCGGACAGATTAATCGACTTTCTTGTCGCGAGTGGCATTCAAGATCAGCAAGTGTTAGACGCTATCTACCGCTTGCCGCGGGAGCAATTTGTCTCTCAAGCTATGATGCATCAGGCCTACGACAACAACGCTCTGCCCATTGGCCAGGGGCAAACCATCTCTCAACCATACATTGTGGCAAAAATGACCGAGATGCTTGGGTTAAGTCGAACCAGCCGAGTGCTCGAGGTTGGGACTGGATCGGGTTATCAGACCGCAGTGCTTGCTCAGTTGGTTGACCATGTCTACTCCATCGAACGTATTAAAGCACTGCAATGGGAGGCTAAACGTCGACTTAAGCAGCTCGATATCTACAATGTATCGACTAAGCATGGTGATGGTTGGCAAGGTTGGTCAGCGAAAGCGCCTTTTGATGCGATTATTGTTACCGCAGCGGCAGAGTCCGTGCCTGCTGCTTTGCTAGAGCAACTGGATCAAGGTGGGGTGATGATCATCCCAGTGGGGACGGTGGAACAAACCTTATATAAAATTACGCGTCATGGTGATGAGTACCACTCAGAAACAGTGGAAGAGGTGCGTTTTGTCCCTTTGGTTGCTGGAGACCTTGCTTAATCTGTTATGAAGTCTTTCTCGTTACCGCTGATTCTGCTGATAGTGTTCAGCACACTGGTTGGGTGTGCTGCTCATTCCCCTGCGCCAGTGTCAGGATTGAAGAAAGACTACAGCTCAGTGGCACGAGGAAGCTATCGTGGCAGTTACTATGAAGTTGAAAAGGGCGATACGCTGTATTTTATTGCGTATGTCACAGACAAAGATGTAAATGATCTTATCCGTTACAATAGCTTGACCCCTCCTTACACCATTCACCCCGGACAGAAGCTAAACCTATGGCGACCAGCCTATAACCCGCCAGCGTACGGTGGCACTGGTGCGGGCGCTGCAGCAGCGGTCGCAACCGTTGCATCGACGTCAGTTTCAAGCAAAAACTCTAGTCAAAAGGTTAGCGCTGAGAGCGCAAAAAACGGCCACAAATCGACTAAAAAAGAATCAAAAAAGGGTGTTGATCAATCGAAATCAAAGGAGTATGTTGGTTCTAGCAGTAAACAAAATGTTAACAAAACCGTCAGTCAGCCGAAAACAAATAACAATAAAATTTCCAAATGGTTATGGCCAACAAAAGGGAGAGTTATCAAAAATTTCTCTGCTGGAGATCAAGGGAACAAAGGCATTGATATCGCAGGACAGCGTGGTCAATCCATCGTATCAACAGCAGGCGGCACCGTGGTTTATTCAGGCAATGCGCTACGTGGTTACGGTAATCTAGTCATAATTAAACATAACGACAATTACCTGAGTGCATATGCACATAATGATCGGTTGCTTGTACACGAAGGACAGAGTGTAAAAGCCGGCCAAAAAATAGCAACAATGGGCAGCTCAGGAACCTCCAGTGTTCGATTGCACTTTGAAATTCGCTATCAAGGTAAGTCAGTGAATCCAAAACGCTACTTACCGTAAAATTTTACTGTTAGGTAAGATAGCGACATTAGACGTAGTAATGTCTTGCTAGCTCGCCAGGGGGAGGCGCTATGAGTATCAGCAATACAGCAACGAAAGTCGAAGAATTTGACATCGATAGTGAAGCAACGGAAACGCTTCAATCAGAAAATTCTCTCAAGTCATCTACCACAACCGAGACCAAAGAAGAGTTTGATGCATCAACCAAAAGTTTAGATGCCACGCAGCTCTACCTCGGCGAAATCGGTTTTTCTCCACTCCTTACTGCTGAAGAAGAGGTGTTATATGCACGCCGCGCCCTACGTGGTGACGAAGCGGCACGCAAGCGTATGATTGAAAGTAACCTCCGTCTGGTGGTTAAAATCTCACGTCGTTACAGCAACCGCGGCTTAGCCCTGCTTGATTTAATTGAAGAAGGCAACCTAGGTCTGATTCGCGCAGTAGAGAAGTTTGACCCAGAACGCGGTTTCCGTTTCTCAACTTACGCCACCTGGTGGATTCGTCAGACTATTGAACGCGCGCTGATGAACCAAACTCGTACCATTCGTTTACCGATCCACGTGGTGAAAGAGCTTAATATTTACTTGCGAACTGCAAGAGAGCTGTCGCAAAAGCTTGACCATGAGCCAACGGCTGAAGAGATTGCCACTCAATTGGATAAACCCGTTGATGATGTGAGCAAAATGCTGCGCCTCAACGAGCGAATTAGCTCAGTCGATACACCGATTGGCGGTGATGGCGAGAAAGCGCTGTTGGATATTATTCCCGACATCAACAACTCTGACCCAGAAGTCTCGACTCAAGATGATGATATCCGTAATTCGCTTATCCACTGGTTAGATGAGCTGAATCCAAAACAGAAAGAGGTGCTTGCGCGTCGTTTTGGTCTCTTGGGTTATGAGCCATCGACCTTGGAAGAGGTTGGACGTGAAATCAACCTAACTCGTGAGCGTGTACGTCAGATCCAAGTTGAAGGACTACGCCGTCTGCGTGAGATTTTGATTAAACAAGGGTTGAATATGGAAAACCTTTTCAGCGTGACGGAAGACTAAGTAGGATTGTTGAGTCTCTAAGCTGATTGATATCACTTTTCGCTAGTTAGTAAAAAGCCTTGGCAACATGCCAAGGCTTTTTTTGTATGCTGCTATTTCTGATTGAGCCGTAACTTGTGCAAGACATCCGCTCGAGACCAGAACTCCGTTTACGCCGATTTGAGCTTCTTCTTGGTCGGGAAGACTTTGACCAACTTGATGCGGTTTTCTTCTAGTTCAACGATCTCCATCGGATGGCCAGAAACATGCACACTGAGGTGGCTCTCTGGGATATCTTCCAAATGTTCCAAAATCAAACCGTTTAACGTGCGAGGACCATCAGTAGGCAGTTTCCATTTCAGACCTTTGTTGATATCTCGGATATTGGCGCTGCCCTCGATTAAGAAACTGCCATCACCTTGAGGGGTGATCTCATCGGCCAGGCTCGGCGCGATAGAGGTCGTAAACTCGCCGACTATCTCCTCAAGAATATCTTCTAAGGTCACCAAACCAATGATATCGCCATACTCATCTACGATCAGCCCAATACGTTGTTTGTTGCGCTGGAACTTAAGCAACTGAACATTGAGCGGCGTACTCTCAGGAATAAAGTACACTTCATCAGCGGCGCGCAGCAATGTCTCTTTGGTAAACTCATTCTTTTCCAGCATCAATCGATATGACTCGCGCAAACGCAGCATGCCGACCACCTCATCGATTTGGTCGCGATAAAGCACGACTCGACCATGAGGAGAGTGGGTCAGTTGGCGCACAATCGATTTCCAGTCGTCATTGATATCGATACCGGTGATCTCATTACGCGGGACCATAATATCGTTCACGGTCACATGCTCTAGATCTAGAATCGAAATCAACATGTCTTGGTGTCGACGAGGGATCAAGCTACCGGCTTCATTGACCACAGTTCTCAGTTCTTCGGAGCTAAGATGGTCATCACCGCCATGCACTGCTTTGATACCGAGTAGGCGAATAAAGCCATTGGTGATCATGTTGACGAACATCACCAGTGGTGACAATAGCTTCATCAAGATCGTGAGTAAAATACTGCTGGCATAGGAGACGCGCTCAGGATACAGCGCAGCAAGGGTTTTTGGTGTGACTTCGGCAAACACCAGTACCACCAGAGTCAGGGCACCGGTGGCGATGGCCACGCCAAGATCACCATAAAGGCGCATACCTAAAATAGTCGCGATAGCCGAGGCAAGAATGTTGACTAGGTTGTTACCGATGAGGATGAGGCCGATCAGGCGGTCTGGGCGGTCGAGAAGCTTTTCAACGCGCTTTGCCCCTTTGTGGCCGTTGTTGGCGAGATGCTTGAGACGGTAGCGGTTCAGAGCCATCATACCTGTCTCGGAACCAGAGAAATATCCTGAAATGATGATAAGACACGCGAGTAGCGCAAATAAGATACCCGTTGATATGTCGTCCAAAGCTTATCTTTTCCTTGTTATGTTTGGTTAATTTATGACCTAAATTGTTATCGAAGTCAATTTCAAATAGGGAACTGCGTAGTGTAAAAGAAAGGTGCAGTTAATGCACCTTTCTGTCGGTTTTGATCATCAGCGCAAAATGATTTCACGCACAAAGCGGCTGCCAAAATAGGCTAAGGTCAGCAGGGTGGCGCCGGCGACAGCAAACCAAGTGACTTTGCGTCCACGCCAGCCTTTTTGAAAATGTCCCCACAGCAACACTGAGTAAGCTATCCAAGCGATGAAGGAGAGGATGGCCTTGTGTGCTTTACCTTGAGCGAACATATCTTGAACGAAGAAAAATCCGGTCAGTAGAGTACCGGTCAGCAGTAAAGTGCCGATGAGTATGATGTTGAACAGTTGGCGCTCAACCATCAGAAGGGGTGGCAAATTGGGGTTGATGGCCATCGCCTTTTTGGCTTTCAGCTTGTGGTCCAGCCATGCCAGTTGCAGTGCATAGAGCGCACCGATAGTCAGCGTGGAATAAGAGAACAGAGCAAATGAAATATGGATCAGCAGCTTAGGATCTTGTTCCAGATGGGTAATAAAGGTGCTGGGCAGTATGACCGCAGCAACCAAGTTAATTGCGGCGAAACTATAGACAACGGGAAGTAGGAACCACAAACGCGTCTTGAGCATCGCTGCGCTCATCACCAATGAAATAATAAAGCTTATCAATGAGGCGACATTGAGAATGCTGAGGTTTTGCCCCGAACTGCCTAAGATAAGATCGCTGAGTAACCAAGCATGAAAAGCGAGCGCAAGCGCTGCACTCACCAGTACAGTTTTTACCCGAATACCGGTTTGATGAACCAGTCCAGGTACAATAGTCGCAATAGCTAATAGATAGAGTATTGCCGCCACAACGGCGATGAGGTTGTCCATTATTCTCTGTAAGCTGGTGGATTTTTAACAAATTATACCCTGCATCAACAGCTTGAGCCATGAATTATCACCTTCATTTGCGTGACTTGAGATATCAAAAGTTATCTAGGCAGTGTCATGCGCTGATTGGCTAAGGTATACTCATAGTAATTTTCGCCACAATAGTAAGGCGTGTCTCCCTAAAAACCGTCTAGGTAAAGAGAGTAAGATGTTTGAGAATTTAACGGATCGCTTATCCAAAACGCTGAAGAACATCAGCGGTAAAGGTCGTTTGACCGAAGATAATATTAAAGAGACGTTGCGCGAAGTGCGCATGGCGCTGCTTGAGGCAGACGTCGCATTGCCAGTTGTTCGTGACTTTATTAAGCGCATTAAAGAGAGCGCAGTGGGTGTTGAGGTGTCTAAATCCCTCACTCCTGGGCAAGAGTTTATCAAGATCGTTCAAACTGAACTTGAAGCGGTCATGGGTGAATCGAATGAAGCGCTCAATCTAGCGGCTCAACCGCCAGCGGTTGTATTAATGGCAGGTTTGCAAGGTGCAGGTAAAACAACCTCGGTCGGTAAACTGTCCAAATTGCTAAAAGAGCGTGAGAAGAAAAAAGTCTTGGTTGTGTCTGCCGACGTTTACCGTCCGGCGGCGATTAAACAGCTAGAAACCCTCGCCTTGGACGTCGGCGTTGACTTCTTCCCATCTTCAGCAGACCAAAAGCCGATAGATATCGCGACCGCGGCTATCGATCATGCCAAGAAAAAGTTCTACGACGTGTTGCTAGTGGATACCGCAGGTCGACTTGCGGTTGATGAGCAGATGATGGCAGAGATCCAAGAGCTGCATACGGCTATCAACCCTGTGGAAACACTGTTTGTGGTTGACGCCATGACAGGTCAAGATGCAGCCAATACGGCCAAAGCATTTGGCGATGCACTGCCGTTAACGGGTGTTATCCTAACTAAGGTCGATGGTGATGCCCGTGGTGGTGCAGCGCTGTCGGTTCGTCATATTACCGGCAAGCCAGTTAAGTTCTTAGGTGTTGGTGAGAAAACCGATGCGTTAGAACCTTTCCACCCAGATCGTGTTGCCTCACGCATCTTGGGGATGGGTGACGTACTGTCGTTAATCGAAGATCTGCAACGTAACGTTGATCAAGATAAAGCTGAGAAACTAGCGAAGAAGTTCAAAGAGAAAAAAGGTTTTGACCTTGAAGACTTCCGCGAGCAACTCGGTCAGATGCAAAACATGGGCGGCATGATGGGGATGATGGATAAGCTCCCTGGTATGTCGCAGTTGCCTGACAACGTCAAAGATAAAGTCGACGATAAGATGTTCAAGCAGATGGAGGCCATCATCAACTCCATGACCATGAAAGAGCGTCAACGCCCAGAGCTTATTAAAGGTTCACGTAAGAAGCGTATTGCCGCAGGTTCAGGCACTCAAGTCCAAGACGTCAACCGCTTACTCAAGCAGTTCACGCAAATGCAAAAAATGATGAAGAAGATGCAGAAAGGCGGAATGAAAGGCATGATGCGCAACATGCAAGGCATGATGGGTGGCATGGGCGGAATGGGTGGCGGTTTTAACCCATTTGGCCGTTAACAGAACCGATGAAGTGTTTCGCTTCTAGGAACTGATAATTTATTGTATGACAATATTTCAAGGTGTTAGCTATATCACAAACTTAGATCCCCTTTTATGTTGGTGAAAAAATAGCTAAAGACCTTGCATTGCTCCGGAATAAGAGTAAAATTCCGGAGCTTTATTTTGGCACGAGCCCCAAACTGTTTAGCGATAAGTGGTTTCTGGGGTTAATTTTATTTTTGAGAAAGCAAAGAGGACGACATGGTAACCATTCGTTTGGCACGTCACGGCGCTAAAAAGCGTCCATTTTATCAAATCGTAGTAGCGGACAGCCGCAATGCAGCAACTGGCCGTTTCATCGAGAAAGTGGGTTTCTTCAACCCAACTGCTAAAGGTCAAGAAGAAGGTCTACGTCTAGACCTAGATCGCGTTAACCACTGGGTTGGTCAAGGCGCATCTCTATCTGACCGCGTAGCTAAGCTAGTTAAAGACGCTCAAAAAGCGGCTTAATTCTTAGATTAAGAAGTAGTAATTAGCTTATGTCGATGAAAGGTAAAGAAACAGTGAGCAACGAAAAAATTGTTGTAGGTAAGTTTGGTGCTACTTACGGCATTCGTGGTTGGCTCAAGGTTTTTTCCTACACAGACAATACCGAAAGCATATTTGATTACACACCTTGGTTTGTTAAGCAAGGTGAAAACTGGGTCGAGTACAAAGTGGAAAGCTGGAAGCGCCATAACAAAGGTTTGGTGGTAAAGCTTGAAGGTCTTGATGTGCGTGAAGACGCGCAGTTAATGACTAACTTTGAAATCTCAATTGACCCTGCTGTATTACCAGAATTGCCATCAGACGAGTTCTATTGGCGTGATTTGATTGGAATGCAAGTGGTAACCGATAAAGGTTACGATCTAGGTGTCGTTTCTGACATGCTAGAAACGGGCTCCAACGATGTTCTCGTAATCAAAGCAAATCTAAAAGATGCTTTTGGGCAAAAGGAACGATTAATTCCGTTCCTTGAAGAGCAAGTGATCAAGCATATTGATCGCGAAGCTCAACGGATCGAAGTTGACTGGGATCCTGGATTCTAACTCCAAGTAACGGAGCGACAGAACAATGTGGGTTGGCGTTATAAGCCTATTTCCTGAAATGTTCCGCAGCGTTACTGATTTTGGAGTAACAGGTCAAGCGGTTAAAAAAGGTCTCTTGTCGATTGAGACTTGGAATCCTCGCGATTTCACTCACGACAAGCATCGCACTGTCGATGATAGACCTTACGGTGGTGGTCCTGGCATGTTGATGATGGTGCAGCCTTTGCGCGATGCCATTCATGCGGCCAAGAAAGCCTCACCGGGTAAGACGAAAGTCATTTATCTCTCTCCTCAAGGTCGTAAACTCGACCAGCAGGGAGTCGAAGAACTGGCAACCAATGAGAATTTGCTTCTGATTTGTGGCCGTTACGAAGGGGTAGATGAGCGCATCATTCAATCTGAAGTTGACGAAGAATGGTCAATTGGCGATTTTGTGATGACGGGTGGTGAAATACCAGCCATGACGTTAATCGACTCTGTCTCTCGGTTTGTACCGGGTGTACTAGGGGACTTTGCGTCGGCGGAGGAAGATTCCTTTGCCAATGGCTTGCTAGATTGCCCCCACTATACGCGCCCTGAGGTGTTAGATGGAAAAGAAGTACCAGCGGTACTCAAGTCTGGCAACCACAAGGACATTCGTCGCTGGCGACTCAAGCAGTCGCTCGGCCGTACTTGGCTAAGAAGACCAGAACTCCTGGAAAACCTAGCTCTGACTGACGAACAGGAACAATTACTGGCCGAGTTCATTAAAGAGACTCGAGTTAAGTAACCTATTAAATTTAGTATCAGTTTATTCTAGGAATATTGAAAATGAGTAACATCATCAAAGCTCTTGAAGAAGAGCAAATGAAAAAAGACCTACCTAACTTTGCACCTGGTGACACAGTTGTTGTTCAAGTTAAGGTAAAAGAAGGTGACCGTGAGCGTCTACAGGCTTTTGAAGGCGTTGTAATCGGTATTCGTAACCGTGGTCTACACTCTGCATTCACTGTACGTAAGATTTCTAACGGTGAAGGCGTAGAGCGTACGTTCCAAACTCACTCTCCAATGGTTGATAGCATTGAAGTTAAACGCCGCGGTGCAGTACGTCGTGCCAAACTGTACTACCTACGTGAGCGTTCTGGTAAGTCAGCTCGTATCAAAGAGAAACTTGCTAAGAAGTAATGCTATAACTAGCGTTCTCATATTAAGCGGAGCCCACATGGCTCCGCTTTTTTTATTTTAGGCGCTATGCTGGTGGTATTTCACGATAGCGGCGTCGTCGGTACTCATTTACTGGCGTAAACTCCGTTCCTCCTTCTTGCTTTCGCAAAATACTCCAGCGCATATCGCTCTAAAATGTTTCAATTAGGTAATAAAAAAGCCGATGTTTTCACATCAGCTTTTCTTGTTCTCGCATCTCGGAGCGCAGCGTTCCTTACTATCAATATTGGTCTTCTGACCAGCCATCAGAATCAGACATATCGGGGGCGCCGGGGATGCTGTTCTCTTCGTCTGCCCACTCGCCAAAATCGATCATTTGGCAAGGTTTACTACAGAATGGGCGGTAAGGGCTTTGCTCTCCCCAAACAACCTCTTTGCCACATTGTGGACAAGGGACAGTGGTAATTTTTGACATGGTACTCTCTGTTTGCAACACAGTATGATGTGATTATAGCGACAATTATAACCGATAGGCTAACAGCAAACCGCTAGATTAAATTCAACGTTGGCGACCGAGGCCTGGCCTGAACCAAATTCAATAAACTTAATCGCAAACCGATTTTTGTGACCAGAAATCATCGGGTAGACCCCATACTGCATTGGAATTTCGAGGCGCAGAATATTGGCTTCTTCAGCGTCGCTTTGATAAAAGCCGGCTTGAGCCTGGATAGGGCGGAAGTGGCCCGTTTCTCGGGTCAGTTTGAGCCACAACTCCAGTGCGTTCGCCAATGGCTTGAGTGAGCTTTGCCACTTGATTGCATCGCCGCGCTTTTTGTCGAGCGGTAGATGCAGCCAGTGATGGAGTGCAGGCAGATCAAAGCAGCATGAGCCACCAGGTAAATTGAAACGCTGTCGAATGGCGCTTAAAAATCGGTCTTCTTTTAGGCTCTGACCGAAACGTTCTGCTGCCATTAAATCACTATGGACAATATCGACTTCGCTCAAAATGCTTTGCAGCATCTCTTGGTCGACGCCATCAACGTTGAGCCATGAACGGTAGGTGAGCCGTTGCTTTTCGATATCTTTGGCGAGCTCACTCTTAAGTTGAATCTGTTCAAAGATCTCAAGGAGATCAAACAGTGAACGATAGAAGAGCAGGTGCTGCATATCATCACTGAACTGAGCCGCAATATTTAGCTGATTGAGTAGCGCTTCTACTCGCAGGTAAATTCGCGTTTTCTCGTTCAAGGGATGTTCGAAGTAATGCGTGGTCATTAATATGCAGCTCTGGATAATTCAGTCTTTATTCTCACAGATTTTCCCTACTCATTTCTAGAAACTTTTGATGCAATTCTGTGATTTGAGGCAAAAGTTTTTGGTTTTCTGTACTATTTTTAATCACATAATCGGCGATGGCCAATCTTTGCTCTCGCGTCGCTTGAGAGGCGAGAATCGACTCTACTTGTTTGGCATCTACGCCGTCTCGATGCATTGTACGTGCAATCTGTATCTCTGGCTCTACGTCAACCACGATCACTTTGTTAGCTAAGGATTGCAGGTTATTTTCTACCATTAAAGGGATCACAAGCAGCGCATAGGGTGATTGAACCTGTTGCAGCTGTTGTTGCATGCGTTGGCGAATCATTGGGTGCAGTAATGCGTTGATCCACTGTTTTTCATTCGGCTGACTGAAAATGATTTCACGCAGTTGAGCGCGATCGAGCGAGCCCAGTGGGGTTAAGATTTGATTCCCAAAACGCTTAACAATGGCGTTGAGTCCTGCACTGCCCGGTTCGACGACTTCTCGCGCAACGACATCGGCGTCGACAACGTCAATGCCGAACTGCTGTTGGAATAGATTAGCAACGGTTGTTTTTCCACTGGCGATCCCGCCAGTCAGTCCAATGACGAGTGCCATATTAGATTCCTAACCAATTATGCAAATACCACGACATGATCGCATCGCCCCACATCATGCTTATCCACCCGGCAATAGCCAGATAGGGGCCGAACGGGAATGCTTTATCGATGCCTTGACGCTTCAATCGCAACTGAATCAGGCCAAAAATCAGCCCGACGATAGAAGAAAGCAAGATGATCAAAGGCAGATGTTGCCACCCAAGCCAAGCCCCCAAGGCGGCAAGCAACTTAAAGTCGCCATAGCCCATGCCTTCTTTCCCAGTGAGCAATTTAAACAGCCAGTAAACGCTCCACAAACATAAATACCCTGCTATCGCGCCAATCACCGAGTCTTGCAGAGAAACAGGACTGATATTAACCAGCGCGAGAGTGATGCCGGCCCAAGTGAGAGGCAAAGTCAGTTGGTCGGGCAGTAATAGGGTATCAAGGTCGATGAAGGTGGCCGCAATCAGGGTAAAAGTGAACAGCAGTAGCGCCAGCGAGAAGTAACTAAAACCAAGCTGATAGGCCAGGATAAAGCTGAGAGTCGCGCTCAGACACTCGACCAGCGGGTAACGAGCACTGATTTTTTCTGAGCAATGACGACATCGACCTTTAAGGCGCAACCAACCGAGTAAGGGAATATTGTCACCAATGGCGACGGGGTGTTGGCAATAAGGGCAACGAGATCTAGGGATGCTTAAGTTAAACGTTCCTTGAGGTGGCTCAATTTGGTACTCGGGAAAGCTTTCTGCGCACTCTTGGCGCCATTCTCGCTCCATCATCAGAGGCAGGCGGTGGATCACCACATTAAGAAAGCTGCCGATAACAAGGCCAAAAATAGTGGCTAGAGCTGGAAACAGCCATGGGTAGTAACTAAAAATATCCATTGATTTGCGACGCTGACTCGGTGTTAAGCTGGATATACTATCCTAAGACATTCATTAAGTTAAAGATAGGTAGGTACATCGCGACCACTAAACTTCCGACCATCAAGCCCAAAATTAACACCAAGATGGGTTCAAGAGACTTTTCAAGCAGTTCAACCTGAGTGTCGATTTGCAATTGGTAGATGTTAGCCAGTTTGAACAACATCTTCTCAAGCTGACCAGACTCTTCCCCGACCATGATCATTTGAATCATTAACGCTGGAAACCGCTGGCTTTGACGTAAAGCCATGTGCATCGGCACTCCTGCCAACACATCTTGATAGACAGCGCTAAGCGCATGATGGTAATAGCTGTGGTGAATCGTGTTGATAGCGCTGGTTAGGCCTTGGTGTATCGGGATGCCTGCGCTGACATTGATCGCCAGAGAGTGGCTGAATCGATGCAAAGCACCATCGGCTTGCAATGAGCCGACAATCGGAATTTTGAGCGAGTAGCCACTGGCATATCGGCGCAAGCGCGACGATACTCCAAACAGTTTAGTGACGGCTAGGATAAGCGCAAGGGTGAGCAGGATTAGATAGCCGCCGAACGCAGCGACCCACTCTGACAGAGTCAGGACTTGTTGAGTGAACCAAGGCAATTCGGCGCCGAGCCCAACAAACATTGATTTAAACTGAGGGACAACCAGCGTCAGCATTAAGTAGGTCACTATCGCTGCGGTGGTCATCACAATGGATGGGTAGATCATGGCGGCTTTTAGCTTGGCCCTCAACCTCTGGCCCTCTTCCTGATACCGTGCTAAGCCTTTCATTACCCGACTCAGTTGGCCGCTTTGCTCGGCAACTTTGATCTGGTTCAGGTAGAAACGATCAAACAACGGGTGGGTTTGCTGCATGGCCTGAGAAATTGGCGTGCCCGCTTCGACACATCGACACAGTTGCAGCATGATCCATTGCACCTCCGCTTTCTTCTGACCTTGGGCGATGAGTTTAAGCGCCTGAGTGAGCGTGACTCCACTGTCTAGTAGCGTTGCTAGTTGGCGGGTTATCGCAGTTATGTCGTGTTTGCGAGCGCTATGTTGCCAACGGCTAAAGGTTGACAGTGAGCGGCGTTTGACCGTGAGCAGAGAAACCTGCTGGGTCTGTAGTGTCTGCTTGAGCGTCTCTTCACTGGTGGTCAGCTCCGAACCCACATGACGGGTGCCGGAGTGGTCAATGCCTTGCCAATCAAAACGGTAGAGTTTATGTGCTGATTTAGGTCGAATCATAACGAGCTAAACCAGTAGTGTTCTTTGCAGCTCAGCGAGACTAGTTATCCCAGAGCGTAGCTTTTCACTGCCAGACTGTTTTAAATTCTGTAAGCCCTGCTCTAAGGCAAGGGCATTGAGTTGTTGAGCGGTGGCGCGGCGAGCGATGGCTTCGGCTATGACAGAAGTCACTGGGAGAACTTCATAGATTGCCGTTCGTCCCAGGTAGCCAAAGTTACAGTGTTGGCAGCCCTGCACGTTAGCGCTAAAGATAGGTTCTTGGTCTGATAAATCCAGCGACATGGCGAGATGAGTGTGGGCGCTATCGCTTCGCTTACAGTGTGGGCACAACTTTCGTACCAGACGTTGAGCAATGACCAAAGAGAGGCTGGAGGCGAGATTAAAGGGTTCAATGCCCATATTGATTAAACGTTCAATGGATTGTGCAGCAGAGTTAGTATGTAACGTCGCTAACACTAGGTGACCGGTCTGCGCGGCTTTGAACGCCATTTTCGCGGTATTAATATCACGCACCTCACCGACCATAATGATGTCTGGGTCTTGGCGTAGAAAGGCGCGCAACGCTTGGCTAAAGTCTAGGCCAATCTCAGGCTGAACTTGCACTTGATTGATGCCAGGCAGGGAAATCTCGATAGGGTCTTCTGCGGTGGCAATGTTGACGTGTTCGGCATTGAGATGATTCAGCGCGGCGTAGAGTGAAACTGTTTTGCCACTTCCCGTTGGGCCGGTGAGCAAAATCATTCCTTGTGGTTTGCTCAGTGCGGTTAAATACGTCTGCTTTTGGGTGTGATTGAATCCTAGAGCATCGATATCCAGCTCCATTGCGCGATTATCAAGAATGCGCAACACTACTTTTTCACCAAACAGGGTCGGTAAGGTTGAGACGCGCATATCGACCGAAACTTGATGGTTTAAGCGCAGTTTAAGTCGACCATCTTGTGGCAATCTGCGCTCGGCGATGTCGAGTTTTGCCAAAATTTTGAGTCGAGCGGCGAGGCGTCGGCTCAACTGATACGAGGGTTGCTCAGCCGCGATCAGCAGGCCGTCACAACGCAGTCGGACTCGATAGGTCTGTTCATAAGGTTCGAAGTGAATATCAGAAGCGCGTCTGGCTACCGCGTCGAGCAACACTTGTTGAATGTAGCGACTGACGGGGGCGTTATCGTGGCTAAGATCATCGTCGTCTCGTTGTTCATCAGCGCTCAGTGTCACTAGGTCGCTCAGCTGATTCGCTTGGATAGGCGTGTGAGACGAGGATGATGGCGATGAACAGGGTAACTGCTGTATCGCTTGTTTGATGGAGGTCCAATCAGCAATGGCCAGTTCAATGGTCATGCCGGTAGCAAAGCGAAATGCCTGCTCAAGTTCTTGTTGGCACGGGTCAGCAACCGCCAGTCGTAAGGTTTGCGCTTCGAGGGCAATAACCGCGGCATGAAACCTGTGTAGCAATGAGTTTAATGCCAGTTGCCGGCTCGCTGCTAGGTAGTCAAAGTCTGAGAGTGAGATGACCGGTAGCGAATACACCTGTGCCAGATGTTTGGCAAGTGTTGCTTCGCTGATCTGGGTGCTATCAAGCAGAAGGTCGAGAAGTGGCTGATCACTCTGTTGCGCCGCCTGCGTCAACTGATGCTGCTGTGCCGGGGTAATGAGCTTAGCATGAGTGAGGGTGGTGAGTAGATCGCTCTGCATTATCCGCATCCTGCAATCGAGACGCTGCTTGAAGTCTTGCAGCGCCAAACACCATTGGCATCGCGTTCGAGTGTGATGCTTTGCCCTGTCGCAGAGCCTTGGGTAATTGCGACGGTAACATCATTGGTCGCTGTACCTGTTGCCAAAGGTGCTGATTCGGCACGAATGGTACCGATAGCAAAATCACGAGCCAGTGCCGGAAATCGTCCACTAAATGCGATTTCGTCCTCGATCAACACTTTATAGGCGGTTGCTGAGGTCAATGCGCTACTGAGTGCCGCTTTCTTTACATAAACTTGGTACTGCGGAATAGCAACCGCAGAGAGAAGGCTGATAACCGCAACCACGATCATGAGTTCGATCAAAGTGAAACCGTTGGCGCGTCCTAGATACATTGTCTCTCACATGGGCTGATGACTGGTTAGCAGAGACTAGGCTGAGATGCTTGGCGGCTACAGTATCAATCAAGCTACTTATGAGTCACCCGGTGAGCGATCATCTTGATGACACTTTGGATATGCACAAAAAAGAGAGGCGGATCTGGTTTTTTTTACCGTTAAAAACAAACACGGAGGCACATTGGCCTCCGTGGTGGGTTCTGGGCTGCGTTATTTAAAACGCATCGAAAGGTCCATCGCTCTTAGGTGCTTGGTGAGCGCACCGACAGAAATGTAGTCGACGCCCGTTTGCGCATACTCGCGAATGGTATCGAGTGTCACGTTACCTGAGTTTTCCAGTGCTGCGCGTCCGGCGTTGATCTTAACCGCTTCACGCATCATCTCGGTGGTGAAGTTATCGAGCATGATGATATCCGCACCGGCTTCGATGGCTTCTTGTAGCTCGGCTAGGCTCTCTGTTTCAACTTCAACAGGCTTGCCTGGATTTAGCTGTTTCGCCGTTTTGATGGTTTGAGTGATCCCGCCATTTGCGATGATATGATTCTCTTTGATTAAATACGCATCGAACACCCCGATACGGTGATTAAACCCACCGCCACAGGCTACGGCATACTTCAGTGCGCTACGCAGACCGGGAATGGTTTTGCGGGTGTCGAGCAAACGACAACCAGTGCCCTCAAGCTGAGCGGCGTATTCGGCGGTGACCGTCGCACATCCGGACAGTGTTTGAATGAAGTTCATCGCATTGCGCTCGCCCGTCAGCAGTGCGCGCGCTGGGCCCGATAGGGTACACAACACTTGGTTTGGCTCGACTTGATCGCCGTCTTGGACATGCCATTCAATGCTGACTTCGCCCCCAAGTTGTTTAAACACTTCATCAGCCCAGGCTTGGCCACAGAATACCCCTTTTTCTCGGGTAATGATGGTTGCTTCATTGTGTGCGTCGGCAGGGATCAGACTTGCGGTAATGTCAGCGGCAGGATCAAGCGTTCCTCCAAGATCTTCCTTAATCGTCTCCGCGACTGCGCGGGCGATCTCTAAAGGAAGTTGTTGTTTCAAATATTCGAGACGTTCTTGGCTGTTGTGTGTGTTTTTCATCGCAAATCTTATACGCAGTTGGACAAGAGGTGGGCATGATACGCTGACTGAACACGAAATTCAGCCATTAATCTCGCATTTCATTGCCAAAGGGATAAAATCACAGGCTAGATAGTGATAAATAGCCCCAACAATGAGCCCGATATGATTGACGAAGATGGTTGGTATACCAGCGCCAGACAGGTCCCTTCTCCGTTTTGTGACCAAAGAGCCGAGAGTTCGGATATCTCTCTATTGGTGGTGCATAATATCAGTTTACCGCCTGGTCAGTTTGGTGGGCCGTATATCGAGCAGTTTTTTACTGGTCAACTTGACCCAAATGAACACCCATTTTTTCAAGTGATTCACAATATGGGAGTCTCTGCTCACTGTTTGATTCGACGTGATGGAGAAGTGGTGCAGTTTGTGCCTTTTAGTGCCAGAGCCTGGCACGCGGGAGCATCAAGCTTTGCCGGAAGAGAACGCTGTAACGACTTTTCGATTGGCATTGAGCTAGAAGGCAGTGACTTTGTCGCTTATACCGATAAGCAGTATCAGGCATTGATTGAACTCACCCGCGAGATACAGAAGCGCTACCCTGAGATAACGCTCCCAAGAATTACTGGGCATCAATTTATTGCCCCTTTGCGTAAAACCGACCCAGGGCTGGTGTTTGATTGGGTGAGATACCGCAATGGATTAAACGTTTAAAAGAAGAATGTTCAAGCAAATGTGAGGTGTCAGAGCGCTGCGCTTCGAGAATCGAGATCGGACTTCGTCCTTCGAGAGGCCTGTTATATATGGTTCCATTGCGAAGGAGCGAGTGGGGAGTCTCTAATGGGTTGTCTATTTGGTTAATGAAAACTCCAACTTGGTCATGACTCCCTGACGGGGATAATGGTGTAATTTATTGAAAATAAAAAGGTTGGCATTATGTGCCAACCCTTGAAAATTTTCTCGCTTTTCGCTTTTCGCTTTTCGCTTTTCGCTTTTCGCTTCTCGCTTCTCGCTTCTCGCTTCTCTAAAGCGTCTCTTGATACTCGACTAAGATCTGCTCAACCCAAGTTGCGATGCGCTCATCGCTCAGCTCGTATTGTGAATCTTCATCAAGCGCAAGGCCAACAAACTGGCTTTTATCTTCGGTCAGCGCTTTTGACGCTTCAAATTGATAGTTGTCATCATTTGGCCAGTAACCGATCAGGTTCGCCCCTGTCGTCTTCAGTTGATCGTGGAGCAGTCCCATCGCATCGAGATACCATTCGCCATAGCCTTCTTGATCGCCGAGACCGAATAGCGCGACGGTTTTGCCATTTAGATCGATGCCATCGATTTGGTCCCATATCTCATTCCAGTCCTCTTGGATCTCCCCAAAATCCCATGTCGAGATACCCAGAATAAGAAGATCATAATCGCGCATCAATGACAGTGGCGACTCTTTAACGTTGTGAATATCGACAAGGTCTTCCCCAATGATAGCGCGGATTTTTTCTGCTGCCATTTCGGTATAACAAGTGGTTGAGCCGTAAAACAGACCGATTTTCATAGCATTCTTCTAACTTCTGCAAACTGGATGGTGAATTCTAACCACAAAATGGCGAGCTTTGCAGCGAATATCCAACCGGAAGTCGTTTTTTTATAGCATTCTTTGCCACTGCCCCTTACATTTGAGCGCAGAGCAAAAAGATGAGGTTAATTGTGTCACAGCAGATGTCACCCGATCAGGGGATCGTAGAGCAGTTCTTAGATGCGATGTGGATGGAGCGCGGTCTATCGGAAAACACCTTAGCGTCGTATCGCAACGATTTGGTCAAACTATTGCAGTGGATGGATGCCAATCATTACCGCCTCGACTTTATCAGCTTGTCTGGTTTGCAAGAATATCAAGCTTGGCTTGCAGACCAAGATTATAAACAGACCTCGCGTGCGCGCATGCTGTCGGCGATTCGTCGCCTGTTTCAATACCTGCATCGGGAAAAAATCCGAGCTGACGACCCTAGTGCGTTGTTGGTCAGCCCCAAACTACCAAAACGTTTACCCAAAGATTTAAGTGAGCAGCAGGTTGAAGCGTTATTGAATGCGCCCGATCCCAATGACGCGATGGAACTGCGTGACAAAGCGATGTTGGAGTTACTCTATGCCACCGGATTGCGTGTGACCGAACTGGTCAGCCTGACCATGGAAAACATCAGCCTGCGTCAAGGCGTAGTGCGCGTGACGGGTAAAGGGGGTAAAGAGCGTTTAGTGCCGATGGGAGAAAACGCCGTTGACTGGATTGAAACTTTTCTTCAGCAGGGCAGGTCTGAATTACTGGGGGACAACACCTCTGATGTGGTTTTCCCAAGTAAACGGGCTCGCCAAATGACACGACAGACTTTCTGGCATCGTATTAAACATTATGCGGTGTTGGCGGGGATTGAGACAGAGCTACTCTCCCCCCACGTACTTCGCCATGCGTTTGCCACCCATTTACTCAACTACGGGGCCGATTTACGTGTGGTGCAGATGCTGTTGGGGCATAGTGACTTGTCGACAACACAAATTTATACTCACGTAGCGACCGAAAGATTAAAACAGCTACATAGTGAACATCATCCTCGAGCCTAACCGCACAGGATGACGCAACATTAATTAAGGTGAATTGAATGAGCGTACTACGCCGAATAACTCTACTAACGCTACCTCTTGTTTTTGCGGCGCAATCGGCGCTGGCCAATGAGGTGAAATTCGACAAGGCGGCGCTCGAAGCGCGCTTTTCCAAACTGGGGTTAGAGGTACAAGACGTAGTGCCTTCCGATGTAGAGGGGCTGGTTGAAGTGCAAACCAGTGGCGGTATCTTGTTTGCCTCACCAAGCGGTCAGCACTTTATTGCTGGTACCTTATACGCGTTGGACGATAATGGTCAGTACCAAGATGTCCTTGCTCAACGTCAGGCTCCGATTAATGCCAAGAAAATTGAAGCATTTAAGGACAGCATGATCGAGTTTAAGGCGGCCGATGAAAAATACGTGGTGACCGTCTTCACCGATATTACCTGTGGCTACTGTGTGAAACTGCACAACCAAATGCAGGGCTATAATGACTTAGGTATTACCGTGCGTTACATGGCGTTTCCTCGTCAGGGAGCGACTGGCATGGTCGCGGATCAAATGGCTGCGATTTGGGCGTCAGACGATCCGCAGACAGCGATGCATAATGGTAAGGTCAATCGCCAGTTTCCCAAGACAGGCGATAATCTAGCCAAGTACCAAACCGTCATTCAGCAACATCATGCCCTAGGGCGAGAGTTAGGCATCAGCGGTACCCCGGCTATTTTCCTACCTAATGGTGAAATGGTTGGCGGCTATCTGCCTCCAGCGCAGCTGTTTCAACGTCTTAAGCAAATCTAACTTAGTCAGAAAGTGAGCCTCAATCGAGGCTCAAATACTCCTATATGATAGAAATTCAACGTAGACCCGAAGTCGACTTAAGCCTTCTTCCAGACTCCATAGCGCCGTTACTCAAGCGCATTTACATCGCCCGTGGAATTACCCAAGTTGAACAGCTTGAAACCACGGCAAGGGCGCTGCACTCCTATCAAAAACTGCATGGCATCGACGCTGCCGTTGAGCTGCTGTTTACCGCAATTCAAACTCAGCAGCGTATTATTGTGGTCGGAGACTTTGATGCCGATGGCGCAACAAGCTCGGCGTTGTCGGTATTGGCGCTGCGCATGCTCGGTTCAACCAATGTTGATTACTTAGTACCGAATCGGTTTGAAGATGGCTATGGATTAAGCCCAGAAGTGGTCGACCAAGCGATCGAACTGGGTGCCCAAGTGATCATGACAGTGGACAACGGCGTCTCGTCTATCGAAGGGGTACGTTATGCCAAGCAGCAAGGGTTAACTGTGTTGGTCACCGACCATCACCTACCAGGCCACGAACTACCGCCAGTGGATGCCATGGTCAACCCGAACTTACAACAGTGCGCTTTCCCTTCTAAAGCACTGGCAGGCGTTGGGGTCGCGTTTTATTTGATGATGGCGCTGTGCGTGCATATGCGAAAGTCTGGGTGGTTTGCTCAGCAAGGCATGGCTGAACCTAAGTTAATGGAGCTGATTGATTTGGTGGCGCTGGGGACGGTTGCCGATGTGGTGCCTTTGGATGAAAACAATCGGATTTTGGTTCATCAAGGGTTGCAGCGTATTCGGGCGGGAAAAGCACGACCGGGCATTCAGGCACTGATCGAAGTGGCTAAGCGTGATGCGCGTCGCTTGGTGGCTTCAGACTTTGGTTTTGCTCTTGGGCCACGTATCAATGCGGCGGGCCGCTTGGACGATATGTCGTTCGGGGTTGAATTGCTGCTGAGTAACAATATTCATGCTGCGCGGAGAATGGCCAGCGAGTTAGATGGCTTAAACCAGACCCGCAAAGAAATTGAAGAGGGCATGAAACAAGAAGCCATGGCTTTTTGTGAGCGGCTACAATTTGGCGACAAAGATATGCCTCATGGCTTGGTGTTGTTCCAGCGAGACTGGCACCAAGGGGTGATTGGGATTCTTGCATCCAGAGTCAAAGAGAAGTTTCACCGTCCTGTGATTGCTTTTGCTGATGGTGGCGATGGCGCGATTAAAGGCTCATGTCGTTCTATTCCAGGCTTGCACATGCGTGATGTGCTGGATCGAATAGATACCCAGAATCCAGGCTTGATCATCAAGTTTGGTGGTCATGCGATGGCCGCAGGTTTAACCATAATGGAGCAAAACTTTGAGCGCTTTGCCCAGCTGTTTGATCAAGCGGTAAAACAGGAACTCGACGAGGCTGCATTGAAAGGCGTACTGCTCTCTGATGGTGAGCTGAAACCGGAAGAGTTTTCAATGCATACTGCAGAAATGCTTCGTGCTGGTGGTCCTTGGGGACAAGCGTTTCCAGAGCCGCTGTTTGATGGTGAATTCAAAGTGTTGCACCAAAAGTTGGTGGGAGAAAAACATCTAAAGCTGATGCTTGAACCACTCTACAAAGGCCATCCAACCAATATTATGATCGACGGTATTGCGTTCAATGTAGACTTGCGACGTTGGCCTGATGCGTCGGTCAAAACCGTTCGTTTAGCCTACAAGCTTGATATCAACGAGTTTCGCGGCAATCAGTCATTGCAGCTGATGATCGATCATCTTGAAGCGAAGTAGGGCGGCAGCTTAGGACGGGCTCCGCCCTGCGAGTTCAAAGTAGCGAGTTACGAGAAGTTGTTACTTGACAATAGAGATCTGTTGTTCAAAATTTCTCGCCACTCGCCACTCGCCACTCGCCACTCGCCACTCGCCACTCGCCACTCGCCACTCGCCACTCGCCACTCGCCACTCGCCACTCGCCACTCGCCACTCGTCACTCGTCACTCGTCACTCGTCACTCGTCACTCGCCACTCGCTTTTTCTACCCCTTACCAATCAAACTGTGATCCCTAGCACGGTTAATTCCCATCTGTTGATATTTTGTAATTGGTCAGACCAATTAGATTGATGTTTTAATCGACTATTGTTATCAAAGTGTTGGTGTTAGGCTTGTTCTATGATTTGGGTCAATTTTTGACTGGAACTTGCGTTTTAATTATGTTAATTTTCTCGCCAACTTAGAATTGGTATTACCAATTGACTGCATACAGAGTAGAAGAAAAACAACTATGGCTTATCAAAGGATTCGTCAGCCAAAACTTTCTGATGTCATTGAACAAGAGTTAGAAAGGCTGATTGTGGAAGGAATATTGTCTCCGGGGCAGCAGTTGCCACCCGAGAGAGAATTAGCGAAGCAATTTGATGTTTCGCGACCTTCAATCCGAGAAGCGATACAACGCCTCGAAGCGAAGCGTCTTCTTACTCGTCGTCAAGGCGGTGGCACGTTTGTCAGTGAGAGCATTTGGACCAGCTTTTCTGATCCTCTGCTAAATTTACTGTCTAGTCACTCCGAAACGCAGCTGGATTTACTGGAAACTCGCCACGCGATGGAAGGTATAGCCGCTTATTTTGCAGCTGTTCGTGGTACCGAGGAAGACTTTGCACGTATTCAGGCTTGTCTGAAAAACATCAGCGAAGAGCAGACCAAAAAAAATGTTGAAGCGGAAGCCGCTGCAGTCATGCAGTTTCTGATTGCTTTAACTGAAGCTGCGCACAACGTGGTGCTGTTGCACATTGTGCGCAGTTTGGCGCCTTTGCTTGAGCAAAATGTCTTACAGAATTTAAAGCTCTTACATCGCCGCGAAGAAGTGGTCGAGAAAGTAAGTAAACACCGAGCTAATATCGTGGATGCGATTGTTTCTGGTCAGCCGGAAAAGGCGCGTGAAATGTCTCATTCACACTTAGCTTATATTGAAGAAACATTGTTGGATTTGACTCGTGAAGAGTCGCGCAGAGAGCGCTCTTTGCGTCGAATTCAGCAAGGTAACGATTCTTAAAACAAGAACGGTTACTTTAAATAACTAGATCCAACCAATAGAAGGATAGATCGCCATGTCTGATTTGAAGCATGACGTAGATGCACTGGAAACTCAAGAATGGCTACAAGCACTTGAGTCAGTTGTACGTGAAGAAGGTGTAGAACGTGCTCAATACCTATTAGAGCAAGTTCTAGACAAAGCACGTCTAGACGGTGTTGATATGCCAACAGGTATCACAACTAACTACATCAACACGATTCCTGCAGACCAAGAACCAGCTTACCCAGGTGACACCACACTTGAGCGTCGTATTCGTTCTATCATCCGCTGGAACGCGATTATGATCGTTCTACGTGCATCGAAGAAAGACTTAGAGCTAGGCGGCCACATGGCGTCTTTCCAGTCTTCTGCTGCATTCTACGAAACATGTTTCAACCACTTCTTCCGTGCTCCAAACGAGAAGGACGGTGGCGACCTAGTTTACTACCAAGGTCACATCTCACCAGGTATCTACTCTCGCGCATTCGTTGAAGGTCGTCTGACTGAAGAGCAGCTAGACAACTTCCGCCAAGAAGTCGATGGCAAAGGTCTTCCATCATACCCGCACCCGAAACTGATGCCTGAGTTCTGGCAGTTCCCAACGGTATCGATGGGCCTAGGTCCAATCGCTTCTATCTACCAAGCTCGTTTCCTCAAGTACCTAGAAGGCCGTGGTCTAAAAGATACATCTGAGCAGCGCGTATATGCGTTCCTAGGTGACGGTGAGATGGATGAGCCAGAATCACGTGGTGCTATCTCTTTCGCTGCGCGTGAGAAACTAGACAACCTATGTTTCCTAATCAACTGTAACTTGCAGCGTCTCGACGGCCCAGTAATGGGTAACGGTAAGATCATTCAAGAACTTGAAGGTCTGTTCAAAGGTGCTGGCTGGAACGTAGTGAAGGTTATCTGGGGTAACAACTGGGATTCTCTTCTAGCAAAAGACACCACGGGTAAGCTACTACAGCTTATGAACGAAACTATCGATGGCGATTACCAAACGTTCAAAGCGAAAGATGGTGCGTACGTACGTGAGCACTTCTTCGGTAAGTACCCAGAAACAGCGGCCCTTGTTGCTGACATGACAGATGACGAAATCTTCGCACTTAAGCGCGGTGGTCATGACTCTTCTAAGCTGTACGCAGCTTACAAAAACGCAGAGCAAACCAAAGGCAAACCAACGGTAATCTTAGCTAAGACAGTGAAAGGTTACGGCATGGGTGAAGCGGCTGAAGGTAAGAACATCGCTCACCAAGTTAAGAAGATGGATATGACTCACGTACTGCATCTACGTGATCGTCTAGGTCTACAAGACATCCTAACTGACGAAGCAGTGAAAGAGCTTCCGTACCTGAAACTTGAAGAAGGTTCAAAAGAGTACGAATACCTACACGCTCGTCGTAAAGCGCTACACGGCTACACGCCACAGCGTCTGCCAAACTTCACTCAAGAACTGGTTATTCCTGAGCTAGAAGAATTCAAGCCACTACTTGAAGAGCAGAAGCGTGATATCTCTTCTACTATGGCATTCGTACGTGCACTTAACGTTCTACTGAAGAACAAGAACATTGGTAAGAACATCGTTCCTATCATTGCCGACGAAGCGCGTACATTCGGTATGGAAGGTCTGTTCCGTCAAATCGGTATTTACAACCCGCACGGCCAGAACTACACACCTCAAGACCGTGACATCGTTTCTTACTACAAAGAGGCTACATCAGGTCAGGTTCTACAGGAAGGTATCAACGAGCTAGGCGCGATGTCGTCATGGGTTGCTGCGGCGACGTCATACTCGACTAACGATCTTCCAATGATTCCGTTCTACATCTACTACTCAATGTTCGGTTTCCAACGTGTGGGCGACATGGCGTGGATGGCGGGTGACCAACAAGCACGTGGTTTCCTACTAGGTGCAACGGCTGGTCGTACAACGCTGAACGGTGAAGGTCTACAGCACGAAGATGGTCACTCGCACATCATGGCGGGTACGGTTCCTAACTGTATCTCTTACGACCCAACCTTCGCGTACGAAGTCGCGGTCATCATGCAAGACGGTATCCGTCGCATGTACGGTCCTGATCAAGAGAACGTGTTCTACTACCTAACGCTAATGAACGAAAACTACGCAATGCCAGCAATGCCAGAAGGCGCAGAAGAAGGCATCCGTAAGGGTATCTACAAGCTAGAAACTTACGCAGGCGACAAAGGTAAAGTTCAGCTAATGAGCTCAGGTACTATCATGAACGAAGTACGTAAAGCGGCGCAAATTCTAAGCGATGATTACGGCGTTGCGTCTGATGTTTACTCAGTAACGTCATTCAACGAAGTGACTCGTGACGGTCAAGCGGCGGAGCGTTTCAACATGCTTCACCCAGAAGCTGAAGCGCAAGTACCATACATTCAAACGGTTATGGGTACTGAGCCAGCAATCGCAGCGACTGACTACATGAAGAACTACGCAGAGCAGGTTCGTGCATTCATTCCTGCTGAGTCTTACAAAGTTCTGGGTACTGACGGCTTTGGTCGTTCAGACAGCCGTGAAAACCTACGTCGTCACTTCGAAGTGAACGCAGGTTACGTAGTCGTCGCAGCGCTGACTGAACTTGCAAAACGTGGCGAAGTTGAGAAATCTGTGATTGCAGAAGCAATCAAGAAGTTCGACATCGACACTGAGAAAACAAACCCGCTATACGCTTAATTAAGAAGGTAGATAAGAAATGGCAATCGAAATTAATGTACCAGACATCGGTGCGGATGAGGTTGAAGTTACTGAGATTCTTGTAAGCGTTGGCGACAAGGTTGAAGAAGAGCAGTCTCTTATCACAGTTGAAGGCGATAAAGCTTCTATGGAAGTGCCTGCATCGACAGCGGGTATCGTTAAAGAAATCAAAGTTGCAGAAGGCGACAAGGTTTCTACTGGTTTTCTAATCATGATTTTCGAAGCCGAGGCGGCCGGCGCTCCGGGTGCAGCAGACGCTGCACCTGCTCCTGCGGCAGAAGCAGCTCCAGCAGCGGCTCCAGCTCCAGCAGCAGCGGCAGAACTGAAAGAAGTTCACGTACCAGATATCGGTGGCGACGAAGTTGAAGTGACTGAAATCATGGTAGCGATCGGCGACAGCATCGAAGAAGAGCAATCTCTTCTGACTGTTGAAGGTGACAAAGCTTCTATGGAAGTACCAGCACCATTCGCAGGTACTCTAAAAGAGATAAAAGTAGCAGTTGGCGATAAAGTCACGACTGGCTCTCTAATCATGGTCTTTGAAACGGCAGGTTCAAGCGCTCCAGCGGCAGCTGAAGCTCCTGCGGCAGCAGCTCCGGCAGCATCCGGAACGCCGGCCGCAGCAGCCAAAGAAGTGAACGTTCCTGATATCGGTGGCGACGAAGTCGAAGTGACTGAAATCATGGTTGCGGTTGGCGATACAGTGGAAGAAGAGCAATCTCTGATCACTGTTGAAGGCGACAAAGCGTCAATGGAAGTGCCTGCTCCATTTGCAGGAACTGTTAAAGAAATCAAGATTGCGGCTGGCGACAAAGTGTCAACTGGCTCTCTAATCATGATTTTCTCTACAACGGAAGGCGAAGTGGCGGGTGCAGCACCAGTAGCGGCTCCAGCGGCAGCAGCACCTGCGGCGTCAGCGCCTAAAGCAGAAGCTCCAGCGGCAGCAGCTCCGGCAGCCTCTACTGGTGATTTCCAAGAAAATCACGAGTACGCTCACGCGTCTCCAGTTGTTCGTCGTATCGCTCGTGAGTTTGGCGTTAACCTTGCTAAGGTTAAAGGCAGCGGTCGTAAGAATCGTATTCTAAAAGAAGACGTACAATCTTACGTTAAAGAAGCGCTTAAGCGTCTTGAATCGGGTGCAGGTGCTGCGGCATCTGGCAAAGGTGATGGTGCTGCTCTTGGTCTACTGCCATGGCCGAAAGTTGACTTCAGCAAGTTTGGTGAGACTGAAACTCAGCCGCTATCACGCATTAAGAAGATCTCTGGTGCAAACCTACATCGTAACTGGGTAATGATCCCGCATGTTACTCAGTGGGACAACGCAGATATCACTGAGCTAGAAGCATTCCGTAAAGAGCAGAACGCGATTGAAGCGAAGAAAGACTCAGGCATGAAGATCACGCCACTTGTGTTCATCATGAAAGCGGCGGCTAAAGCACTAGAAGCGTTCCCTGCGTTCAACTCTTCTCTATCAGAAGATGGTGAAAGCCTAATTCTGAAGAAGTACGTGAATATTGGTATCGCGGTAGATACACCAAATGGCCTAGTGGTTCCTGTGTTCAAAGACGTGAACAAGAAAGGAATTTACGAGCTTTCTGAAGAGTTGATGGCTGTTTCTAAGAAAGCCCGTGCAGGTAAGCTAACTGCTGCTGACATGCAGGGCGGTTGTTTCACTATCTCTAGTCTTGGTGGCATTGGTGGTACGGCGTTTACTCCAATCGTTAACGCGCCAGAGGTAGGCATCCTAGGTGTGTCTAAGTCTGAAATGAAACCTGTATGGAACGGTAAAGAATTCGAACCGCGTCTACAGCTTCCACTGTCTCTATCATACGACCACCGTGTGATCGATGGTGCGGAAGGTGCGCGCTTCATTACCTTCCTAAACGGTGCACTATCAGATATCCGTCGTCTAGTTCTTTAATCAAGATGGGATGACTTAGAGGCGGCATGACAGCCGCCTCTATTACCAATAACTATCTGACAATTTGATTGCAGACTTTACCCTCAATCAGGTTTTCTCAAGCGAATTGTCGTCTAGCTCACAGGCTAAATGGATTTACTTTTCACTCCATTAACATCTCTGTAAACTGTTGGCGGTCTGAAAATAACTGTTTAAAACAAACTGACTTGAACATAGTGAATCCATACCCACTCAGCCTGTTAGGGATAATGACTACAAGAGGTCACAATGAGCAAAGAAATTAAAGCCCAAGTTGTTGTACTTGGTTCTGGTCCTGCTGGTTACTCCGCGGCATTCCGTTGTGCGGACTTAGGTCTTGAAACTGTACTTATCGAGCGTTACAGCACCCTAGGTGGTGTATGTCTGAACGTGGGTTGTATCCCATCAAAAGCGCTACTGCACGTCTCAAAAGTTATCGAAGAAGCGAAAGCGATGGCTGATCATGGTGTTGTTTTTGGTGAGCCACAAACTGATATCAACAAGATTCGTATCTGGAAAGAAAAAGTGGTTAACCAGCTTACTGGTGGTCTTGGCGGTATGGCTAAGATGCGTAAAGTGAACGTGGTTAACGGTTACGGTAAATTTACTGGCCCTAATTCTATCCTGGTAGAAGGTGAAGGCGAGTCAACCACGGTTAACTTCGACAACGCGATCATCGCAGCAGGCTCTCGTCCTATCAAACTGCCATTTATTCCACACGAAGATCCTCGTATCTGGGACTCAACTGACGCACTAGAGCTAAAAGAAGTGCCTGGAAAACTACTTATCATGGGTGGTGGTATCATCGGTCTAGAAATGGGTACGGTATACCAGTCTCTGGGTTCTAAAGTAGACGTGGTTGAGATGTTCGACCAAGTTATCCCAGCAGCCGATAAAGACATTGTTAAAGTTTACACTAAGCGTGTGAAGAACAAGTTCAACCTAATGCTAGAAACCAAAGTGACAGCAGTTGAAGCGAAAGAAGACGGTATCTACGTTTCAATGGAAGGTAAGAAAGCCCCTGCTGAAGCTGAGCGTTACGATGCGGTACTTGTTGCTATCGGTCGTGTACCAAATGGTCTGCTAATCGACGGCGAGAAAGCGGGTCTGGAAATCGATGAGCGTGGTTTCATCAACGTTGATAAGCAGATGCGCACTAATGTTCCTCACATCTTTGCTATCGGTGATATCGTTGGCCAACCAATGCTTGCTCACAAAGGTGTGCATGAAGGTCACGTTGCTGCAGAAGTGATTGCGGGTAAGAAGCACTACTTCGACCCTAAAGTGATTCCTTCAATTGCTTACACTGAGCCAGAAGTGGCTTGGGTTGGTAAGACTGAGAAAGAGGCGAAAGCGGAAGGCATCAACTACGAAACAGCGACATTCCCATGGGCTGCATCGGGTCGTGCAATCGCATCAGACTGCTCTGACGGCATGACTAAGCTAATCTTCGACAAAGACACTCACCGTGTTATCGGTGGTGCTATCGTTGGTACCAACGGTGGTGAACTCCTAGGTGAAATCGGTCTGGCTATCGAAATGGGTTGTGATGCAGAAGATATCGCTCTAACGATTCACGCTCACCCGACTCTACATGAGTCTGTTGGTCTAGCGGCTGAAGTGTTCGAAGGTACCATCACTGACCTGCCAAACCCAAAAGCGAAAAAGAAGAAGTAATTCTCGCTTAGAATTAATAAAAAACCGCTGATTGTTCAGCGGTTTTTTCATTTGTGAGTCAACAACAAGCCCACTGGCATCAGTGAGCTTGACATCGCTATTCGTTATTTTTCGCGTGTTTGTAGATGCACAGCATGTCCAGATGGTTGGCAGTGAGTCTTTCCATCATCGCTTCATCTTGAGTACGAGTCGCTTGAATGAACAATGAATAGAAAATACCGTGGAACAGGGTTGCCAGCTCTGCTGGATCGTGTTGATCGCATACCTCACCACGTTCCATCGCTTTGGCGAACATGTTTTGCACTAATAGCTGGTTTGTGCGGTTGGTCGATACGAACAGCGGCCATACTTCATCACGGGTTGATGCGCTCCATTCGAACCAGACTTTCAGCCAGTGACAGTCATTCAGCACCAACTCAACCATAGCGGATGTTAGGTTGCTGAGGTTCTGTTTAGCGTGCAGATCCAAATCGATCGTGTCAGAGAGAAAGTTTGAGAACTGACGCACCACGTAGTTGAGCACTTCATCGACTAAGTCTTCACGTGTCGGGAAGTAGTTGAACACGGTGGCAACAGAGACTTGTGCAATCTCTGCAATATCAGCGTGACCGCCACGGCCGATACCGCGACGTGCGAACACCTCAAGGGAGATGTCCATTAGCTGCTGTTTACGCTTTTGAGGAGATAGACGCGTGCGCGGTCTTTTCGCTATAGAGTCCATAGTTAATTTCCTTGCCAATTGAGTTGTTTGTATTTATTGGGCTTTGCCCTAATTAGTATTATATAAATTGCATGACGCTCTATGAGTGTAATGGTGCATATCAATAAGGTCAACGGTTTACGGCTATTTTATAATCAGAATTGTTAATATGGTATGAAACTGAGTGGTTGTTTCTGACCAACAATAGGGATTATTTTTAGGCAAACGTTTTTCTCAACGCTGTGGGATGGTAGACTGTGCGCCTCAAGTATCAGACAGGTGTTGAGCGATTACCCTCAAGCTCAATACGGCCAACGCAGAAATGAGATCAGTATGAAACATACAGTAGAAGTCATGATTTCTGAGCAAGAAGTTCAGGATCGAGTACGTGAATTAGGCAAACAAATCACTCAACACTATCAAGGGAGTGAAGACTTAGTCTTGGTTGGTTTGTTACGTGGCTCATTCGTTTTTATGGCCGACCTAGCGCGTAACATCGAACTGACTCATCAGGTAGACTTTATGACCGCATCAAGCTACGGCAATACGATGGAAAGCTCGCGTGACGTACGTATCTTGAAAGACTTAGATGATGACATTAAAGGCAAAGATGTTCTAATCGTTGAAGACATTATCGATACCGGTAATACCCTCAACAAGATCAAAGAGATCCTTTCACTACGTGAGCCTAAGTCTATCGCTATTTGTACCCTGCTAGACAAGCCATCACGTCGTGAAGTGCAAGTACCGGTAGAGTGGATTGGCTTTGAAATTCCCGATGAGTTCGTGGTTGGTGTGGGCATCGACTATGCGCAGAAATATCGCCACCTGCCTTTCATCGGTAAAGTCGTCCCGCAAGAGTAATCGAGTGGCCGAAAACTGGTGACATTGGTTGAAATAAAAACGCCCGCTTTTGCGGGCGTTTTTGTGTCAGCGTTTAACGACAAAGCAGTTTGTGTTGACGATTGAGAATCGTCTCCATCGCTCTGCGATAAGAGGTTTCGACCGAGGCTCTTGAGTTGGAGCGCACGCCTAGGTATTGCAACTTGCCGTCGGCGATGCCGTACACCACACCATGGATTTCTACGTCTTGTCCGCGCTCCCAAGCGCTCTGCATAATGGTGGAGTTCCCAAGATTATAAACTTGCTCCGCCACATTGATTTCACCAAGTTTGTCGGCGCGGTCTTGTGCGTTCATTTGGTCAAGGTAATCTCTGTGCTTGAAATAGATGTCGCGGATGTGCAGTAGCCAGTTGTTGATCAAACCGAGCTGCGGGTTGTCAATCGCCGCATTGACCCCGCCACAACCGTAGTGACCACAGACAATGACGTGTTTCACCTTCAGCACATCTACCGCGTATTGAACCACAGATAAGCAGTTGAGGTCGGTATGAATGACTTGGTTAGCTACGTTACGGTGCACAAAGAGTTCACCAGAGTAGAGTCCTGTCAATCGCTCTGCGGGAACACGGCTATCTGAACAGCCAATCCATAAAAACTCAGGGCTTTGTCCTTCTTCTAATTTAGTGAAATATTCGGGGCGTTCTGCAGTAATAGATTGAGACCACTTGGAGTTATTCTCAAACAGCTGTTTTATTTCCGGCATCTTAGTAGCAACCCTTAAAAAATTCTTGCATCACTATACACAATGTTACAATTTCCTTCCTGCTAAAAATGGCTGAACAGGTACTCATCTGACGTGTTTGAGGATGAAAAATCATAAACTTAGCTGCTATCCTAACTATTGGTTATATCGTCAAATGAATGAGATGGGTTTAACCCTTATCTCCAACCAGAAACATTTGATAGAGTAGGGAGCTTAGCGATATTTCGCAGCAAGTTGATTACATTTTTGTTATTTTTCCTACAATTTATAGGGTTATTTTCCCCGATCATCGGCGCGAGAACAACCCACAAACTAAGATGTCGTATTTGTATCGATGCGTGCCAGTGACGGGAGAACCCGTTCGCTGGCCTTAACGTGTTCGGACATAACATGAAATGGAGTACAGTCGTGTTCGCTAGTCGTTTTGCAGATGTCAATCTCAAAGGAGATGCGTTTGGTGGGGTTACCACAGCGATCATTTCGCTACCCCTAGCTTTAGCTTTTGGTGTGGCCTCGGGGGCGGGCGCTGAAGCTGGCCTATGGGGCGCGATTATGGTCGGCTTATTTGCCGCGCTATTTGGTGGCTCGAACACTTTAATCTCTGAGCCAACCGGGCCGATGACCGTGATCATGACCGCGGTCTTAACCGGTATGATGGCTAAGTATCCCGAAACGGGTATGGCCATGACCTTCACTGTGGTGATGATGGCCGGCGCCTTCCAAATTTTACTCGGCACACTCAAGTTGGGTAAGTATGTCACCTTGATGCCTTACAGTGTGGTCTCAGGTTTTATGTCGGGTATCGGTGTCATTCTGATTATCCTTCAGATATCACCACTATTAGGCCAGGCGGCGCCTCCCGGTGGGGTAACAGGCACCTTAGCCGCTATCCCTGATATCATCAGCAATATGAAATTTAGCGAGCTGTTTCTTGGTTTGCTGACGCTGGGGATCCTGTTCTTCTTTCCCAAAAAATATCGCAAATATGTGCCTGCCCAATTAGTTGCGTTGGTTGCAGTGACATTGCTGTCAATGATCCTGTTCGATACCGATGCCATTCGTCGCATTGGCGAGATCCCAGCCGGACTTCCTTCGCTGGTCATTCCACACTTTGATAGTGCAGTGTTCACTGAAATGGTGATAGATGCCCTTGTTCTAGGCACTTTGGGCTGTATCGATACCTTGCTTACCGCGGTCATTGGCGACTCGCTAACACGTAAAGAGCATGACTCAGATAAAGAGCTGCGTGGTCAAGGCTTGGCCAACATGATTTCTGGCCTATTTGGCGCACTACCCGGAGCGGGCGCTACCATGGGCACGGTGACCAATATTCAAGTTGGTGCGCGTTCCCCCTTGTCTGGTGTGATCCGTGCGTTAGTGCTTGCTTTGGTGGTATTAGTCGCGGGAGGGCTGACTGAGCCAATTCCGATGGCAGTCTTGGCGGGTATTGCGGTGTATGTCGGATTCAACATTCTTGACTGGAGCTTTATCCAGCGCGCCCATCGAGTCAGCTTCTCTGGCATGGCAATCATGTATGGCGTGATGCTATTGACCGTCTTTGTTGACTTGATTGCAGCGGTTGGTCTGGGAGTCTTTATCTCCAACATCATTATCATTGAGCGCCTGAGCCGCGAGCAAGCTCGCCAAGTCAAGGCAATCAGTGATGCTGATGACAACGACGTACCGCTGACAGATAGCGAACGTGGTTTGCTCGATAAAGCGAACGGAAAAGTGCTGTTTTTCTATCTCTCTGGGCCGATGATCTTCAGTGTCTCCAAAGCGATTTCACGCCAACACACCACGATCTCGGACTACGAGGTGATGATCCTGGATCTGACCGATGTACCGATGATCGATGTGACCGTTGGCCTGGCTCTTGAGAACGCAATCAAAGACGCCCTAGACGCACAGTGTCAGGTTTACCTGCTATGTCCAAATGAGAAAACGCGTCAGCAACTAGAGAAGTTCCACGTGCTTGACCTTATCGCCGAACACAACTGCTTTAAGTTCCGCTATGAGGCGCTGAATGCGGCGGTAAAACACGTCAATGGTGATGAGCAATCCACTTACGTGATTTAACCTAACTTGAGGTACAAAAGCGCTTTGGTTGGTCAGATCAAAGCGCTTTTTTGTTTGCTCAATCGCGGTATTTATTATTTCCAAAATATTCGAAAGGTTTAATTGTAATCATCGTTTCTCAACGATAAACTGAACAGCGTTTTAGTGGGAGCAATGGCAAGAATCTATGTATGCGTTAGAAATTGAACAGCTAAGAAAAACCTATGCAGGTGGCTTTGAAGCGTTGAAGGGCATCAGTCTCAATGTGGAAAAAGGGGACTTTTACGCGCTACTTGGCCCTAATGGTGCCGGTAAATCGACCACGATCGGCGTGATCTCATCACTGGTCAACAAGACCTCGGGGAGAGTGAAAGTATTTGGCTATGACATTGATAGCGATCTTGAACTCGCCAAGCAAAATTTAGGATTGGTGCCGCAAGAGTTTAACTTCAATCAGTTTGAGACAGTGGAGCAAATTGTCTTACAGCAAGCAGGCTATTATGGCGTGCCGAAAGCTATCGCTAAAGAGAGAGCAAAAAAGTACTTAACTAAGCTCGATCTGTGGCAAAAGCGTGATGAACGTTCGCGCAATCTATCGGGAGGCATGAAGCGCCGTTTGATGATTGCTCGTGCACTTATGCACGAACCACAATTGCTGATCCTCGATGAGCCGACTGCTGGGGTCGATATCGAATTGCGCCGCTCAATGTGGGCGTTTCTAAAAGAGATTAACTCTGAACTGGGCATCACGATCATTCTCACCACCCATTATCTTGAAGAAGCGGAAATGCTGTGTCGCAATATCGGCATTATCAATAAAGGCGAGCTGATCGAAAACACCACGATGAAGAGCCTACTCAGTAAGCTGCAAGTAGAAACCTTTATCCTCGATTTGGAAGAGGGCGCGCCAGAGCCCAAGCTCGATGGTGTGATTAAACAGCAATTGGTTTCGGGCTCGCTTGAAATCGAGATTGAGAAAACCCGGGGGCTGAACGATATTTTTGCTCAGTTGTCTGCGCAAGGCATCAAGGTGCTATCGATGCGTAATAAAGCCAACCGCCTTGAAGAGTTGTTTGTCAGTATTGTTCGTGAAGGGGATAAATAATATGTATCGTCTCTATTGGGTTGCGTTTCGCAGCTTGCTAGGCAAAGAGATCAATCGCTTCACCCGTATTTGGGTGCAAACTTTGGTGCCACCAGCGATCACTATGACGCTTTACTTCATTATCTTTGGCAACTTGATTGGATCTCGCATCGGCCAGATGAACGGTTTCAGCTACATGGAGTATATTGTGCCAGGCCTGATCATGATGTCGGTGATCACTAACTCTTACTCGAATGTGGCTTCGTCGTTTTTTAGTGCCAAGTTACAGAAGAACATCGAAGAGTTACTGGTTGCGCCGGTCCCTAATTACGTGATTATCGCGGGTTATGTGATGGGCGGTGTGACCCGTGGTTTATTGGTGGGTGCAATCGTCACTTGTGTTTCTTTGTTATTCGTTGATCTTCAGGTTGAACATTGGGGCATCATTGTCGCCACCGTCTTTATGACCTCGGTGGTGTTTGCTCTGGGTGGGTTGATCAACGCTGTGTACGCTAAAACCTTTGATGATATCTCAATCATTCCGACATTCGTGTTAACGCCACTGACTTATTTGGGTGGGGTATTCTACTCGATCAGTCTGTTGCCCGAGTTTTGGCAAGGGGTGTCGAAAATCAATCCGATTGTCTACATGGTGAACGCGTTTCGATATGGTTTCTTGGGAGTGTCGGACGTGGGAATCGTTACTTCATTTGGCGTGCTGAGTGTGTTTGTTGTTGCTTTGTATGCAGTCGCCCATTACTTAGTAACCAAAGGGATAGGTCTCAGAAGTTAATCTTTTACTCTCGCTGTAAACAAAAGGCTTGGTGTATTGCACCAAGCCTTTTTGTTTTTCGACGTTATTCTGCGTTTGCTGACTGCGCGGAATGAGGGTCTTCATCCTTGCTATCAATCACCAAGTCCACCACTTGGTTATCTATCAGTCGAGCTTTGCCCAAGAAGGCCGACATTAAGATCACTGCCTGAGTCGTTTCTGCGGTGATCGCATGCAGCGTTCGTGCATCGCGAATAAAGATTTCATCCGGCTGTAACCCGGCCGCTCGCAGTTGGTCACTGGCATCTTCAATGACAGAGGCATAGTCATCGCGACCGCCGCGGATGGCGCTGCTGATCCAGCGCATCGTGCGAGCCAGAACTGGCGCACGTTGGCGCTCATCGAGTGTGAGCAGACCGTTGCGTGAGCTCATGGCGAGGCCGTCCATTTCGCGTACGGTTGCCACACCGATGATCTCAATGTCCATCGCTAAGTCTTCGACCATTTTGCGGATCACAGCAAGTTGTTGGAAGTCTTTCTCGCCAAAGCAGGCCACGTCAGGCTGCACGATATTAAACAGTTTGGTGACCACAGTGGCGACGCCGCGGAAATGGCCAGGGCGAGAAGCGCCCTCTAACATACTGGATAGGCCAGGCACTTCAACTGAGGTTTGGTTCTCGACACCTTGCGGATAGATGATCTCTGGCGTAGGGGTAAAGACCAGCTCAACCGCTTCAGCGCTCAGCTTGCTCAGATCGTCTTCTAACGTACGCGGGTAGTTATTCAGATCGTCAGCACGATCAAACTGCATTGGATTGACAAAGATGCTCACCACCACGATGTCTGCGTGTTCACGCGCTTTGCGAACTAAGGTTAGATGGCCTTCGTGCAAATTACCCATGGTAGGGACAAATGCAATCCTGCGCCCTTCACGTTTGTATTGTTTGATTTGCTCGCGAAGCGCAGCAATTTCAGCAAAAGTTTGCATAGCTGTGATCCTTAAGCAATGGTGTGGGCGTCGTCTGGGAACGCACCGCTCTCAACGTCTTGCTTGTATTTCGCCACCGCTTGACGCATGTCACCGGTTTCAGCAAGGAAGTTCTTTGAAAACTTAGGCATGTAGTTCGCGGCGATACCAAACATATCGTGCATCACCAAAATTTGTCCATCAGTGACATTACCCGCGCCAATGCCAATCACCGGCACATCACACACTTCAGTGATGCGCGCTGCAAGGTCTTTTGGTACGCACTCAAGCAGCACAACTTGCGCGCCTGCTTCTTGTAGCGCTAAGGCGTCGCGCACCATACGGTCAGCTTTATCTTGCTCACGGCCTTGCACCTTAAAGCCGCCGAAAATGTTGACTGACTGCGGGGTAAGACCAAGGTGGGCACACACTGGGACCGCGCGCTCTGTCAGCATTTTCACTGTGTCGACTAACCAATCGCCACCTTCAATTTTTACCATGTTTGCCCCTGCGCGCATTAGCTTTGCGGCATTTTCGCAAGCTTGCTCTGGCGTGGCATAGCTCATAAACGGCATGTCGGCCATCAGTAGGCAGTTTGGGCTACCGGCGCGGACACAGCGAGTATGATAGGCGATGTCATCTACCGTCACGGGCAGTGTGTCACGTGTGCCTTGTAGCACCATGCCTAGTGAGTCACCGACAAGCAGGACAGGCATCTCTTGGCTTTCAAACAACTGTGCGAAGCTCGCATCATAGGCCGTAGAAGTGGCAAACTTACGACCTTCTTGCTTCCAAGTCATCAGGTCATTGATGGTAATTTTTTTCATGATTTATCCTTACAGGAGTTGGCTATGATTGCCAAATACGCAGACCGTTTTGCTCGACGACTTTGAGTAAGTCTTCCAGTCTGGTCCCACATGGGAGGGTTAAATTTGGTGCGATCTCAGCAAGCGGGTAGAGCACAAATTCGCGCTCTTTCATTCCATAGTGAGGAACGGTCAGTCGCTCGGAATCCATCACCTCATTGCCATAAAGAAGGATATCGAGATCTAGGGTTCTTGGGCCCCAACGCTCTTCCTTACGGACACGCCCTTGCTCTAGTTCAATCGCTTGGGTGCAATCAAGTAGTTCAAGTGGCGTTAATTCTGTGTTGATCTCAACCACGGCGTTAATGTAGTCGGGTTGGTTTTGTGGCCCCATCGGCGTGCTGCTATAGAGTGACGAAGGACAAACGAACTGCGATTTAGGCAGGGTTTTGAGCGCTTCGATAGCGGCATTGGCTTGTGCTACTGGCGAGCTGAGGTTGCTCCCAACAGCAATGAACACACGCATCATGATGACGCCTTTGGCTTTTTCTTACGACTGCTCTTGCGGCGGCGCTGTCTTGGCTGACCTTCACTGCTGGCATCGAGATCGGCCACCATCGCCTGGCGCATATTGCGTCCGGCATTTTGGAACGTTTGCCACCATTTCGCTAGCAGTTGCGTATCGCCTTGTTCAATCTCTCCACGCATTTCTAAGAAATCGAACCCTGCACGGAACTTGTTGAGCTCCATTAGGCGGAAAGCGCGTTTACCGCTGCGGCGTGGCAGACGCAATTGCAGCTGCCAAATTTCACGAATAGTCGCGGTATGGCGGCGCGGGATAGCGATGGTGCGCACTTGCTCATCAAGTACGTAGTTGCTCGCTTCCATAATGGCGTCGTAATAAGAGAGTTTACGCTTTTCCATCAATAATTGAGCGCGCTCTTGCAGTGGATACCACAACATCGCGGCGAACATAAAGGCTGGGTTGATGCGTTTGCCCTCTTCGATGCGCTGATCAGTCGAGTCGAGGACCAAATCTAACATCTGTTCAGTAGGCGAAGAGTAGTCGTCAGTAAAGTATTCCGCGATGGTTGGGAATAACTGCTGGAACAAGTTGTACTCACGCATAAGATGATAGGTCTCGAGCCCATGCCCGGATTGGAGCATTTTGAGCGACTCTTCATACAAGCGCGCGGCAGGGATATCTTGCAGCAAGGTTGCCAGCTCTTCGATCGGCGCAGCTGTGTCTTCTTCGATATCGAAATCCAGTTTCACCGCAAAACGGATCGCGCGTAGCATGCGCACTGGGTCTTCACGATAACGCGTCGCTGGATCGCCAATTAAGCGGATAAGCTTGTCTTCTAAATCTTCGATACCACGAGCGTAGTCGTGGATAGAGTAGTCGCCGATATTGTAATACATGGCGTTGACGGTAAAGTCGCGGCGTTCGGCGTCTTCATCTATGGTGCCATAGACATTGTCACGCAATAACATGCCTTCTTTCGACTGTTGCGCGACGTTTTTACTCGGCTCTTGATGGTGTCCGCGGAACGTAGCTACTTCGATAATGTCGCGGCCAAACATAATGTGCGCAAGGCGGAATCGGCGCCCAATCAATCGGCAGTTTTTAAACAACTGGCGAATCTGTTCCGGGGTAGCATTGGTCGCGATATCGAAATCTTTTGGCTGCTGGCCGAGGAGCAGGTCGCGCACTCCACCCCCAACAAGATAGGCATCAAAGCCTGCACCATGAAGACGGTATAGCACCTTCAATGCATTATCACTGATCTGTTTGCGCGAGATGTTATGCTCTTGGCGAGTAATAATATTTAAAGCGAGTTCGGAAAACACGGTCGCCTCGCTTGCTGTATCGTCGATTTTGTTCATGTGCATCTGGCAATCGCTGGTTAAGCCAACGCTGCTCTAATTAAAATTTTTAGGCCCATTCGGGGCGAATTTGCGGCTAATGATAGCTTACGGCGAGCAGTTTGAGAATATTGGTGTTATTTCAGTGACATCGGGCAGTTGAGAAAGGTGCCAATGTGCAATGCCCCATTCAATTAACTCGGCTACCGATAACTCGCTAATTTCTTTATCAATATCAAACCCTAAGAATGTCATTGCATCCAGCAATGCCGGCTTTGGATTGTGATTATCGACCGCCGGGGCGTGGTTCTGTTTGGACAACTTTTGACCATTGATATCCAGAGCCAGCGGCAGGTGCAAGTAGCGTACAGGGCGGATGCCGAGCATTTTATACAAGCTGATTTGTCTGCCAGTGGGCTCGATGAGGTCAGCGCCGCGCACGACTTCAGTGACCCCTTGGTCGATATCATCCAATACTACCGCGAGATTATAGGCAAACAAGCCATCACGGCGTTTGATAATAAAATCTTCATCGGCGAGCTGCTGTGGGATTGAGAGCGTTCCGTGTTTTTGGTCTTGAAACTGATAAACCGGCTCGGTCATTTTCAATCGAATCGCACAGGGTTGCTCGTTGCTTAGCCCAAGCTCACGACAGGTACCGCGGTAAAAGCCGCCCAGTGCCTTGATCTGTTTGCGCGTGCACTGACAGTAGTAGGCTTGACCTGAATCTAACCAATTATCAATTTGCTGTTGATACAAGCTGTGGCGCTGGCTTTGATACACCACCTCGCCATCCCAAAACAGATGATACGCCTCTAAGGTTTTTAAGATCAAATCACTGGCGCCAGGCATTTCTCTGGGCGGATCAAGATCTTCAATGCGTACGAGCCACTTGCCATGATGAGATTTGGCTTGAAAATAGCTACCGAGTGCAGCCACTAAAGATCCGAAATGCAGTGGACCTGATGGAGAGGGGGCAAAGCGACCAATATAACTCATAGTGTTTTACGTTGCGGTATAAACCAAAAAGGGAGCGATAGCTCCCTTCAATAGTCATGACAAAGGTTAAATTACCCTTGCATCTGCTTTTCTTTGATTTCAGCCAGTGTTTTACAGTCGATACACAGGTCTGCAGTTGGACGCGCTTCTAGGCGACGGATGCCAATTTCGATACCACAAGATTCACAGAAACCAAAATCGTCTTCTTCGATTTTATTTAGCGTTTTTTCAATCTTTTTGATTAGACGACGCTCACGGTCACGGTTGCGTAGTTCTAAGCTAAACTCTTCCTCTTGAGAAGCACGGTCAACGGGATCGGGAAAGTTTGCTGCTTCGTCCTGCATGTGATGCACAGTGCGGTCAACTTCTTCCCTGAGCTGGTTGCGCCAAGCCGATAGAATTTTTGTAAAATGAGCCAGTTGCTCAGGTGACATGTACTCTTCACCCGCTTTCTCTTGATATGGCTCAACCCCTGCAATGGCTAGGATGCCTAGCGCTTTTTTCTTTGATTCTGGCATGCAGCATCTCCTACTAACACCTAGTCAACTGCGCTCGCAGTTATTTTAAGGCGGGTATCTATAGCAAAAAGAATCAATGGAGGCAAATACTAGACAGTAAACTTATTGTCAATGTGAAGGTCACATCATTTTTAGTCGCTATTGACTGAATTTGAGTGACTTGACCAGTTTTATCTCATTGCTTGAAAGCTGTGCCTTGTAGCACAGGACTTCCACCCCTTGTTCTTGTGCATCTTTAAGTAATTGTGAGTATTTCGCGTCTATATGGAGTGCCGGAGACACTTTTTCAATCCCTGAATGTAAAACAGTGAATAAAAGTACCGCTCTGCTTCCAGATTGCGCCATTTCGGTTAGCTCGCGCAGATGCTTTTGACCACGAGTGGTGACGGCATCTGGAAAGTAACCTTGTCCTTGTTCATCCAATAAGGTGACGCTTTTCACCTCTATATAGCACGTTGGTTTATTTTGTGATTTGAGCAAGATATCAATCCGACTATTTTCATTGCCATATTTCACTTCGGTGAGCAACTGATCATAACCTTGCAACTCGGAAATCACGCCGTTTTGTATCGCCTCTACCGCGAGGGTGTTGGCTCGGGCAGTATTGACGCAGATTCGGTGTCCTTGCTTGGTTTCTGTGAGCTCCCAACTATTGGGGTACTTGCGTTTAGGATTATCCGAGGTTGAGAACCAAACGGTATCACCGGGTTCGGCGCACCCAGTCATCGCGCCGGTGTTGGCACAATGAATGGTACGTTGGCTGCCATCGCCTAACGTTATATCGGCTAAAAATCGTTTGTAGCGCTGAATGAGAGTGGCGGGCGCCAAAGGCGGCTGGAACTTCATTTGGGACTCATTACTGTTTTTATGTACAATAGTTAGCAACATTACACCACAAGGTTTCTCCATTGTCACAACTGCCTATTGAAGGCGTGATGCCCGCGCTTATTTCGGGTGTCCGTCACTGTTCGCAACTGATCCTCAAAGCAGCGCCTGGTGCTGGCAAATCGACCTATTTCCCTTTACAACTTCTGCAGCAGCAAGTCGTGAGTGGAAAAATTGTGATGCTGGAGCCGAGACGGCTGGCTGCAAAAAACATTGCGCGTTACCTTGCCAAGCAATTAGGTGAGCCAGTCGGCGCACGAGTCGGTTATCGGGTGCGAGGTGAGCAACGTGTCAGTAGCAACACCCAACTAGAGATCGTCACCGAGGGCATCTTGACCCGAATGCTGCAATCTGACCCAGAGTTAAATGGTGTGGATATGGTGATTTTCGACGAATTTCATGAACGCAGCATTCACGCTGATACCGCTCTTGCATTCTGTCTCGAAGTGCAAGAGGCATTGCGCGATGATCTCAAGCTGGTTGTGATGTCGGCAACCTTAGATCAAGCTGCACTTGCTGCATTGATGCCTGAAGCAGAGTATGTGGAGTCTGAAGGGCGCAGTTATCCGGTTGAGTTTCGTTATGCGCCTCTAGGCGCCCATCAACGCCTTGAAGAGCAGATGGCGAAACAGATCCTCACTCTGATTGCTAATGAGTCAGGTTCACTATTGGCCTTCTTGCCGGGTGTGACGGCGATTAAGCGGGTGATGGAACGTCTTCGTGGCTTACCGGCGGATATCGAGGTTTTTCCCCTATATGGACAGTTAGAATTTAGCGCGCAGCAGGCGGCGATTCTACCCGCAGAAAAAGGCAAGCGTAAAATCGTGCTCGCGACCAATATTGCTGAAACCTCTTTGACCATTGAAGGGATTCGGCTGGTGGTTGATTCTGGGTATGAGAGAGTGGCGAGATTTGATTTGAAAAATGGCGTGACTAGCCTGGAGCAAGTCCGTATCGCTCAATCTTCGGCAGAGCAGAGAGCGGGACGTGCGGGACGAACTGAGCCGGGGCTGTGTGTGCGTCTTTACAGTCAAAGCCAGCTCGCTCAGCAGCCTGTCACTGCGCAACCTGAAATCTTGCACAGCGATCTCTCTCACCTTTGCATGGAGCTTGCGCAGTGGGGTGCTCAGCAGGTGAGCGATCTGCGCTGGTTAGATGTGCCCAATGCGACCGCGGTTAGTCAAGCGCGCGGGTTGCTGGTAACGCTAGGTTTGCTTGATGAGCAAGGCAAACTGACCCCTGAGGGACAACGGGCGGCTAAACTCGGGGTAGAGCCGCGTATGTCCGCGATGATGGTGATGGCCAAAGACGCGCTCCCCACCGCCGCCGCGGTCGCTGCCTTGCTGGAAGAGCCAGAAAAAGGCGTGGTGAACTTTCTCGATAGCGTGCAGCGCTTTACCCAAGGTCAGCATAATCAGCAACAGCGCGTTTTGGCTCGAAGCAAAAGCTTGGCGAATCGTTTGGGTGGCGACTTTGCGCTGCCAGCGCTGGATACCGCTATGGTCGCTCCCTTGTTAGCGATGGCGTTTCCAGATCGAATTGCTCAGGCTCGCGTTAATCAACTTGGACGCTTTGTGTTGGCCAACGGGCATGGCGCCGAAATGCAAGACACAGAAAGGCTTGCGGCCTGTGACTATTTGGTGGTGTTGGATCTGATGCGCACTCAATCTGACTCATCGATAATCTTTACTGCGGTGGAGCTAGAGTTGGATGCGGCTGAGCATCAACTGCCTGGGCTATTTGCTGATGTTGAATGTGTCGATTGGGATGAGAGCAAAGGTCGCTTAGTGGCCGAGAAACAGGTCAAACTCGGCCGCTTAATTATCCGTCGTCAGGCTCTTCCTGAGCCGCCTCGCGAAAAAATGACGCAAGCTTTACTTAACTATATTCGTCGCAAAGGGCTTTCAGTATTACATTGGAGCGATAAAAGTCTCGAGCTGTTGCAGCGTTTACGTTGCGCGGCAGATTGGCTACCGGAGCAGGATTGGCCGCCGCTCAGTGACCAAGCGCTGTTAGATCAGTTGCAACAATGGCTCGAACCTTATCTCAATGGTATTCATTCGGTGAAGGGATTGGCTCAGGTTGACTTGCATGCTGCGTTGCTCGCCTATCTTGGCTGGCCACTAAACCAGCAAGTTGATGAGTGGTTACCAACCCACTACCAAGTACCGACCGGCAGCAGTAAAAAAATTCGCTATCAGCAAGGCCAAGATCCGGTGTTGTCGGTGCGAATGCAAGAGATGTTTGGCCAACAGAGCTCGCCTTGCATTGCGCTCGGACGTAAAGCTTTGGTGCTGGAGTTGCTCTCTCCAGCGCAAAGGCCTTTGCAAGTGACACGTGATTTAGCCAGTTTCTGGGCTGGCGCGTATCAACAAGTGCAAAAAGAGATGAAAGGGCGCTACCCAAAACACGTTTGGCCCGATTATCCTGCGACGCACGTTGCCACAACAAAAACAAAACGACAGTTGAATTCATGACTAAGAAAAACACCAGCACATCCGGTAAGTCGAAAACCACCACAACCAGAAAAAAAACCGCGGCAAAACGCACTGTTAAATCAGCGCAGCGCAAACCGCGCAAGCCTGAGAAACGCAGTTGGCTGAAAACGCTATGGGGGATAGGTTGGAAGTCGGCGTTGGCTATGTTTGCCTTAATGGTCGTGGTCGGTATCTACCTCGATAGCGTGGTCAAGCAGCGTTTTGACGGGCAACTGTTCGACTTGCCGACGGTGGTATATGCACGAATTTTGAATCTTGCGCCGGGCGATACTATTACCTTGCAAGAGGTGCGCAACGAACTGGATGTACTCAACTACCGTAAGGTGCGACAGCCTCGTTATCCGGGTGAATATTCGTCTTCATCGAGCAAGATAGAGCTGATGCGTCGCCCGTTTGAGTTCAGTGATGGGCCTGAACCCGATCGTCATGTGATGTTGCATTTTTCCTCATCGGGCTTGGAGCGTATTGAGTCGTTAGAGAAATCCGCTGATCTTGGCTATTTGCGTATCGAGCCGAAAATGCTCGGTATGCTGGAGAAGGACCAAGATCAACAGCGGCTGTTTTTGCGTCGCGACCAGTTTCCTGAGGTGATGGTCGATGCCCTGTTGGTTACTGAAGATCGCCAATTTTATCAACATGATGGCGTTTCGCCGTTGGCGATTGCGCGCGCGATGGTGGCTAACGTTAAGGCTGGACGCACCGTACAAGGTGGCAGCACTTTAACTCAGCAGTTAGCGAAAAATCTGTTTTTGTCTAGCGACCGAACCTTATGGCGCAAGATTCGTGAAGCCTATATTGCTCTCATCTTAGACTATCGCTACAGCAAAGATCGCATTCTAGAAGCCTATTTGAATGAAGTGTATCTTGGTCAAAGTCGCGGACAGGCGATCCATGGTTTTGGTCTCGCGTCGCGTTTTTATTTTGGCCAACCGATTCAAGAGCTGCGTATCGATCAACTGGCCCTGCTGGTGGGTATGGTGAAAGGGCCGTCGTACTACAATCCAGTGCGCTTCCCTGAGCGAGCCAAGCAGCGTCGTGATTTGGTACTGCGATTGATGATGGAGCAAGACATCTTGACCGCACATCAGTTTGATATGGCCGCCAGTCGCGATCTGGACGTTCAAGATAGCCCGCGTATTGCCAGTCGTCAGCCTGCCTATTTTCAGCAGTTAAGTATTGAACTGAAACAGAAAGTCGGTGCTGCATTTCAGTCAGACTCTGGTCTTCGCGTGTTTACCTCTCTCGATCCGGTGTCACAGCAACAGCTTGAGCGGGCGATAGCGACAAAAATCCCTCAACTAGCAGCCAAAGCGGGTCAATCACTTGAGGGCGCCGCGGTAGCGGTCGATCGTCATAGTGGTGAAATTCGCGCTATGGTTGGCGGTAAACGCACCGGATATGACGGTTTTAACCGTGCTTTGAATGCCAGTCGCCAAATCGGCTCGTTAGCTAAACCTGCGGTGTATTTGACCGCGTTACAACAGCCACAGAAATACAACCTTGCCACAACCTTGCATGACAAACCGATCAGTTTAAAAGGCAGCAAAGGCAATGTTTGGTCGCCGCGTAACTATGATCGGCAATTTCGTGGTGATGTGCCGCTCTATATCGCGTTGGCAAAATCGCTCAATGTGCCAACCGTCGAGCTGGGCATGCAAGTTGGCATCGATAATGTGGTGCAAACCCTAGAGCGACTTGGCGTGGACAAAAACGAGATTCGTCCTGTTCCCTCGATGTTTTTGGGCTCGTTCACTTTGACGCCTTTTCAGGTTGCGCAGATGTACCAAACACTGACCAATTCTGGTAAACGCGCCGAGTTATCGGCGCTGCGTTCGGTTATCGACCTTGAGGGGAATGTGCTTTACCAGTCGCTGCCTAAAGTCTCGCAAACCATTGATCAGCAAGCCGCTTGGTTAACCACTTATGCTATGAAGCGCGGTGTGATGGAAGGGACGGGGCGTTATCTTAATCAACAGTTTGCATGGGCGGCGCTCGCCGGCAAAACCGGGACCAGTAATGATACGCGCGACAGCTGGTTTGTCGGCGTGGATGGACGCGAGGTGACCACCATTTGGCTTGGACGCGATGACAACAAGCCGACCAAACTGACCGGCGCCAGCGGTGCACTGCGTGTCTACGCTGATTATCTACAACATCGGATTCCGGAGAAGCTGGTTTTGCCGTGGCCGCAAGGGGTGCGAACTATCGGTTTTGCTGCTAGCGCGCAGGGTGGGCTCGATGTTGATTGTAGCAATGACTTCACCTTGCCAGTGTGGGACATCAATCATTCCTTCAAGCAGCAGTGTGACAATCAGCCTAAGCAGTGGTTGAAGAAACTATTCAGTTGGTAGTGGTATTGTTTTGAATATTAGTGCTTTACCCAGACAAACTCTGGCATTATAAACAGCTAATCGACTTGCAAAAGGAACGTGTATTGTGAAAAAAATGGCCATATTGCTGTTAAGCATTCTCGCCAGCAGTGTTATCCACGCTGCGACTTTGAGCGATACGCAAGTTGAACCAAGGCCCAAAGTGGCATTGGTATTGGCCGGCGGTGGGGCTAAAGGCGCTGCCCATATTGGGGTACTAAAAGCGCTCGAAGAGTTGAGAGTGCCGGTTGATATTATTACCGGGACCAGTATGGGCGCTTACGTCGGTGGTTTGTACGCAACGGGCATGAGTGCGAGTGAAATCGAATCATTTATTGAGACTGTCGACTGGAATAGCGGTTACCGTGACCGGGTTGACCGAAGCCAACGTAAAGTCCAAGACAAAGAGTATGAGGATCGCTATCAACTGACTGCGGATCTTGGTTTCGGGCTCAACGGCGTGAGAGGTAAACGCGGTATCGTTCAAGGCCAAGGCATGCTGACCTTGTTGCGTGAAACCACCGGCAACCTGCCTCCATTCGACTCTTTCGACGATTTGGTTATACCATATCGTGCGGTCGCTACAGACATTATTCACCTTGAGCCAGTTGTGCTCGATAACGGTTATTTGATTGACGCTATGATGGCGAGTATGTCGGTTCCGGGAGCCTTGCCTCCATATCAACTCGGTGAGCGTATGTTGGTCGATGGTGGTGTGACCAATAACATGCCGGTCGATGTCGCCCTTGCGATGGGCGCTGATGTTGTGATAGCGGTTGATATTAGTACCGAGTACAAAAACGCTGAGGACTTTACCAATCTGTTCACCGTCGCCGATCAGTTGTCTAATTATTTAGTTCGCAGTACCACCAATAACCAGGCTAAATTGTTGACTGAAGAGGACATTTTCTTACGTCCTGAAGTGGGGAGTATGGAAACCACCGAGTTTGACAAAATGCCTCAGGCGTTTGCTACCGGCTATCAAACCGCGATGGACAATAAAGACCAGCTTTCCCAGTTGCAAATGAGCATGGCGGACTACCAAACATATATCGATGCCAAAGAGGATGCGCGTCGTAAACTTCGTTATGGTGATGAGATTCCGATCGAACGGCTTATCATTAACAACCACAGCCACTATTCACAGAAATTACTGGAAAAAAGACTAGGTCTGGTCGCTGGCCAGCAGTACTCACTCGAGCAAGTGGAACAGAGCGTGCAAAACCTCTACGCGCTCGACCGTTTTGAGTTAGTGACTTATCGCTATGATGTGATTGAAGGTCAAGATACGCTTGTTGTTGATGTCAACGAGAAGTCTTGGGGGCCTAACTATCTCAACTTTCGTTTTTTTCTTGAAGATGACTTTACGACAGACAGTCAATACTCGATAGGCGCATCGGCCAATTTTACCAACCTCAACAGCCATGGGGCTGAGTTACGAACCAATGTTGAGATTGGCACCGATAAGCTAGTTCAAGCCGAGTTCTATACGCCGTTTTTCTCTAGTCAAAAAACCTTTACCACACTCGATCTGCACTACAGTAAAGAGCGACGCAATGCGCCGATCAATGGCTTTGATGACACCAGTTTAAGTGCTGCGCGAGACTATATCCCGATTACCTACAGTGAATGGGTCGCTGAATGGGCGCTAGGATACCAAGATACGCTGTGGCGTCGTTTTAAAACCGGGTTACGTTATACCGATGGCGATGGGCAATTTTCAACCTTACCGAGCCTAGGTGACGTCCAGTTTCGTCGTTTTGGCGCTTTTGCTAACTATCGTATTGATACATTAGATAACTTTAGTTTTCCGCGTCGTGGTTTCTATCTCGACCTTGAGTACCTAGTGACTCATGATGAAAGTGTCGGTGATACCGACCTTATTGAACAGAGCGACCAAGACACTTCTTATGAGTTGGGCGCTAAAGTGATCGCGGCTACGACCTTTTCACGCCATACTTTGGTCGCAAATGTCGATGCCGGCTTGGTAACCAGCAAAAACTCGTCTGTGCCGATCAACCCGAAAGAAATCGGTGGGTTCCAACATCTGTCTGGCATTCCACGCAATAGTTTGGTCGGCCAGAACAAAGTCTTTGGTAGTCTCGTCTATCGTTACCGCTGGTTTGACAATGACTTTGGCTTATTCACCTCGCCTTTTTATGTCGGTGCATCGCTGGAATATGGCGGCGTGTGGTCTGACCCCGATATTGCCCTACATGATGCACCGCTTTATGCAGCGGGTTCACTGTTTGCTGGGGTTGATTCGCCGATAGGTCCAATCATGCTCGGCTATGGTCGTACTGAACACAATTATGCCTCGTTTTATTTGATTATCGGCACCACGTTCAAGTAAACATGGTTAACATTTTGCTTGTTGCTAAGCGAGACTAACAGGAGAAATGACGGAAATTAGCGAACAAAATCATAGAACTTTAGTCTTAAGTTGCTATGTTGGTCAAAGTGATGAGATTTTAATTTAAGGTTAAATTTGCTATTCTACCGCCCACAGTTTGGCCTCTCTGGCACTGTTTCTCAGTCAGCATTGAATGAAAAATATGGCATGGAGAGCCAAGTTTCCAAGGATGTTCACTCCCTTATTTTCTGAATAACTAAGTAATAAAAGGGAGGAACCGCAATGAGAGGAAAAAGTCGTGCTTGAAGCCTATCGTAAACACGTCGAAGAGCGTGCTGCTGAAGGAGTTGTACCAAAACCACTAGACGCTGAGCAAACCGCTGGCCTAGTTGAACTTCTTAAAAATCCCCCTCAAGGTGAAGAAGCGTTTATTCTTGACCTACTCGAGAACCGTATCCCACCAGGTGTTGATGAAGCCGCATACGTTAAAGCAGGTTTTCTTACTGCGGTTGCTAAAGGTGAAGTGACATCGCCACTGGTTAGCCGTGAAAAAGCAGCGCAACTGCTTGGTACTATGCAAGGTGGTTACAACATCGCGCCATTGGTTGAACTGCTTGATGACGCTGAACTCGCCCCTATCTCTGTTAAAGCCCTATCTCATACACTGTTGATGTTTGATGCTTTCTACGATGTTGAAGAGAAAGCCAAAGCCGGTAATAGCTACGCCCAGCAAGTGTTGCAATCATGGGCGGATGCCGAGTGGTTTACGGCTAAAGAGAAAGTCGCGGAAAAAATTACCGTTAAAGTCTTCAAAGTGACCGGTGAAACCAACACCGATGACCTGTCGCCTGCTCCTGATGCGTGGTCTCGCCCTGATATTCCAGTGCATGCGAAAGCGATGCTAAAAATGGAACGTGACGGCATTAATCCAGATCAGCCAGGTAGTGTTGGTCCGATTACTCAAATCGAAGAGTTGCAAAAAGACGGCATTCCGCTTGCCTATGTTGGCGATGTTGTCGGTACGGGTTCTTCTCGTAAATCTGCGACTAACTCAGTGCTATGGTTCATGGGTGAAGATATCCCTTATGTGCCTAACAAGCGCACTGGCGGTATCTGTCTAGGTGGTAAGATCGCGCCTATCTTCTACAACACAATGGAAGATTCAGGTGCGCTGCCTATCGAGCTGGATGTACAAAAAATGAATATGGGTGATGTGATTGATATTTACCCATATGAAGGTGTGGTGCGTAAAGATGGCGAAGTCATCTCTACCTTTGAATTGAGCAAAGTGCTGCTAGATGAAGTACGCGCTGGTGGTCGTATCCCATTGATCATCGGTCGTGGTTTAACCAGCCGCGCTCGCACCTCACTCGGTCTTGAAGAGACAGATCTATTTGCTAAGCCTGTTGATCCTACAGCATCAACAAAAGGTTACACCCTAGCGCAGAAGATGGTCGGTAAAGCCTGTGGTGTTGAAGGCGTTCGTGCAGGTCAATACTGCGAACCGAAAATGACCACTGTCGGCTCTCAAGATACTACCGGTCCGATGACGCGTGATGAGCTGAAAGACCTTGCTTGTCTTGGCTTCTCTGCCGACCTAGTGATGCAATCTTTCTGTCACACCTCTGCTTATCCAAAACCTGTTGACGTGAATACTCACCACACGCTACCGGATTTCATTATGAACCGTGGCGGTGTATCGCTTCGCCCAGGTGACGGCGTGATTCACTCATGGCTAAACCGTATGCTGCTTCCTGATACCGTCGGTACCGGTGGCGACTCGCATACTCGTTTCCCTCTGGGTATTTCATTCCCAGCAGGCTCGGGCCTAGTCGCATTCGCTGCAGCAACGGGCGTTATGCCTCTGGATATGCCTGAGTCCATTTTGGTGCGCTTTAAAGGTGAAATGCAGCCTGGTATCACCCTACGTGATTTGGTCCATGCAATCCCTTATTACGCAATCCAACAAGGTCTACTGACGGTTGAGAAAGCGGGCAAAATCAACGAATTCTCTGGTCGTGTGCTAGAGATTGAAGGGGTTGAGCACCTCACTGTTGAGCAGGCATTCGAACTGTCTGACGCTTCTGCTGAGCGCAGTGCGGCAGGTTGTACGGTTAAGCTGTCTCAAGAGTCTGTTGAAGAGTATCTAAACTCGAACATCACTATGCTTAAGTGGATGATTTCAGAGGGTTACGGTGACCGCCGTACTATCGAGCGTCGTATTACTGCGATGCAAGAGTGGCTCGCTAACCCTGAGTTGATGGAAGCGGACGCGGATGCGGAATACGCGCACATCATAGAGATCGACCTAGCTGAAATCAACGAACCAATCTTGTGTGCGCCAAACGACCCAGACGACGCTCGTTTGCTGTCTGAAGTTCAGGGCACTCAAATCGATGAAGTGTTTATCGGCTCTTGTATGACCAACATTGGTCACTTCCGCGCAGCCGGTAAGCTGCTTGAAAAATGGGGTGGTTCGCTGGATACTCGTCTTTGGGTGGCGCCGCCAACGAAGATGGACCGTGACCAGCTAACTGAAGAAGGTTACTACGGTATTTACGGCCGCGCTGGGGTACGCATTGAAACGCCAGGATGTTCATTGTGTATGGGTAACCAAGCACGTGTTGCCGATAAAGCGACGGTAATGTCTACGTCAACACGTAACTTCCCGAACCGTCTGGGTACCGGTGCTAATGTTTACCTATCGTCAGCCGAACTTGCGGCAGTCGGTGCCATTCTTGGTAAGATTCCGACTAAGGAAGAGTACCTAGCGTACATGGACCAAATTGATGCAACGGCAGCCGATACCTACCGTTACCTCAACTTCCATCGTATGGATCAGTACACTAAGAAAGCCGATCAAGTGATTTTCCAAGAGCCAGCGTAAAGCAAGCCTGAAAAACGATTAGTCTGATAAGCGCCCACCAATCGGTGGGCGCTTTTTTTCGTCCTTCGAGCGATGGGCAGTAGTGGATAGCGCCTTAAGTCTTCATTGCGTTGACAGGACTTGTCCCTGAACAGAGATAATCTTCTCGCCACTCGCCACTCGCCACTCGCCACTCGCCACTCGCCACTCGCCACTCGCCACTCGCCACTCGCCACTCGCCACTCGCCACTCGTTTCTGTATACTGCCGCGCGGTTGAATTCGGTGTATATGATAGAGGTGCCCGATGGAATTTGAATTTATTCGTAATACCTTAATGGGCGAATACTACGTGAAGTCCAGTATGGGGCATGAAATTGTCGCTCGATGGTTACAAGAAGAAATCAGTAAAGATTGGCAAAAAATCGAACAAGTAGAGCGCCTCATTCAGGACGCTCGCCGCAATCCTCAACAGGAACACGTGTTAGAGGGGGCAGAAATATCGCTGAATATTCAAGAAGATGAAGTCATTGTTCAAGAGAATGTTCTGGCCCATGGACAGGAAATGGACCCCGACAGCGAGTTTGATTTTTATGACAGCGAAAGCACAGCAAGCTGTGGCATTGAAGACTTTGAGGCCTTAATCGAGCAATGGAAAACCTTCCTGACTAGCCGCTAATGCACTCCAATGGTGAGTGATGACAAGTTTGCCTTAAAATTGTGAGCAGGGCGCACCTAAATGGTGCGCCTTGTTTGTTAATAGGCATGACAAAAACCACATTTATAATATAAAACAATAACTTAAAAACTTGGCACGCCACTTGGATTACTTATTGTCAAAAAGGATGACAGCTTCAGAGAGGATGCAATGAAACTTATAAATGCGATTATCAAACCGTTCAAATTAGATGATGTACGCGAGGCGTTGGCCGATGTCGGTATCGAAGGGATGACAGTGTCAGAGGTCAAAGGTTTTGGCCGTCAGAAAGGTCATACCGAGCTTTATCGTGGTGCAGAGTACCAAGTCGACTTTCTACCGAAAGTAAAACTGGAGATTGCAACGCAAGCCGAAAACGTCGACCGAGTTATCGAAGCGATTTCAAAGGCCGCACACACTGGCAAAATCGGTGACGGCAAAATTTTCGTTTACGACTTGAGTCAAGCGGTACGTATCCGTACTGGTGAAATGGACGCTGAAGCGCTTTAAGAATTCAAAGGATTGGAGACAACACAATGGAATTAACGACAACAGTAACCGAGTTACGTTACGCACTAGACACCTTTTTCTTTCTCATTTCGGGTGCGTTAGTTATGTGGATGGCAGCGGGTTTCGCCATGTTAGAGGCTGGCCTAGTTCGCTCAAAGAACACCACCGAGATACTGACTAAGAACGTCTGTCTATACGCAATCGCTTGTACCATGTATCTGATTGTTGGTTACAACATCATGTATGTTGATAATGGTGAAGGCGGCTGGCTACCATCATTTGGTGCGCTGATTGGCACTCAAGGTGAAGGCGCAGATCACTCATTAGAGTCTGACTTCTTCTTCCAAGTGGTATTCGTTGCAACAGCAATGTCTGTAGTATCAGGTGCCGTTGCTGAGCGTATGAAGCTATGGTCTTTCCTCATCTTCTCAGTGGTACTGACAGCGTTCATCTACCCAATGGAAGGCTACTGGACTTGGGGCGGCGGTTTCCTATCTGAAGCAGGTTTTAGTGACTTCGCAGGTTCAGGTATCGTCCACATGGCAGGTGCAGCAGCGGCACTAGCAGGTGTACTACTTCTAGGTGCTCGTAAAGGCAAATACGGTAAGAACGGCGAAATCTACCCAATTCAAGGTTCAAACATGCCACTAGCCACATTGGGTACGTTTATCCTTTGGTTCGGTTGGTTCGGTTTCAACGGCGGTTCGCAACTAATGGTGTCGGATTTTGAAAACGCAACAGCAGTGGGTCAAATCTTCCTCAACACTAACGCAGCAGCAGCAGCAGGCGCGATTGCAGCACTGCTAGTATGTAAAACGACTTGGGGCAAAGCTGACCTAACCATGATTCTTAACGGTGCGCTAGCTGGCCTTGTCGCCATCACAGCTGACCCTCTATCACCATCACCACTTTACTCGGTAGCTATCGGTGCGGTATCTGGTGCGTTGGTAGTATTTAGCATCGTTGGTCTAGACAAGCTTAAGATTGATGATCCAGTGGGTGCTATCTCAGTTCACGGTGTATGTGGTTTCTTCGGCCTAATGGTTGTGCCGCTAAGCAACGGTGACGCTACCTTTGGTGCACAGCTTCTAGGTGCGGCGGTTATTTTCGCTTGGGTATTTGGTGCAAGCCTTGTGGTATGGGGTGTACTAAAAGCGACAGTCGGTATCCGTGTCACAGAGGAAGAAGAACTAGAAGGTATGGACATGCACGACTGTGGTGTTGGTGCTTACCCAGAGTTTGTCACTGTTAAGTAATCTACTCTAACTGTGACGTAACAATTAGTTACAAAGAAAACTATCAAAAACCTGCTCATTTGAGCAGGTTTTTTTGTTTCACATCATTGTTTTCAAAACTTACATGAATATAATAACGCAACTGATAGACATTATCATTTCGATATTAAAGGATTGCACCAATGAAAAAACTGCTAACTCTTTCTGCTCTAGCTTGTGCTTCAATTGCGCCTTCTGCAGCATTCGCAGCAGAGGAAGTGAACGTATACTCTTACCGCCAACCGTTCCTTGTTGAGCCTATGTTCAACGAGTTCACTAAAGAAACGGGAATTAAAGTAAACGTTAAGTTTGCTAAATCGGGCATTGCAGAGAAGCTTGTTCAAGAAGGGGAGTACAGCCCAGCAGACGTTATCCTAACCGTTGATATTAGTCGTCTATCTGAACTAACAGAAAAAGGCTTGGTTCAAGCGGTAAACAGTGATGTGCTAGAACAGAACATCCCAGCCCAGTACCAAGACACAGACAACGAATGGTTTGCCTTAACCACTCGTACTCGTAGCGTGTACTCATCTCGCGATCGCGTTGGCCGCCTAGGTGAAGATTTCACTTACGCTGATCTAGCTAAGCCTGAGTTCAAAGGCAAAATCTGTACTCGTAGCGGTAAGCACCCATACAACGTATCTCTCGTATCTGCGATGATTGCGCATAAAGGCGAAGCAGAGACTAAAGCATGGCTAGAGGGCGTGAAAGCAAACCTAGCTCGTAAACCACAAGGCAACGACCGCGCTCAGGTTAAAGCGATCAAAGAAGGTCTATGTGATGTTTCTCTAGGTAATAGCTACTACCTAGGTAAGATGGTTAACGATAAAGAGCAGAAAGCTTGGGCAGATGCGGTTTACATTAACTTCCCTAACCAAGAAACAACCGGTACTCACGTAAACATCTCTGGTATGGCGATGGCTAAGTACTCTCCAAACAAAGAGAACGCCGTGAAGCTTATGGAGTTCCTAGCGGGTAACACAGCACAGAGCATGTACGCAGAAGTGAACTACGAGTACCCAGTAAAAGCAGACGTTAAACCTTCAGAGCTTGTCGCTTCTTGGGGTGAATTCAAAGCAGATACTATCTCTCTAGATGCCATTTCTGATCACCACGAAGCGGCTATCAAGCTACTTGATGAAGTGAAGTTCGACCTTTAATTCTGTTAAGGGTTCGAGCCTGAACTAACATAGCCTCAAGTCGCTCTTTTATTTGGGTTACTTGAGGTTATTGTTTTATACAGGTATAAATACCCTTAATCTAATAAAGGGATATGAGATTTATTTGCAAACGCATTTATGTTTCATACAGCCTCGTTGTATTTAGGCGATGAAAGAAAAAAATTACCTATGGAAAACCAGTAGTGGAGCGCTCGCTCTGCTACTGGTTTTGCCGATCTTAGCTATATTCACTACCGCTGTTGGCGAAACTAATGAGCTGTTTTCTCATTTGATGTCGACGGTGATGCCAACTTACGCCTTTAATACCGTGGTATTGGTGACGGGCACTATGGTGCTGTCGACTCTGCTTGGAATCCCTGCCGCTTGGGTCATGGCTATGTGCCGCGTTCCTGGTGAGCGGGTACTGCAATGGGCGTTGGTTCTCCCCCTCGCGATGCCGGCCTATATTATCGGATATATTTTTACCGATTGGTTTGATTTTGCCGGCCCAGTCCAAATTTTGCTCCGCGATCTTACCGGCTGGGGACCAGGCGAATACTGGTTTCCTGACATTCGCACCTTAAGCGGCGCAATCATCGTTTTGTCGTTAGTGCTTTATCCTTATGTCTATCTATTGTGTCGTGCGGCGTTTATGGAACAAAACGTCTCGCTACTTCAATCGGCGCGACTACTCAAGTGCTCACCGTGGGACAGTTTTCGTCGTATTTCGCTGCCATTGGTGCGCCCATCTATTGCGGTCGGGCTATCGCTGGTTGCGATGGAAACCTTGGGAGATTTTGGCACGGTCAGTTACTTTGCGGTCAATACCTTAACCACTGCGGTGTACGATACTTGGCTTGGCTACTCGAGCCTGACGGCGGCAGCAAAAATATCGGCCATTATGCTGGTGGTGGTGATTTTGCTACTCAGCAGCGAGCGCTATAGCCGTCGCAAGCAAAAGTTGTTTCAAAACCAGTTTAGTAGCCGAGAAGATTTTCGCTATGAGTTGCATGGATGGAAAAAATGGCTGGCATTAACTTGGTGCTGGGGCTTAGTGTGTGTGGCTTTTCTTTTCCCGTTGGGCCAACTGTTGATCTACGCCTACAAGTATTTTGCGCAAAGTTGGACCAGCGAGTTTCGTGAGTACGCACTAAATAGTCTATATGTCTCGTTAACGGCCGCGCTGTTCGGCGTGCTAGTCGCCTTGGTGGTCAACTTCTGCCAACGTTTAAATCCAAGCCGCACTAGTTTGGCGATGATGCGTTTATCGGCGATGGGCTACGCTGTGCCGGGTACGGTATTGGCGATTGGGGTTATGGTGCCGGTGCTGTTTATGGACCACTTAGTCAATGATATTGCGAAAGCGATGGAGTGGGGCCGGCCTGGCTTGATTTTCTCTGGCTCGATGTTTGCCATTATCTTCGCCATGGTTGTCCGTTTTTCCGCGGTTGCCATCGGCAGTATCGAGAGTAGCCTAAGCAAGGTGTCGCCTTCGTTGGATATGGCGTCTCGCACCATGGGATGCAATGGCAACAAAATGTTGTGGCGTGTGCATCTGCCTCTGGTTCGTCGTGGTGCGTTAATTGCCGGATTGTTGGTGTTCATTGAATCGATGAAAGAGCTGAATGCGGCACTATTGCTGCGCCCGTTCAATTTTGAAACTCTCGCGACCTATGTCTATAACTTTGCTTCTGACGAGCACCTAGAACTGGCGGCGTTGCCCGCGGTGTTGCTGGTGTTGGTTGGTTTAGTGCCGTTGGTCATTGTTAACCGTTCACTGGAGCATTCCCACTAATGAGTTGTGCATTATCAATTAAGAATCTGACCTGCAAATATGACCAACAGACGACAGTGCTAGAATCCTTGTCGTTGGAAGTCGAACAGGGTGAGATAGTGTGTCTGCTCGGTGCCAGCGGTTGCGGTAAAACCACCTTGCTTAAAGCGATTGCCGGCTTATTGCCACTCAGTTCTGGTGAAATGAGCCTTAACTGTATGCTGATTGATGATGGTGACAATTGGTTGCCACCTGAGCAGCGAAATATCGGGATGATTTTCCAAGACTACGCGCTGTTCCCCCACCTGACGGTGGCTGAGAACGTCGCCTTTGGTCTGCGCGATTTGAACGGCAAACAGCAGCAACAGAAAGTCACAGAAATGTTGGAATTGGTTCATCTCTCGGGTTTTGAGCAGCGCTATCCTCACCAACTTTCTGGTGGTCAGCAGCAACGTGTTGCCATTGCGCGTTCGCTTGCTTACAAGCCGGATCTGCTACTGCTGGATGAGCCGTTTTCCAATATTGACACCCAAGTGCGTCACGAGCTGATTGGAGAGATCCGAAAGATCTTTAAGAAGCAGGGGGTGACGGCGATTTTTGTTACCCATAGTCGCGAAGAGGCGTTTGCCTTTGCCGATAAAATGGCGGTGATGAATCACGGGGTTATTGAGCAATACGGTACCGCAGGCGAGCTCTACTATCAGCCTTCCAGTAAGTTTGTGGCTGACTTTCTCGGTGGAGGGAGTTATCTACACGCGACGCGTAGCTCGGAGGCTGAGTTTGTTACTGAACTGGGTACGATTGAGGCCAAGGCACAAGTGCCGATTCAAATCGGGGCTCAATGCGAATTGCTACTTCGTCCCCAGCATGTGCAGATTTCAGCCACCGACGAGAGCAGTGTGACGGTGCTGGAGCAACAGTTTATGGGCGATCACTGCCGCTACGTGATTGATGCGGGTGGACAACGACTGTTGGCAAGCTCGGCAGAAGCGCTGACGATTGGCCAGCAAGTCGCGGTAAAAGTCGAAACCCAAGGCATCTTAGCCTTTTGATTCTAATCAGTAACGATTCACAGATAAAAAAGCCCGGCAGTGATGCCGGGCAAGTGTTCTTCACCTATAGGGTGAGGGAGCACAGCTTAAAGCTGCAAAAACTCCTTCATTTGCTGAAGAACACATTCCGCTGTCTCTTTGTCCGCCATCTCTGCGAAGATGCGCAGTAGTGGTTCAGTACCAGAGAAACGCGCTATCACCCAGCCACCGTTTTTGAAATAGACTTTAGCACCATCTTCATAGCTGACCGTGTCGATTTCAAATTCAAATTCTGGCAGCTGTTTTTCAACATAAATCTTGTTGTACAACGCCTGTTTTTGCGCGGGTTTAAAGGTGCAGTCGCCTTCTGCTGTGTAGGCGTAGCCGTATTTTGCGTAGATTTCATCCAGCAATTCGGACAACTTTTTACCGGTCACCGAGATCATCTCAACCAGCAGGCTCGACGCAAATACCCCATCTTTGCCTTTGATATGACCACGAATGGTTAAGCCACCCGAACTTTCGCCACCGATAAGAGAATCATCCGCTTCCATTTGTGAGCTGATATGTTTAAAGCCAACTGGGACTTCAAAGCATTTCTCACCATGATCGGCGGCGATTTTGTCGAGTAGGTGCGTCGTTGCGATATTGCGTACCACGGAACCTGACCAACCTTTGTACTCGAGTAGGTAGTAATAAAGTAAGATCAAAACCTCATTGGGATGAATAAAATTGCCTTTTTCATCAATGATACCTAGGCGATCAGCGTCGCCGTCCGTACCAATACCGATGTCATAGCCTTCTGCTGCGACAAGATGCTTGAGGCGGTAAAGTGTCGCCGCACTAGGTGATGGCATCAAACCACCAAAGTCTGGGTTTTTACCATCATTAATCACGTCAACATCACAGCGGCCGTTGATCAACACTGTCTGAAGGGCGTTTTTTGCCACGCCAAACATAGGATCAATCAACACACGCAAATTGGCCTTCTTGATCGCTTCGATGTCGATGAAATTGATGATCGAATCGACAAACTCGTTCATCGGATTGATCACTTCGATCAACTTATCTTCAATCGCCTGCTCAAACTCAACGCTTTTAACCTGCTCTAGAGTGAGGTTGGCAATTTGTGACTCGATCTTTTGGGTAATGATCTCGTCAGCATCACGTCCGCCTTCAATGAACACCTTGATGCCGTTGTAGTCGGCAGGGTTATGTGAGGCGGTAATACAGGCTGAGTAGGCGCAGCCCATTTCTTTGGCCTTAAACATCACAATCGGCGTAGGAACAAACTTGTCGATAAAGCTGACCTTGATGCCATTGGCCGCCAGTACCTCGGCAAACCAACGTCCTGCCTTATCCGAGAGGAAGCGACGATCGTAGCCGACCACAAAACCGCGTTCGGCAACGTGTTCATGATTAATAATATTGGCGACGGATTGCGCAACTAAGCACACATTGTCTTTGGTGAACTCTTCACCGATAAATGCACGCCAACCACCAGTACCAAACTTGATCATAACTCTCATCCTTAATCTGAAGTAAAGAGCCTCAACCGAGGCTCTTGCGTGCGTTTAACCAAGCACAACCACAACGTCGTTGACAGTGCCTTCAGCTTGAACCGGAACCGCAGTGCCTTGGACCGCTTCACCATTGACTGTGATTGATTTGATGCCTTTGCTCACTGAGTTAGGGTTCTCAACTTTGATGTTGTACGTTGCCCCCAGCCACTGGCGAGTGACTTCAAAACCTGGCCAGCTTGTTGGGATACATGGGTCGATCGTCAAACCATCGAAACCCGTGCGCACACCTAGGATAAAGTTGGTCACTGCGAAGTAAGCCCAACCTGAGGTGCCAGTTAACCACGGGTGGTTAGCACGACCATGATCTTGGTGATCGCGACCCATGATGAACTGCACGTACGAGTAAGGTTCTGCAATACGTTTTTCGATGATGTCATTTTGGTTGTAAGGGTTGAGTGCGTCGTAGAACTTCATTGCACGATCACCACGACCAAGCTTAGCTTCCGCTACCCAAGCCCATGGGTTGGGATGAGAGAAGATAGCACCATTCTCTTTTACGCCTTGGTAGACGCGAGTCACGAAGCCAATATCATCGTTTGGTGTTGCGAATGATGGCGAGTTTAGATGCAGACCGTACTCAGAGAATAGATTCTCGTCTACTGCGTCCATCGCTTTTTCACCGCGCTCTTGCGATACCGCGCCAGACAGTACTGCGAGTGTGTTTGACTCAAGGTGGACTCGGCCTTCTGCTTGTTGAGCGGTACCAATCTTATCGCCATTTTTAGTTAGGCCACGGATGTACCAACCGCCTTCCTCATCCCAAAGGTGGGTTTCACACGCTTCGCGCACGTTAGCAGCCATTTCAGTGTATTTCGCTACATCTTCGTCTTTGCCTAGGAACTTGGCGAGGTCGATGAACTCTTGCAGTGCCCAGAAGTGTAGGAACGACACCATAGAAGATTCACCACCGCCTAGGTTGAGACAGTCGTTCCAGTCGGCGCGTAGACCTTTACAGATACCGGTTTGACCTACGTATTCAGCCGAGAAGTCTAGCGCAGCTTTCATGTGGTCATAAACGCTTGCATCGCCACCGTCTGCGTAAGGAATGACCTCGTTGAAGAAGCTATGTTCACCGGTTTCCATTACGTACTTACAGATGGTTGGAACCAGCCACAAGTGGTCATCAGAGCAGGTGTCTTCGATGCCGTGGATCTTGTCTTCATCAGATGGAGTAGGAACAACCGTTGGTGATTTCGATGGTTTCACGTCCGCTTTTTCTGGATCGAACCAATCAGGATCGAATAGGTGTAAGCCGTAGCCCGCTTTCACTTGGCCGCGTAGTAGGTCAACGATACGCTTACGTGTCATTGCTGGGTTAGCATGAGGAACTGAGATCGCATCTTGCGCTGTATCGCGGTAACCAAGACCGGTACGACCACCTACCTCGATGAATGAAGCAAAGCGAGACCACACCACACACGTTTCTGCTTGGTATAGCGTCCAAGCATTGATCATGGTGTCCAGCCCTTCATTTGGTGATTTCACTTGGAACTTGCCACAACGCTCATCCCAGTGTGCTTTGATACCCGCGAAAGCGTTGTCGACTTCAGCCAGGTCTTGGTATTTAGCGCGCAGACGCTCACCGTTGCCTTTACCGATACCGAGAATGTAAGCAAAACGAACTTCTTCACCTGGTTGGATAGTAAATTGCTTGTGCAGAGAGCCGCAGTGGTTGTAACAGGTTTGCGCGCTGTTGAAACACTTGCCTTGTTCAACCGCTAGTGGGTTGGCTTCGTCGCGGTATAGACCTAGGAAGCTGTCGCGCTGACCGTCGTATGAGTCTGGATCGAACGTTGATGCTATGTAGTAGAAGCCTTCGAAATCGTTGGTGTTGTAGTATAGGTCATACTCAATCACGCCATCTTGGTAAGATGTACCCGCAGAGTAGAGTGACATCTGGTGGTTTTGGTTGTCAGATTGAATATGGCTAAATGAGAACTCAACAAATGAGAATGCGCTAATGGTGCGCGGCTTGTCAGAAGTATTCTTGATCACCACATCCCAGATTTCAGCGTCTTCGCCTTTTGGCACGAACAGCGTTTTCTCTGCTTCGATGCCGTTGTAGTCACACTTGAACTTAGAGTAAGACAGACCATGGCGAACTTCGTAGCTGGCTTCGTCTAGGCTTTTTGCCACTGGCTGCCAAGAGATTGACCAGTAGTCACCGGTTTCATCATCACGCAGGTAAACATAATGTCCTGGTCGGTCGAATGTTGCATTGGGACGGAATTTAGTAACACGGTTATATTCAGGTGAATTGTAGAAAGAGTATCCCCCAGCGTTGTGCGAGATAACCGTACAGAACTTCTCTGTGCCTAAGTAGTTTGTCCATGGCGCAGGTACGTCTGGGCGAGTGATGACGTATTCACGATTGTCGTTATCGAAATAGCCGTATTTCATGATGATTTCCTTTTTACCAAGCTACCACTTTGGTAGCCAAAACTTCTAAAGCTAGTGAAAACTACGAATGACCATCATTCGTGTCGTTGTTATTTCCAAGGTTGTCGGTACTCAATGCCCTGTTTATCGAGCAATGGTAAGTGCCCTTTTAGCCGCGCTAAGTAGTCATGCCAGTTGCGATGGGGTTTGTCGGTCCAGCATGCCTCCGCTAGGGCGGTCAACCTTGGGAAAATCATGTAATCCATGCGTGACTGATGAGTGACAATTTCACTCCACAGCGCACATTGGATGCCTAAAATCCGTTTGCGAATAGGGTCAGAGTCGGGTATCTGTGCCAGTGGTTCATAACGATAGGCGTTTTCTAGTGGAATCACTGCTGCCCAATCTACGCCTGGCTCTTCAGGACTGAAATCTTGAGTCATATCTAGGTAAGTCGATTGACCGGGTTGCAAAATCACATCAAAGCCTTGTTTGGCGCAATTGAGCGCGGCTTCTTCGCTTAGCCACGAATAGATGACGGTGTCTTTGCTGACCTTGTTGCCATGTTGTGCTTCTTCCCAGCCAACCATGCGCTTACCGAGCGAGCGCAATTTCTGCTCGGCATAGCGCAGCAGATGACCTTGCAGCTCTTTGGCGCTTTGATAGCCGTGTTGCTGCATCAGTTGTTGACAGGCAGGACTATCGAGCCACACACCATCAGGAACTTCATCGGCACCAATGTGAATCCATGGTGAAGGAAACAGCTCTGCGACCTCCTCAAGCACTTTATCTAAGAATTGATAGGTGCCGGGTAGAGCGGGGGATAACACGTTGTCGCTGTAGTGCTGGATACTGCGATACTGCGACGCATCTTGCGCATCGTACAGTAGTTCCGGTAGTGACTTGATCGCCGCTCGGCAGTGGCCAGGGATATCGATTTCAGGGATGACGGTAATACCGCGCTGAGCGGCATACTCAATAACCTGTTTGATTTCTTGTTGGTTGTAGAAGCCGCCGTAGCGTTCGGCAAGGTGACTAAACTGTGGTTCAAGGGCTTGCTGTGGACCACGATACCCGCCCGTTGCGGTTAATTGAGGAAACGCTTTGATTTCGACCCGCCAGCCTTCGTCATCGGTTAGATGCCAATGAAAGGTATTAAACTTGTAGTGCGCCAGTTGGTTAATAAGGCGCTTGACCATGTCAAGAGAATGGAAGTGACGCGCACAATCGAGCATCATGCCGCGATATTTGAAACGAGGCTTATCGCAGATTTTGACATAGGGTAATTTCAGCGTATCAGAGGTGCTGTCGGTTTCAATTAGCTGAATCAGAGTAGCGCTGGCATGAACAAACCCCGCGCGCGAGCCAGCCTCAAGCTTGGCTCCTGAACCATTGATGGTGATCTGATATTGCCCTTCATCCAAGGTCGGATTGTTGCGATAGATAATTGCACTTTGACCTATCGTTTGAACACTAAAATCATACAGCCTCTCTAGCTCTTGCTGTAGCCAAGTGGCAGCATGCTCGGCAAGCGACGCTTGCAAAGTAATTTGACTCGACGCAGTCAGCTGAAAGGAACCTTCAGAGGTTTCAATGTGGTTGGGCTTAGGGATCACAGCCAATGTGTCACTGTCCACGGATGGCACTTGTGTGCGCTCACGAAACGGCGAGGCGAGAGCGATAGGAGTCAATGTGACTGGATGCTTGGTCGCTCCGTGGTCGGCAATGATTAGCGCATCTTTGAGGCCATCGGTATAGAAACGCAGCGGCGCGGTATTAATGCTGAACTCACAATAATAGTGCTGGTTAGCCGGCAAGTGGCTTTCACTTGGGCGCAAAGTACAGAAACTACCAATTTGCTCAATCTCACCTTGAGTGAGACTGTCTGGCAAAATAAAACGGTCGATGATGAACTGTAAATGCCAGTCAGCTAATGCTTGGTCACTGAGGTTATGGACGGTAAGACCAAAGCGACAAAAATGTTTTTGTTCGGCAAGTACAGCAAGTTCAACGCGATAGCTCATACTCGTCTCCTTAATACAGGTTATGCTCAGGTTTACCGGCGAACATTAAGGCGCCCTCAATGGCATCGCACTGGGGGGCAACAATCCAAGCTTGAACGGGCGGAGAAAGCCAAGCCTTGATGCGCTCAGCGATACTCCCCATTAAGCAGATGCGTTCAGCCCCACGCTGATGCAGTGCCAGCACAAACATCTCGATATCTGCCGCGGTTTGTTTCAGCATCTCAATAGCCAGAGCATCGCCTTGGTTGGCGTACTCAAAAACTGCTGGAGAAAACTGGCCGTAATCGCGTGGCAGTGCTTGTTTTGACCAACTGACGATGTTGTCCACGTCATTGCCAAACTGATGCATAACATGCTGAGCTAACGGCGTGTTGTCACCGATTCCGTCTTGTGCGAGCAGCACTTTTTGCACCAGCCGTAAGCCCATGACGGCGCCGCCACCTTGGTCAGAAATCGGAAATTCGCGTCCCCCCACCACATGTTGTTCTCCATGAGCGAGGTAGATGCCACAAGAACCAGTACCGGCAATCATGATTGCGCCGGGTTCTCCTTTGTGTGCACCAATGCACGCGCCGTATGCGTCGGTGTTGAGTGTCATTGAGGCGAAAGGATGTTTGGCGGCCATAAACTCAAACCAAGCGGCTTTTTGCTCAGCTCCGGCGAGAGCGAGGCCAACGTGCATAAGATTAAAGTCTGATTCGTTCAATCCTCCCTGTGCGGCCGCTTGGGCAATCGCATCCAGAATCGAAGTCATCGCTATATCAACGCCGAGTAAGATGTTGGCGCTGCCGCTTTTGCCTTCGCCAATCAACTCACCCGCTTGATTACGGATTCTTGCGCGGCATGAGGTACCGCCACCGTCAATGCCAACGTAATAGCTACTCATTGTCGCCTCCGTTGAAGTGGTGGTACTGACGCGCGACAGCCAGCAGTAACCATGCACCATGTGGAATCCACTGCTCTCCCCAACGCCAGTTTTGCAACATGTCGTCTTTTTGTGGAGCGGGATTGAACGCAATGTCTTGCTCATCGTCAAAACCGGCGGTGATGCCATTGCACACCCCACCTTTGGCATTGAAGAAGCCGAGGTGTGGCAGGTAATCTGGGTTGTTGTGACCGTGACCGTCGAGCATACACATATGGTATGGGTTAAGGCCGACAATCCAATTGAGGCAATTTTGGCTTAGGGCAAGCAATTGAGGTGCCGTTTGGGTTTGATTGACATAAGGCAAAGCATAGAACGCCATGGCAGCGAGCGAGCCGAGACGGGCGTTTTCTCCTTGCCACCAGTACCCCGATTCATTGTTGTGTGCGATGAAAAACGCGTCGCGTTTGCTTTCATCGACGCCTTTAACATACTGGCGAGGATAGCCAAACGGATTGGCGACTTGGCTGCTAATCGTCAACTCAAAATTCACCGCGCGTTCAACGGTATTGCGAATCGCCGACGCTTTGTGACTATCATCTTCAATCGCTAGGTAGCGACATAGAGCGATCACCGGTAAACCTGCTTCAGCTGCGTGATAGTAAGGACGACTGCCGTCTTGATTGACTGCCCAGTAGTCGGTTTGCGCGTCATCACTGTGTTGGCGCTGGGCTAAACGCTCACTCCAATAACGGCTTTCGGTTAGATAGTCGCCGTCTTGAGTGGTTTGGTATAACTCCACCGCTGCGAGCAGGGCGCAATACTCATCAATGATGTTCTCTTGGCCATCATCGAGGTAACTCAAATTGTGCTGTTTGAGGTGCCAATATCCGGTTTTTGCGGCGTTGAGGTAGTCTGCCTGGGTGTATTGGCCGCTTTCTGACAGGCGCGCGGCGGCGGCAAGCGCGGCAATAGCGACGCCGCCTCCTTGGCGAAATCCAGCTTGGAAGTCAGCGGTTTTGTGCCCTTGTTGGGTTTGATAAGCGCAGATTTCTCGTTGCTCGATGTCTTTTGACCATTTGTCGAACACCGTCATGTAAAAGAAGCCTTGTGGATGCTGCATCCTCAGTAAAAAGTCGGCGCCAAACAGGGCTTCTTCCATCAAGCGAACCTGAGTAAACGCCGCAACATCTTGTTGAGACTGGAACAGCTCCAGCGCCGATAGCATGTTCCACACCACCATAGGGGTTTGCTGTGGGTTAAGGTAGTTAGCATAAGAGAGGTGACTGAGATACTTACTCACATCACCGGATGCGTCATACCAGCCACCATGAACATCGGCGAACTCCTCAGTTCCTAGCAATGGAATATGATGATCTTGTTTATCGAACCGACCACCACAACGCTGAGATTTGAAGTAGTGCAGCAGATCAGAGAAGGTGTGATTGAACAGCACCCCTGAGTCGATGCTAAACGCTTCTGAACGAAGATTCTCTACTTTTAGATAGTAGTGACCAGTCTGTTCAAAGTGCGAGAAATCAATGCGAAAAAAATTCCCTTGGTGCCAATTGGCAACTTTAGTGCCTTTTTCAATGGTGAAAGTGGCGACTGTCTGATGGCTTTCGGCACAGACTAGCAATGCAGTGGTTGAAGATAGACGCGCTTTACGAGTCATCAAAACAGCCTGCTTTGGCCCAAGGGCTTCATAACCAATATGGTTAGTAAGTAGCAGCATTAAAATCTCCGAGACATGGTATCGTTATAGTTATTGAGCCAAGAGCTGCGCCCTTGGCTCTGTCGGTTAGTTTTCGTATAAGTAACAACGGACAAAGTGGTTGTCAGAAAGCTGAGTCACTTCAGGCAGTTTCTCGCGACACTTGTCGGTCGCATGTTGACAGCGTCCTGCAAATGGACAGCCTAATGAAGCGGGTGTCCATAGAGGGATTTCGCCCTTATTGCCTTTGAGTTTCTCGTGAATTGACTTGCTTGGATCTGGCACGGCAGACACCAACAGCTGAGTGTATGGGTGCTGAGGATCGTGGATGATCTCTTCAGTGTCTCCCCATTCCACCATATGGCCGACGTACATGACGGCCAAGTCTTCGGCGATATAGCGAGCCGTGGCAATGTCGTGGGTGATGTAAAGCAGCGACATCTCCTTTTCGAACTTCATCTCTTCCATCAGGTTGAGTACCCCTGCCCGAATTGACACGTCAAGCATTGAGGTTGGCTCATCGGCCAAAACGACTTCAGCGCCGACGGCAATGTTTCTCGCCAAGTTGACACGCTGGCGCTGACCACCAGAAAGCTGGTGGGGGAACTTCTGCGCCGTCTCTTTGGGTGGAATCAGACCTACCTGCTCAAGCAGGTCATACACACGCTCTTGCTGCTCTTTTTTATTGCGTGGGTCCACTTTCTTGTGGATCAGCAACGGACGCAGAATGTGGTGGTAAATATTGTGAGTCGGGTTCAGCGAGCCAAATGGGTCTTGCCAAACCATTTGCACGCCTTCGCGGTAGTGCATCAAATCATTGCGAGATTTGATGGTTTGGATGTCGCGTCCTTTGTACTCGATCACGCCATCAGTCGGGGCGTACATTTTAGCGATCATCTTCGCTGTGGTAGATTTGCCTGAGCCAGACTCGCCGACCACAGACAGACCGCGGCTTTTGTACATTTTGAATGACACGTCATTAATGGCACGCATCATAGGTTGTTGCAGTGAATTACTATTGATAGGGAAGTCCTTAACTAGGTTCTTACCCTCTACCAATAATTCGCCAAATTCTTTGCTCATAATTATCTCCAGTAATCTTAATTCTTATTTCTCAATCAGTTGCTAGAGCTTGGCTTGAGCAATGGTGTCACCGTATAGGTGGCAGTTTGAGAAACGATTTGGCTCAATTTGTCGTAACGAAGTTGGAACCTTAGTGCAAGCCTCGTGGACGCGATCGCAGCGCGCTTGGAAGCGGCAACCTTGTGGAATTTCCAACAGGTTTAACGGGTTGCCCGGAATACCGGTTAATTTAGTTTTTGGGCCAATTAATGGAGGGAAAGAGCTACCCAAGCCTTTGGTATAAGGATGGTAAGGACTTTCGAGAATTTGTTTTGAAGGGGCGACTTCAATCAGCTCACCTGAGTACATGATGCCGATGCGGTCAGAGAACTCGACCATGAGCGACAAATCGTGGGTGATGAACAGAATCGAGAAACCGAACTCTTCTTTCAGCGCGTAGATCTTTTGTAGAATTTCACGCTGTACGACCACATCTAGGGCGGTCGTCGGCTCATCCATGATGATCATCTTTGGATTGAGTGCCAGAGCGATAGCGATAACTAAGCGTTGACGCATACCACCAGAGAACTGGTGTGGGTAGTCGGTCAAACGGCTAGGGTGAATATCGACGATTTCTAGCAGGCCTTCTGCACGCTTGCGCGCTTGCTCACGCGTCATATTGGTATGACGCATAATCACATCACAGAACTGGTCCTCCATGGTAAGTACTGGGTTTAGTGCGTTCATGGCACTTTGGAACACCATCGACATCTCACTCCAGCGGAATGATTGCATTCTCTCATCGCTGTATTTGAGAATATCTTCACCGTTAAAGATAACCTCACCACCGGTAATAAACGCGGGCGGCTTATGCAAACGCATCAGCGAGAAAGCGACGGTTGATTTACCACAACCTGACTCACCAGCAAGGCCAAAGACTTCGCCAGGGGCGATATCAAAGCTGACGTTGTTACACGCGCGGACATCGCCAGCATCAGTAATGTAGTCTACGCAGAGATTGCGGATAGAAATAAGTGGATTAGTCATGATTATTTATCTCCGCTCCATAGTGCATTTTGTGGTGGTTGCTCAGGGGTACGCTCTTTTTTGTCTTGCTGAGCCATTTTCTTCCAGCGCTTCATCCCTTTGTGAGAACGAAGCTGAGGGTTAGCAATCTCATCAACAGCGAAGTTGAGTAGTGCAAGACCAGTAACCAGAACGGTTAGAGCGAAACATGGAGCAAGAACTTCCCACCAAGCGCCAATCAACATGGCTGATGAGGTTTGTACGTTGTACAGCATGATGCCCCAACTGATGGTGCTTGGATCCCCAAGACCAAGGAACGAGATAATGGATTCCATACCGATGGCGTACATGACCGAACCAATAAAGCTTGCCCCGACAATAGGGATAAGGTTTGGCAAAATTTCGACGAAGATGATGCGGAATGATGACTCGCCTAACACTTCAGCGGCTTTAACGAACTCTTTTTCACGCAGGGCAAGGGTTTGGGAACGAATTACCCGCGCGCCCCATGCCCAGGAGGTACAGCCGATGATAATGGCAATGGTCAGTGGGCCTGCCTCACCAATAAAGGCCGCTAATACAAACAGTAATGGATACTGTGGAATAACCAGCATGATGTTCATCGCTGCGGTTAACACATCATCGACACGTCCGCCAAAGTAGCCCGCAGAGATACCAATGACCGTCGCGAGGAAACACACGGTTAAACCTGCGCCAAAACCAACACCTAAGGAGATGCGAGCACCGTAAACAAGCTGCGACCAGATATCACGGCCCATACGGCTAGTGCCTAGAACATGGTCCGCTTTTTTCGACATAATCATGGTGCGGCGATCGGTTGCCAAGTTTTCAGCCACCCAACCATTTGGGTTCGCTTGAGCGGTTTTCACTACAAACGCAGGGTACTCATGAGGGTTACCTGTGCGCTTGTCTGGCGCGTGCTTAGTAATCAAAGGTGCTGCCACGGCCATAAAAACAAACAGAGTGACAATGGCTAGGCCGATACGAGCGTAGGCGTTACCAAGAATGAGTTTAAATAAAGATTTCATGATTATTTGCCTCCCTTACGCAGGCGAGGGTCAAGAACGACGTAGAGCATGTCGGCAATCAAGTTAAACGACAGCATAAATAACGTCATGATGATCAATTGGCCTTGTAGAACTTGGTAGTCACGGGCGTGAATCGCGTTCAACAACACAGTACCGAGACCTGGGTAGTTAAAGATGATTTCGATGATTAGCTGACCACCAATCGCCATACCCAATGACATCGACAAAGCAGTGACACTTGGCAATAAGGCGTTACGTGCTGCGTAGTTGAAGACAACGCGGTTCTCACTCAGGCCTTTGCCTTTGGCCATGGTGATGTAATCTTCGGCTAATAGGTTGATCATGTTGTTACGCATGTTGACCAGGAAACCACCGATCTGAATGATAGAGGCACAGAACAGAGGCAGAACGGCGTGATACGCTACGTCTTTATAGAATGCCCAGCTCATCCAGTCTGGCGTCGTACCTGCGGTATAGGCGTAGCCGGTTGGGAACCATTTCAAGCCGATGGCAAAAATGAATAGCGCGAGCATGGCGATAACAACTTGAGGCACTGCCTGAATGATTAGCATACCTGGCGTTACGAATGCATCATATTTACTGCCACGCTTCCAAGCTGCGAAAATACCCAAGATAGAGCCAAGTGAGAAAGAGAGAATAACTGCGCTACCTGCTAGAAATAGCGACCAACCAAAAGCGCCGCCAAGTAGCTTGTTGACTGACAGTGGGTAGAACTGGATTGAAGTCCCTAGCTCCCAGCTTAGGATGTTTTTCATGTAGGCGATGTACTGGACAAACAGACCGCCATCAACAAAGCCGAGCAGTTCTTTCATTGCTGCGATACGCTCAGGTGTTACCTGAACCGAAGCATTGGCGAACATCATGGTGACTGGGTCACCTGGCATTGCACGAGGAATAATAAAGTTTAACGTCGCAGCAACTAACAGCGCGACCAAATAGAACGACAAACGTCTTAAAAAATAACCCATAACTCACACCTTACTTACCCAGATTTTCCCTGTTTCTGGTTTCAGGTCGCTCCTAGCGAAAACAAAATTTAGAGCGAACAATCCCCTGACGACTGGCGCCATACTTTAAACAAGCTAAAGAGTGGGGGGATTGAGCGGCGCACAGAATATGCGCCGCATAGTTAGAACAACTACTTATTTAACTGGTTTTAGGTCCAGTACGTGTAGTAGACGCTCTGGGATACCAGCCCAAATGTTTGGACGGCCTTTTGGATTTTCTTCGTTCCACCAACCAGTGAAGCGAGTCGTGTTGTATTGGTACATGTAAGCACCAGACATAACAGGAATCGTTACTTGGTCAGCCGCAATGATTTGCTGGATACCGTGAGCGATTTCTAGCTGCTCGTTCTTGTCAGCCGTCTTGTAGAAGCTGTTTAGAAGACCATCTAGCTTATCGTTCTTGTAGAAGTGCATTGCGAAACGAGGCATACCTTCACCATCCTGAAGTGCAGAGTTGTATGCACTGTTCCAGTAAGTGTGAGGATCGGCACCGTGGAAGTAGTTGGTGTACGCTACGTCGTAGGTACCTTCTAGCATCGCTTGGTTGTATACCGAGAAGTCAGGAGTACGAGCTTTCGCTTTGATACCCGCTTCTGCTAATTGCTCAACCGCAAGTTGTACTGTGTTGTTGAAGTCAGTCCAACCGTTTGGTGATTGAATGAGTAGCTCAAATGACTTGCCTGATGGCGTGTCAACGAAGCCGTCATTGTTCACGTCTTTAAAGCCCGCTTTTTCAAGTAGCGCTTTAGCACCTTCAACATTGTAGGTGTTGTAGCCTTTGTACTTGTCGTGAGTCTTCTCGTCAGACCAAGCTTCGAATGCGTAGCCTAGACCTGATGCGAAATCGTTCACTGTACCGCCACCGTAGAATGCGATATCAATGATAGTTTGACGATCAAGTGCCATAGAGAATGCGCGGCGGAAGTCTACGTTAGTTAGCGCTTCGTTCTTAGCTGCATCTGGGTTTTTAAAGTTAACCACAAACGCTTGAGTACCTGCTGGCGGGTACCAGTACTGGTGGTTAGGGCTCGCAGCCGCGTAAGTACGGTCGATGTCTGGAATGAATGAAGATGTCCAGTCCATTTCGCCATTAACAACTTTACCTAGGAACTGGTCGTTGTTCGCGATTTGAGGAACGCGTAGACAATCCACTTCTAGGTTGTCTGCATCCCAGTAGTTCGGGTTTGCACACTGGATGTAAAGCTGTGCTGTAAACGTATCGATCTCTGTGAAAGGACCTGAACCTACAGGGTTTTCGTTGGTGAAAGTTGCAGGATCTTTGATCTCTTTCCAAACGTGCTCAGGTACGACAGGTACTTTTGCAATTTCGTAAGGAACGTTTGAGTTCGCTTCAGTTAGACGGAATTTAACTTGGTAGTCGTTCACTTTCTCAACGCCAGTTACCCAAGCGTTGATACCGCTTTGGTCAAGTTCTGGCTTCTCTTTTACTAGGTTGAAAGAGAACACAACGTCGTTTGCATCAAACGTTTCGCCATCAGACCATTTTACGCCCTTACGAATATCGAAAGTCACGCTCATTAGGTCATCAGACATTTTGAAGTTTTCAGCCAAACGGAATACAGGCGTGTTGCCGTGCATTTCGTTGAACACAACTAGTGGCTCGTACATAAAGTCAGTCGTAGTGTGCAGGTTAGTTGCACCTAGGAATGGGTTAAAGTTACGAACGAAAGTTGTAAACTCTTTAGGGTGTACTGTCAGTTCACTGCGTTCAGCGGCTGTCGCAACAGAGGCGAATCCTGTGGTTGCGGTAGCAATAATTGCTGTTGCTAGTGCTGTTTTTTTAATGTTGGCAAGCATAGCTGTTCCTTACTATTTGCTTTCATTTCACTAATGGATGGAATGTCATCAATTGATAAACACTCACTAAGGCCTACCTCTAGGGTTGAAATTGAACCGGAGGAGATTCGATTTCGAGAGTGGCCTGTAGGCCTTAGGCAAGCTAAGAAAACACCTTAATGTTAAATTACGCAATCGCTATTCCCGTTAAAAACGTAAAAATCACCAACAACAACGTCAATAACGTTAAAAATTGCCAATGCGTGTTTTTTTTGAACGATTTGTTCGGTTTGAACTCTGTCGCATAAAGAGTGTGGTTATTGTAGGTGAGTGAGTGGTTACTATCTTTGTGGGGTTTTTATAATTGGTGCTTCTATTATAACGCTCGTAGTATGAGATCCCGATCACTGCGCACTTTTTTGATTAATTCTCGTGGTTAAATAAAAACTGCCGTCTTGTTGTGACTGGCATCGCAATCTGAGTTCTTTTTGGCCTAATCGGAGTGGTGGTGGCACTTTACCGAGCTGAAAAAGAGCAAATTGACGTTTGATTTGACGCCAGTTTTTAGGTTGTTTTACGTAGCGTATTAACACCTATAAGGCCAAGTAATGGTTCCGTATTAAGAGTGTAAGTGGCGGTGAACAGGTTATTGATTGAACCGTTGCGGCGATCAACGGGTGACAATCTATCCCTATCCAGCAGTGGTCTTTGCGGCGCGATCACTTCAGTCGATTGATGCTACCTCGATGCTCATCTGGCGGTTATAGCAAAAAAATAAGCCCGCATAGGCGGGCTTATTGATGAGCTGAATGAAAGGTTTAACTGGTGAGTAAATGCTGAAGCTTATCTCGCAGCGCCTCGATGTGCGTGCGCTCTGGGCTTTGTTCGTTGCAGTGCTCTAAGATGTAGTCCAGTGAGCTTAATACCGTGCGCCAGCGGGGTGTTTTGGGCAGAGTTTCCAGACGCAAATACTTGTCTAGCGTGCGAGTTTGCAAGGTACTACGGTCAAGGTAAACGCGCCACAATCCACTTTGCTCTGCAAAGGCAAACTTGGTTTGACCGGTGACGGACTCCCAGTAGGTCAAAGCGCTGGTCATGGCATCGACCAAGACTTCGCGCATGATATCTTGCTTAGACTTGTTGTCCCCGGCCACTTTGTCTGCAAGGCGAGTAAACTCACCACCCAGCTCTTTGAGTTCTTGCAGTTTGGCTCGGTCCCCCTCAAACGCAAAGCTAGAGAGTGCCTCTATGGCGGTTTCAAGGTTATTGATGCGAGTCACATTGACACCGCCGCCAACGTTGAAGATATACATAAATCGCAATCCAGACTCTGGCGGGAGTCTTAATATATCGGCTGACAGATGTTGTCTTACATCGTCGACATAAATATCAATCTTGCCACAGTAGTGTTCTTGCTCGACATTCAAATATTTTGGCGCGATGATTTCGTCGGCGCTGGAGCGTTTCAGTTGCTCAGCAGAGCGTCTAAATAGTTTCGATGCCGCTTCATTGGCAAAACGAATCTTATGGTCTTCACGTACACAAATAATGGCTTCAGGCGCGGTCTCTAGCTGCTCGAGCAATCGTCCTTGAGTTTCCAGCAAACTTGCTTCGACCATAGCTCGCTGCTTGAGCTCTTGTTGCAGCTGTTGGTTTTCAATACGCCTTAGTTCCGCTTTGCTGGCCGTTAAGTGAGCGCGAATACGCGCAGCGAGTTCTTGCTTGTTGAACGGTTTCGATAGGTAGTCGTTGGCCCCAACACTAAATCCACGCAGACGGTCATCGGTTTGATTTAGCGCGGTGAGCATGATGATCGGCAGTTGAGCATGGTCATAGCTTTGACGTACCGTCTCACACACCTGGTAGCCACTCATGCCAGGCATCATAATATCAAGCAAGACCAGTTCAGGTTTGTCGCTTTCAATCGCTTGTAACGCTTCATGCCCATCTTTTGCCGTGCGTACGCGATAACCCTCGATACGTAAGAAACTGTCGAGAACACGCAAGTTAACAGGCTCATCATCGACCACCAGTAACAATGGGCCATCACTATTTTCAGGCAAGCTAGTGGGCTCTTCAAACTCAATCTCGTTGGTTTCTGGCGCCTTGAAATGCGGCGCATCGTAATGGTAGTGGTTCGCAGCTTGGATTTGCTCGTCACTCGCCAAAGGCAAGGTAAAGCTGAAAGTGGTCCCCACCATAGGTTGACTGCTGACGTATAGAGAGCCTTGCATCAATTCGATCAGTTGGCGGCTGATTGAGAGCCCGAGCCCCGCGCCTTGTCGATAACGACTGGAGTCGTTGCCAGCTTGGATCAAAGGTTCAAAAATATGCTCCAGTTGATCGGCAGGGATCCCTTGGCCGGTATCAACCACCTGCACGCGAATGTTATCATCGACCACACCGGCAGAAATGACGATCTTGCCTTCACTGGTGTACTTAATCGCGTTACCCACTAGGTTGTACAGCACCTGTTCAAGTCTTTGTGGATCGGCACAAACCCAGACCGGTTCGTTGGGTACTTGGTTGATGATGCGAATGGGTTTGTTGCCCAATAAGTGCGATGACAGTTCAAGGACCAAACGGGTTGAACCCGCCAAGTCGACCGCGCAGGTCTCGATATCTAAGTTGCCATAACGCATTTTGTGATAATCGAGCAGATCGTCAACCAAGGTCGCTAGGCGCTGACCACTGCTAATAATGATATCGAGTTGGTATTTCTGCTCGGCGGTGATCGGCCCATTGGCGCCAGACACCAGCGCTTCAGCAATACCAACCATGCCATGAAGTGGGGTGCGCAGCTCATGTGAGGTGGTGGCGAGGAACTCATCTTTAAGCTTATTCGCTAGCTGAAGCTCATCGTTTTGTTTTTGAATCAACTGAATATTGCTCTCAAGCTCTTTATTCTGTTGCTTGATAAGCAGGATCTTCTCGCGAATTGAGCGTTGCATTCGCTCAAAACTGACGGCAAGACGCCCGATTTCATCCTTGCGCTGGGTGTTGATCATATCCGCGTCGAGATCGCCCGCTGAGACCTTCTCCGCCGCCCAAGTAAGCTTAAGCAGTGGCGAGGTGATGAAGTTGGATAAGTAGTGTGACGCCATGACGACCAACAAAATGGCGCTGAGCATAGCGAAGATGAACAAGGTTTCCAGCTGATGAACTCGTGCAAACGCAACGCTCTCTGGCACTTCCACCACCAGTGCCCACTCGATACCTTTCACCGAGACCGGGCTGTAGGCGGCGATAATCGATTCGTTATCCGCATTTGAGTAGGTGCCGACATTGGTCAAGCCAGATAGTGCTAAGTCGATGACGGTTTTACTCTTGTCAATGTCCGTTTGTTGGTAAGCCAAAGAGCGAGACAGGTGATCACTGCCGACCAGTAAGGTACGTCTTGGGTTGTCTGTATCGTCGGCAATCAACTTAGTGATGCCGTTATTAGGTAGGCGAAATAGCGCGTAGCTGTGTAAGTAGCCCTGTTGAATGATCGGCGCACCAAGCCAAGCGACAGATTTACCGTCCTGAGGAGAAAAGTCAGAGATAATCACAGGAGTAAAGTCTTCGTTGGTTTTGCGCTTTGCGTTAACGAGATTGCGCAGTTTGCTGAAGGTTTGCCCCAAGTTGTCGTCTTTGTAGCGTCCTGATAGTAAGTTGGTGCCGAAATAATCGTGTTTGTAGATCGAGTAAGTGACATTACCTTCGCGATCGACCAGTAGAACATCATCAAAATCGGACCGTTTAAGTAGCTCTAAATAGGCCCAGTGGTAACGTTTGTGTAATAAACGATAGCGCTCAGTGCCGTTGAACACACTCGATTGCGGCAAGATGGAAGTCTTAATTTGATCGCCTGAGCCTTGGATGTAACGTTGCTGGGCATTTTCTCGGGCTTGCTCGATATCTAAACCTAGGTTTTGGAAGGCGTTAACCAAACCGTAGAAGCGACCACCACTGGCGTAGGCAAGTTCGGAGCGCACAAACCCCATCACCTCCGACTCCTTGGCGTATAGATAGTCGATCACCTGTTGCTGTTTGCTGTCACGAACAGAAACCAGGTGCGAAGTACTTTGTTCTTGAAGATCTGCAGTGTGGGATTGTAAGAAAAAAATCGCAATCACCGTCAGTGGCGTGATGCTCAATACTAAAAACGCCAGCATCAGCGTACTTTGCAGGCGTTTAAATTTCTGTTTTCGATACAACTTAAACATGGTTTCTATAGACTTCCCGTGCGAATGCCGCTCACTTGAGCGTTTGACGTCAGCTAGCAAAACAAAAACGTTATTTTCTAATCTGACAAAATTAACGAGTTTTTTTACTTTGACAAGTAAGTTGCAAGCAAAGCGTGCCGAAAGGCGCAGTTTTGGCTTGGTCTGACGGGATTATGTGCAGACCAAGCTTGCTAGGGGCAGGGAGTGACTACTTTTTGGCGTGATAAATGGCAAACTTATTGGTCTTATTTAGCGTCTCACAATTACTATAGGCTTGCTCAATAATCGGCGGGTATTTGAGAAAACTATTGGCAACGATAAATAGCTCCCCTTTGGCCGACTGATAGCTCGGGCCTTGCGCCAGCAGGGTTTCTGTGGCGTTGTAACTGGTGTCTAATCCAGCGTGAAAAGGGGGGTTGCTGATGATGTAGTCATAGTCTTGGCGAGTGTCTGAATAGATATCGGAAGCAAATACTTGCCCTTTCAATTGATTGGCTTGTAACGTGGCCCGACTGGACTCAACCGCCAAGGCGCTGATGTCGCACATCTCGAGTTCGATATCAGGATTGAGCAAGGCCAGCACAGAACCAATCACGCCTGCCCCACAACCAAAGTCGAGCACTTTACCCGCAAGTGGCGGCAAGGTATCGAGTAACAGTTGGCTGCCGATATCAAACTCGCCGTGGCTAAACACGCCGGGAAGGCTTTTTATGGTCAGCGACGAATCACGGTAGTTCACGGTGTAGGTTTTAAACCACTCGGCCAGGGTAAAGGTGTCTGGAGCATGATGACAGACACCCCAGTAAAAAGAGCAACGACGTGCTGAGTCGTATTTGGTGATAGGACCATACGGCTTAAACATTTTTTCAATGCTTTTAATCCCTGAACGGTTCTCCCCGACAACCACAATCTCAGTATTCTCTCCTAGCTTTGCCATCAGCATCGCCAGCAGGTATTGGGCTTCCGCTTTTGCCTTAGGCCAATAGAGCAGCACCATATCAGCCTGAGTCGTTTGATCAAACTCAGCCCCGAATACACTGTCGATTTGAGTATGCGCTTGCAATTGGCGGTAGTAACCGTAATTGGTGGTGAACACGGTGACCGAGTGGCAGTGTTGTACCAGTTCGACGGGAAACAAGTCCTCGGCTTCACCGGCGACAAGCACGTGCTTACCGGCAAAATAATCCAGTTGTCTTTGCGCAATTTGGCTAGGGGCGATATAGGCAGACATAAAAGCCTCAGTGTAAAAATCCGAGTGGGGATTCTCGCACAATCCCCGCCGGTCATAAACAGTTAGTGATTAACTGCGATCTTGTTGGTCTAGGAAGCCTTTGAACTCTTCTTCGTAAATATTAAACAACACGATAGTAATGGCAAAAATCAGTGGGCCGTAGATGAGGCCGATTAAGCCAAACAGGTGCAAGCCGCCCAACAAGGAGAAGAAGATCATCAAGGTATTCATTCCAGCGCTGCCTTGCATTAATAAAGGTCGCAGCAAGTTATCAATTGAACCGACGATAACGATGCTCCAGATCGCGAGGAAAATCGCCCAAGTGGTCTCGCCAGTCAAGAATAGATAGGCGGTGGCCGGTATCCAGATAAGCGCGGTGCCAACCACAGGGATGAAAGAAGCAAAGCCCATCATGGTGCCCCAGAACAGTCCTGGGAACCCTGCGATCCACATGCCGATGCCACCAGCAAAGCCTTGGGCAATGGCGGTGAGAAATGAGCCCATGACCGCAGACTTCGACACTTGTTCTATCTCTTCGAGGAGTTTGTCTTCTTGACTGCGTGATAGCGGCAGGATATGACGCATAGCCGTGATGATTTTGTCGTGATCTCTGAGTAGGAAAAACAGCACAAACAGCATTAGGAAGAAGTTGACCAAAAAGTTGGTCGCATCACCGAGTATTTTGGCACTAATTCCGACTAAGTTGCTGCCAAATGAAGTGGCAAATTGCCCGATTCTTTGCGCGATTTCTTGTGGCTCTATGGCATCAAACGGCAAGTAGGTATTGACCAATGACAGCCCTTTTACCACCCAAGGGTGCGCGAACAGAGTTTGAATACCGCCATGGGTGACCCATTGATAGACGCTTTGTGAGAAGTTAGAGCCTTGCTGCACAATCGCGGCAAACACGAACAGCAAAGGCACGACGATGATAAACGTCAATACAATACATGAGAGCAAGGAAGCGATATTGGCGTGTTTCGGCAGCGCTCTTTCAATCCACTGATGAATCGGGAACATCAATAGCGAAATGATAAACGCCATCACAATGGAATTGATATAGGGTTCAATCAGTAAATAACAGGCAAACGCGGCGCCGATAAGTGCAAGCACGAGTACCCAATGACTGGAAGTTATTTTGACTTTATTTGACACAACCGTTGTCCAAATGTTTGACCATGTTTGAGTATAATGGCGTCAATTCGGCGATACATCAATGTAAAATCAAAATGTTAACTTAAGGAGAACGACAAGTGGGTTGTTGTAATAATGAGAAAGCGTGCCCAAGTCGAGCTAAACCCACTGCGCGTATACCTTGGTTTGCGATTGTGGTTGCGCTGTTGGTTCTGCTGGTGGTGCTTAACTGGCGCTAAAACAATAGCAAACGGGATAAAAAAGGCTGCAAAAGTGCAGCCTTGGTTGTGATGAGTGCTTACGCTTCGCTGGCGAGAATGGCAAAGCAGCGGTCCGCCGCTTCAAGCGTTGCATCGATCTCTTTGCTTCCATGAGCCAGTGAGGTGAAGCTTGCTTCGAAAGCAGATGGTGCAAGGTACACACCGTGCTCTAACATCAGGTGGAAGAAGCGTTTAAAGCGTTCGATGTCGCATTTAGTCACGTCTTCATAACGAGTGATGGCTTGCTGATCAGTAAAGAAGAAACCGAACATGCCACCGACTTGGTTGACCACCAATGGAATGCCGTGTTGTTCAGCGAGAGATTTAAATCCATCGGCCAATTGTTTGGTTTTAGATGCCAAGCGCTTTTCGTTGCCTTCTTCTTTTAGCAAGTTGAGACACGCATAACCTGCGGCCATCGCAACCGGGTTACCTGATAGGGTACCTGCTTGGTATACCGGGCCAGTTGGCGCGATGTGTTGCATCACGTCTTTACGACCACCAAACGCGCCGACCGGCATACCGCCACCAATCACTTTACCTAGCGTGGTCAAATCTGGCTTGATGTTGTAGTAACCTTGAGCGCCGCCTAGTGCCACACGAAAGCCCGTCATGACTTCATCAAAGATCAATAGCGCGCCTTCTTCATCACAGATTTGACGAAGCCCTTGGTGGAAGCCTTCTACCGGAGGAATACAGTTCATGTTTCCGGCAACAGGCTCAACGATAATACACGCGATTTCGCCTTTGTTTGCGGCAAACAGTTCACGAACAGAATCTAAGTCGTTGAAGGTCGCAGTGAGAGTGTGTTTGGCAAAGTCTGCTGGTACACCTGGAGAACTCGGTTGGCCAAGTGTTAACGCACCAGAACCCGCTTTCACCAATAGGCTGTCTGCGTGACCATGGTAACAACCTTCAAACTTGATGATTTTGTCGCGACCAGTGTAACCACGAGCTAGACGAATTGCGCTCATAGTGGCTTCTGTCCCTGAGCTCACCATGCGAATTTGCTCCATCGATGGCACCAGCTCCGAAACCAGTTCTGCCATCGCGATTTCCATCTCGGTCGGTGCGCCGAAGCTAAGACCACGTTGAGCGGCATCGATTACCGCTTGGCGAATCACCGCGTGGTTGTGGCCAAGAATCATTGGGCCCCATGAACCCACATAGTCGATATACGCTTTGCCATCAGCATCAAAGATCAATGGACCATCGGCACGCTCGATAAAGATAGGGGCGCCGCCTACGCCGTTAAAAGCACGCACTGGCGAGTTTACACCGCCGGGAATCTTCTGCTGCGCTTTTTCAAATAAGTCTGCTGATTTGGTCATGGGATATCCTCTTTTGATTGCTCGGACCAATTTTGGAGGGCATTGTACCTGCCGAACTCCCTCGAATAAAACGCTTTGCGCCACATTCTGAACACTTTGGCTGCCTATCGCGCCACTTTAACCGAAAAAATCACGACAAAGCTGGCGAATACTTGAACGCTTCACTCAGGTATTAGATAATCCCCCCAACTATACTAACTAGGAAGCTTCAAATTCACCGGTTGGTTTGAAGATTGACGACTGAGAGAGGTCATCGTGAGCGAAGTAAATATTCCTTTAACATTCTCTGATGCAGCAGCCAAGCGTGTCGGCGCTCTAATTGCAGAAGAAGAAAATCCGAATTTGAAGTTGCGAGTGTACATCACTGGCGGCGGCTGTAGTGGCTTCCAATACGGTTTCACTTTTGACGAGAACGTCAACGAAGGCGACACCACCATAGTCAATAGTGGTGTGACGCTAGTGGTGGATCCTATGAGCCTGCAATACTTGGTAGGCGGTCAGGTCGACTACACAGAAGGCCTTGAAGGCTCTCGATTCTTTGTTAATAACCCCAATGCGACCACAACCTGTGGCTGCGGCGCTTCATTCAGCGTTTAACTCTGCTTCAACTAGGCTGTGTTCTCAGCAGCCTAGCTTTCCCCCTCAGCTCCCTGTTCTATCCACCGCATCGCTTATTTGAGAACCATGCTAAATAGTTGGTCATACTAGTGTATTTTTACTAGATTACTTTATATCCTAGTTGTTCAAATTTACTGCAATGAACAGTAATATAGACACACTAAGGATAGTTATGGCTAGATTCTCCCCTCTGCGCTTTATAGCGGTTAGACCCTATATTGTCTCTTTATTTATCGTGGTTGTACTCACTGTTTGGCTCGGTACTGGCATGCTCAATGCCGATGATTCTGCCCCACCCAGTAGTACTGAAACCATCCCACTAGCCAAAGTCGCTTTTCGCACTTTTGTTGCCGAGTCAACCCATCAAACTATCGAACTCTATGGCCGCACGGCACCGAATAAGCAAGCTCGATTGGGGGCTGAAATTGCCGGCGCGGTCACCTCGCTTCAAGTACAAAAAGGGCAGTCAGTGCAAAAAGGCCAGGTGATTGCTCTGATTGATAAAGGGGATTTAGAAATCCAACTGCAGCGTGCAGAAGCTATGCTCAAGGTGCGGTTGCAGGAATACAAAGCCGCTCAGTCATTGAAAAGCAAAGGGCTTCAAGGCGAAGTGGCGTTCACTAACGCAGAAGCGAACCTAGTGGAAGCCCGAGCTATGGTCAGCAATGCCAAACGCGCACTGGCGAATACCCAAGTGTTAGCGCCGTTCCCAGGCGTGGTCGATCACCTGTTTGTTGAAACTGGCGATTTTGTTGGGGTTGGCGATCCGGTGGCGACGCTACTCGACCTGAACATGATTGTGATTGAGGCAGATGTGAGCGAGCGTCATATTCAAGATTTGCGCCTTAACCAGCAAGCCAGTGTTCGTTTTATCGATGGGGCACAAGCCACGGGCAAGGTGCGTTATATTTCACGAGTGTCCTCTCCGGCAACCAATACCTTCCCAATTGAAATTGAACTGCCTAACCCTGATCAAAGCGTCCCGGCAGGTATTAGCACTGAGGTTGCGCTGAATCTGAAAGATCAGCTCGCGGTCAAAGTCACGCCAGCAATGCTAGCGCTGAGTGAAGATGGGGATTTGGGCGTCAAAACTCTGGTGGAGAACCGGGTTAAATTTGTACCGATCAAGTTAGTCAAAGCCGAGCAAGACGGTGTGTGGCTGTCTGGACTGGGTGAGCAGGTCGATATTATTACCACGGGGCAAGGTTTTGTGCGAGACGGTGACCCGGTGATTGCTCAAGCGCAGCAATAGGAGAGCGACCATGTTTAGCTTGATTGATGCGGCGTTGTCTCGCACTCGAACCATGATGGTGTTACTGGTGTTCATTCTCTTTGCTGGTGTGGGGACCTACCTCACCATCCCCAAAGAGTCGAGCCCCGACATCACTATCCCAATCATTTATGTCTCGGTGGGTCACCAAGGCATTTCTCCTACCGATGCAGAGCGATTGTTAGTGCGTCCAATTGAGCAGGAGTTACGTTCGATTGAAGGGGTCAAAGAGATGACCTCTACCGCTGCGGAAGGACACGCGTCGGTAATGCTCGAATTTAGTGTCGGTGTAGACCTTGATAAAGCCATGGCCGATGTTCGTGATGCCGTGGATCTGGCCAAGCCCAAGCTACCGAGCGACAGTGATGAGCCGACTGTGAACGAAGTGACGCTTGCCTCCGAAGAGCCGGCATTGTCGATTGTTTTATACGGCACCGTGCCAGAGCGAACCATAGTTCAAATAGCGCGTCAGCTCAGCGATAAGCTCGAAAGCTTTCGTCAAATTTTGGAAGTCGACATCGCAGGCGATCGAGAAGATATTGTCGAGATCATCGTTGATCCGTTACTTATGGAAAGCTACGGCCTGGATCAGGGCGATATTTACAACCTGATCGCGCTGAACAACCGCGTCGTCGCGGCCGGTTTTGTCGATACCGGTTATGGCCGTTTTTCGGTCAAAGTGCCCTCGGTGTTTGACTCACTGAAAGATGTCCTCGAACTCCCGGTTAAAGTTGATGGCAAGCAAGTGATTACCTTTGGTGATGTGGCAACGGTAAAACGCGCGTTTCGCGATCCCGAAAGCTATGCCCGTCTCGATGGTAAATCCGCGGTGGTTCTGGATGTCAAGAAGCGTGCTGGCGAGAACATTATCGATACGGTCACCTTAGTCAAAGAGGTTTTGGCGCAAGCTCAGCAACGTGATGATTGGCCGAACAACCTTCTGGTGAAATACACCTGGGACCAGTCGAAAGACGTCAAGATGATGCTCAATGATCTGCAAAACAACATCTTGTCGGCCATCATCTTAGTAGTGATCGTGATCATCGCGATATTAGGCGTTCGCACGGCATTTTTGGTTGGCGTATCGATTCCTGGCTCTTTCCTCACCGGTCTGTTGGTTCTGTCGGTATTTGGCCTAACGGTCAATATTGTGGTGCTGTTTTCGCTGATCATGGCGGTGGGGATGCTGGTGGATGGCGCTATCGTTGTGACTGAGTTTGCCGACCGACGGATGCAAGAGGGGACCTCTAGACAGCAAGCTTACCGTGATGCGGCGAAACGAATGGCGTGGCCAATTACTGCGTCAACCGCTACTACGCTGGCCGCCTTTGCGCCGCTGTTATTCTGGCCCGATGTGACCGGCGAATTCATGAAGTATCTGCCGTTAACCCTTATTGCCACCTTAGCCGCCTCTTTGGCAATGGCGCTATTGTTTGTGCCGGTGCTGGGTAGCTTGATCGGGCGTCCACAACATGTGACTCGCCAGCAGCGTGAGAAGATGGTGGCGCTACATGACGGAGACTTTAGCAAGGCGACCGGCATTACCAAGCTCTATTTCCATACTTTAGATATCGCGCTGCGTCACCCACTTAAGATCTTGTTGAGTGCGATTTTGCTCGCGATTGGCGTCGGTTTTACCTATGCCAAGGCAGGACTGGGCGCCGAGTTCTTCCCCGAAGTTGATCCGCCTTTCTTTACCGTTAAAGTACGCTCTTATGGTGATTTATCTCTTGATGAGAAAGACATCATTATGCGTGATATTGAAGCGGTGATGCTTGGTCATGATGAGTTTGAAAGTGTTTATACGCGCACCGGTGGTGATGACGAAATAGGTCAAATTCAAATTACTCCAGTCGATTGGCAGTATCGCCGTCCGGTTAAAGCCATCATTGAAGAGCTTAAGCAGCAAACCGATAGCTACGCTGGGGTGGAGATAGAGTACAAATTCCCAGATGCTGGGCCGCCGGTGGAACACGACTTAGTGATTGAAATGTCGGCGCGTATTCCAGACCAGTTAGATCAGTCTGCCAAACTGGTAAGGCATTGGGCCGATAATTATCCGGCTTTCACCAACTTGAGTGATACCTCAAGTAAAGAGGGGATCGATTGGCAGATTGATATTCGCCGCGATGATGCTTCACGCTTTGCTGCCGACGCCACTCTGGTTGGCAATACGGTTCAGTTCGTGACTAACGGTCTCAAGATTGGTGACTACTTACCGGACGATTCGAATGAAGAGGTCGATATTCTTGTTCGCTACCCCGAGGACAAGCGGGATATCGGCCGATTTGACCAATTGAGAGTCAAAACGCCAGCAGGCTTAGTGCCGATCACCAATTTCGCCACTATTGTACCGGAACACAAGCAAGACACGATTCGTCGTATTGATGGCCATCGCGTGATCAATATTATGGCCGATATGAAAGAAGGCTATAACCTCGCGTTGGAGCTGCCAAAAATTGAGCAAGCCGTGGCGGAGTTAGGCTTACCTTCTGGCGTTGAGTTTAAAATTCGTGGCCAAAACGAAGAGCAAGAGAACTCATCGGCGTTTCTACAAAATGCCTTCTTAGTGGCACTCGTGGTGATGGCGTTGATCCTGATCACCCAGTTTAATAGCTTCTATCAAGCCTTTTTGATCTTGAGTGCGGTGCTGTTTTCTACGGTTGGGGTGTTTGTTGGTCTGCTGGTGTTCCAAAAGCCATTTGGCATCATTATGTCAGGGATTGGTGTGATTGCCTTAGCGGGGATCGTGGTCAATAACAACATTGTATTGATTGATACCTACAATCAGTTGTTACGTCGCGGCATGGATAAGCGAGAAGCGATTCTTCGCACCGGAGTGCAACGTTTACGCCCGGTGTTGTTAACTACGGTCACCACCATACTCGGCCTGTTGCCGATGGTACTGGAAATGAACATTGACCTAATCAATCAAAAAATCGAGTTTGGAGCGCCGAGCACTCAGTGGTGGTCACAGCTTGCCACTGCGGTTGCGGGGGGGCTCGCCTTTGCGACGGTACTCACTTTGGTGTTAACACCTTGTTTGCTGATGCTAGGTCGAGTACACAAAGTCGAAGAGCAAGCTAATCAGGTCATAGAAGCTGAGTAGCGAATTACTAGAATCAAAGTAAAAATGAGCCCCGCACTTGTGTGCGGGGCTTTTGTTTATGGGGTTGCGAGCAGCTCTCCATAGCGCTCCAGTTTTGATAGTCTCAACTTAGCGTTGGCGATAAAGGTGGTTTTGGCTTTACCCGTTAACGACTTCGATTGAGGCAATTTCACGGTGCGCGGATTTTTATGCACGCCGTTGACTAAGAATTCGTAGTGCAGGTGAGGACCCGTCACTCGACCTGTTCCACCCAGCGTACCTATCGTCTGACCTTGTTTGACTCGCTGTCCAGTTTTGACCATACGTTTAGTCAGGTGCAAGTATTTAGTGATGTAGGTATTGCTATGTTTGATAAAGACATAGTTGCCGTTGAACTGGTTGTAACTCGACTTCTGCACTATGCCATCACCGGCTGCCCATATGGGTGTACCGACCGGCGCAGCATAGTCTGTACCGCGATGGGCACGCACTTTTCCGGTGACCGGATGGCGGCGGGTTGGGTTAAAGTTGGAGCTGACACGGCGAAAGTCTAGTGGTGAGCGTAAGAAGGCTTTCTTCATCGCACGGCCGGTTTCGTCAAAGTAGTTGCCGGTCTTGTCATCGAGAATGGCTTTAAAGGTATCGCCTTGGTTACTGAACACAGCGGCGATGATTTTTCCGCGATCCACCACTTCGCCTTCGACCACTTTCTCTTGATAGAGAATTTTGAAGCTGTCACCGCTGCGGATGTCGAGAGCAAAGTCGATATCCCAACCAAAAATCCCCGCTAGCTCCATGATTTGATTTGGGGTTAACCCGGCAGCTACCGCCGCGTTCCAGAAGTTAGAACTGATGGTCGCCTCGGCGTAGTTGTACTGATAATTGACCTCTTTCTTGTCCAAAGAGGAGACATAGCCATCGTTTGACTTGGTGATCAGAAAGGTTTCATAAGGGCTGAGTTGGCGTTTGATTTGCACCAGTTGGTTGTCGGTATCAAAGCCGAGTAAAAACGTATCGCCAGGTCTGACCCGAGTCAGCTGGCGTTCGATCTCTTTGCTGGTTGAGGTCAGTTGATACAGAAGCCGAGAAGAGAGTCCCGCTCGCTGGAACAGCAGCGCCATGCTATCTCCAGAGCCGATACTATGCTTTTCCCAACGTAAAGTCGCAAATGGGGTGGTGGTTTGCGGCGCAATGATGGCATCAAGGTCAATTGCAAGGGGGTAAGCGGTGCCAACCTGGTAGTAACTCTCGTCTTGGCGCAGATCTTGGGGAGTGGGCAGAAACAGCGCCACCACGATGAAGGCACTGAAAAACGCAATAAGGGCTCGATGAATCCAAGGCAGACGAGCGAAAAGAGACAACATCTTATGTCCGTTCTAAAAAATCAGTAAAAAAGCATAGCTGTTTAGTCTAACTGGTTTCAAAAAGCATCGCTATTCAAGTAAGATGGCAAACTAACAAATTTTTGCCAAATCTGTGGGAGTGAACAAGAATGGCGAGCATTGAAGCGGCACTAGCCGAGATTAAGCGCGGTGTTGACGAACTGATTCCAGAAGAAGAACTGATTGCCAAGTTGAAAGAGGGACGTCCTCTACGCATTAAATTGGGTGCGGATCCTACGGCGCCAGATATTCACTTAGGTCACACGGTTATTTTTAACAAGTTACGTGCATTTCAGGAGCTTGGTCACGACGTTACCTTCTTGATCGGCGACTTTACCGCAATGGTCGGTGACCCAACAGGTAAAAATAGCACTCGTCCTCCTTTAAGCCGTGAAGATGTCCTGCGCAATGCAGAAACGTATAAAGAGCAAGTGTTCAAGATCTTAGATCCAGCTAAGACCAAGATTCAGTTTAACTCTGAATGGTTATCGGAGCTCGGTGCTGAAGGTATGATCCGTTTAGCGGCGAACCAAACGGTAGCGCGTATGCTCGAACGTGATGACTTTAAGAAGCGCTATGCAGGCGGTCAGCCAATTGCGATCCATGAGTTTATGTATCCACTCCTACAAGGTTATGACTCAGTGGCAATGGAGACCGATGTTGAGCTAGGCGGTACCGACCAAAAATTCAACCTATTGATGGGACGTGAACTGCAAAAAGCCAATGGTCAAAAACCTCAGGTAGTGCTAATGATGCCACTACTTGTTGGTTTGGACGGCGAGAAGAAGATGTCTAAGTCGGCCAACAACTACATTGGTATCAGCGAAGCGCCAAGCGAGATGTTCGGCAAAATCATGTCTATCTCTGACGATCTGATGTGGAACTACTACGATCTGCTATCTTTCCGTCCGCTGGAAGAAGTCGCTCAATTGAAAGCTGACGTAGCATCGGGCAAAAACCCGCGTGATGTAAAAGTGGCACTGGCGAAAGAGATCATTGCTCGCTTCCACAGTCAAGCGGACGCCGATGCAGCAGAGCAGGAGTTTGTAAACCGTTTCGCCAAAAACCAAATTCCTGACGAAATGCCAGAGTTTGAGTTTGACGCTGGTCTTCCGGTCAGCAACCTGCTGAAAGAGGCGGCTCTATGTGCGTCGACTTCTGAAGCGATGCGTATGGTTAAGCAGGGCGCGGCCAAGATTGATGGCGAGAAAGTGGCTGACTCTAAATTCGCACCAGAGGCGGGCACTTATGTCTTCCAAGTAGGTAAGCGCAAATTTGCTCGCATCACGATTAAGTAGTGATAGCTCACTAGTTTGAAAAGCGCCGCTCAGGCGCTTTTTTATTGCTTTCTGACTCGTTATTTCTTAATCGGTGAGAAACAGACAAACTTCTGACACAAGCCCACTGTTTTCTCCAGCCATATTTGCTATCATCGCCGCGCTGCCAGTTAGGCAGTTTATTCGGAGACTTTTATGAACAATATCGACCATCCTCCTAGTATGGTAGGGGAAAAATAGTCCGCTTCGGTATTGTCGTCTCATGTCTCTACCTAAGTGGTAGAGTATCCTTTCATTGAATTGCATCCTCACGTTTTTCTCCTTCAAGTTCTAGAATCAGCACAGCTTATTCGCGTCTTTTAACGTGGATGATGTCTGCCGTTTGTTGGCATCACTGTGTTTGATGGTCGTTACCAATTGCCAATCGGGAGATTCGCCATGACGGTAATGAGCAATACATACATTGAAAACAGCCCTAACTTTTCTCAAGCAGAAATCGGCGCCGCTCGTAACGCTTTTTTGCAGTATGAGCAAGCGCAGCAGGTTCACCTGTTAACGGTGATGCCGGTGGAAGAAGCCGTTGCTATCCTTCATCACTGCTCGGTCGGTTATGTGCAACACCTAATCTCGGCGTTGGAAAGCCAAGGGCACGATAAGTTGGCGCGCCACTATGCGCATCAGCTGGGGTTTATCCTCTCAGAAGTGGAGACACCAAGCGGATACCTTGACACTTCCGTCGTTGAGCACGTTAAGCAGCGCATCGGTTGGATTATCGCTTTAGCGCTGCTCGGGATAGTGTCAGGCTTAATCATTGCGCAATATGAAGATACCTTGAGTCAGCTGGTGTTACTTGCGGTGTACATGCCAGTGATTGCAGCAGCAGGTGGCAATACCGGCACGCAAGCAGCAACCTTGGTGATCCGCGCGTTAGCCACTGGGGAACTGCGCAAACGTCAGTGGTTGGCGGTACTGTGGAAAGAGAGTCGCGTGGCGATATGCCTCGCTTTTGCCATCTCTTTGGTGATGATAGGTCGTATCTTGATGTTCAGTGACGCTAGCAGTGCTGGCGGCTTTAGCCTCAACACGATTGCGCTGGCGATAGCGGTTGCCCTGTTTATCCAAGTGACTATGTCCACCACGCTAGGAGGTTTGCTGCCTATTTTAGCTCGAGTGTTCAAACTCGACCCTGCGGTACTGGTGAGTCCAGTGTTAGCGTCGATTGTTGATATCAGCGGAATGTGGATCTACTTCACTGTGGTCAATTACTTTTTGGGGATAGCCTGACTAAATTTGACCACCTCTTGATAAAATAGGGTTTCAAATTGAGTAATAGGCGCGATGCGTTTTGGCGCATCGCTGCTGGGTTTCGGCGGATGGTAGTCGGCAACGAACTGGACAAACAGGGTGCTGGGTTGGCCCTGTTTATCTAACCCAAATCCGGCCATATTGTAAGTGCCATAGACAGAGCCACTCTTGGCGATCAGCTCGCCCTTAATCGGCGCTTTACGCATACTACGTCGGTACTTGAGCGTGCCATTGGTACCAGATTTTGGCATTAAGGCGATCAGATTGAGTTGCTCATCATGTTGCCATATATAGCGCAGCACCTTAGCCATCTCCTCACTGCTAAAACGATTGTTACGCGAGAGACCACTGCCGTCGGCCAGCGGCACAGACTCTAGGTTTACTCCAGTATGAGCAAAAATGATCTGCTTAAGCGCTTTGGTGCCGTTACCAAAACTGCCCGGCTGGATATAGAAAGCGGAACCGAGCGCTTTGGTTAAATTGTCGGCAATCAGGTTGTCTGATTTTTGTAACATAGTGGCGAGCAAATCGGGTAAAGGTGCGGACTGGTGCGTCGCCAGTAGTCGGGTTTTACTTGGGTTGTGGCCAACTTTTATCTCGCCCTTGAGGGTTATTTGCAATTGACTGAGAAAAGCGCTCACCATTCGCTGGGTATATAGCGCCGGATCTTGAATGGCAAATTTTAACGGTAAAGGCTTGCTGCGATTTTGCAAACAGCCTTGCAGTCGATAGTGGTTGTCAGGTGATGAGAGCAACTCTAAGTCACATTGTGTACTTTCGCGCTCCATTTTGGAAACGGCTTGCGCGCTTGTGGTGACATAAATAGGTTGATGCTCTGGCACATAAACACGGGTCTGGCCGTCTTGTTCGGTATAGATAGAGGCTTGCACACAATTGCCATCGAGCGCGATGGCCGAAGCCGGTGCACTATAGCAAACCCCAAGAATATCCCAGGGCCAGCCCACAGCGCGGTCGTAGCCGGTAAAGGCGCTGTTTTCCAGCCATAAATCGCCTTCGATGGTGTCGATACCCGCTTGTTTTAGCTGGCTCAATAGCGCTTTTAATTCATTACTGGTCAAGGTAGGGTCGCCGCCAAAACGGATTACCACATCCTGGTTGGACTGCTCTAGTTGGGTATAAAAGCGAAACTGATCGCCAAGCTCTAACTTGGCGGCCAAGGCCGTCACCAGTTTCAGTGTGCTGGCGGGAGGGAATAGTTGCTGTTGATTGTCTGTTTGTTGATAGATACTCGATTGCTCAAGGCTCTCAACCCGAGTAGAGACGCGGCTACCTAACGGCAAAACCTCTGCTGATTGGCTGATCTGTGCAGCAAAAGAGAATGAAGAGCAGAGCAGCGTGGTGATGAATAGATAGCAATAACGTAACATGAACAAGCAGTCGGTAGCGGGGCGTGCATTCAGTATAGCGAGTAAAAAAAACGCCTGCTAGAGAGCAGGCGTCTTAGATTCATGACTTTGGGTCAGGAAATTAGAAGTCGTAACGTAGACCTAGAGCTAGCTCGTCTTCTGCGCCTGCTTTACCGACAACACCTGAACCTTTCTTGTCGTTTGCGTCAAGTAGGTTGAAGTTGTATGAAATGTAAGTACGGAAGTTAGGCTTGAAGTAGTAAGTCGCATCAACCGCAACATTGTTCGCTGCATCGTACTTAAAGCCAGCGTCTTTTTCTTCTAGCTTGTTGTAGGTCATAGTGAACGCAGTTTTTTCAAGCGTGTATGCGGCTGCAAACTCGTAACCAGTCTTGTCTGTTTTAGAACCTGACTCTTTTTCTTGGCCGTCAGTGAATGTACCAGCAAAGTAGAAGTCGTTGATTGAGAAAGAAGCGGCTAAGATGTACTGATTTTCAGAGTCAGTTGCGCCAGTGTTCTGGTCTGCGTAACCTGCACCAAGCTTCACGCCAGAATCGCCGATTGCGTAGATACCTGATAGCGAGTAACCATCAGTTTTGTTGTCAGTGTAGCCACCGTTTACTTTATCTTCAACGCGGTCCGCGAAGCGGTAGCTTGCTTTAACACCTAGGTCAGCAAATTGGCCTTTGTAAGAGAGCATGTTGTCTGTGCGGTCGGCAACAGCAATTTTGTATGCTGCAGTGTTACCATGGTAAGACATGATATCAGTAAAGTCAGTCAGAACGCCCAGTGCACCGTCGTTTTTACCGTAAGTGATTTCGCCGAAGTTGCCGCCGATACCCGCGTATGTGTAACGGTGGTCGATGTCATCTTTGGTGCCAGCTGTACCACTGTCGTTAGCTTGGAACTCACCTTCGTAGAAGCCCACACCGTATAAGCTGTCAGTGATTTGAGTCTTACCTAGGAAGTTTAAACGTACACGAGTTCTGTCTTCTGCTTTGCCATCTTTTAGAGACATGCGTGCTTCAGCACGACCACCGATCTCTAGAGAGTTGCCGTTTGAGCTGTATACAGTGCTGCCTTCGATACCGCCAGCTTGAATACCTTCTGCCGCTTGTGCGCCTGTAGCTAGTGCTGCAGCTGAAACTGCTAGAGCAATCAGAGTTTTGTTCATCTTGTTAGTCCTAATTTACTGTCCATAAATAGTGGTTTGCGAGCGATGACTTAATCGGCGTCATGCTCTACCGATTGAGCTAATGAATCATACTCATGACGATGAATCTTATTGATTTGATTCAGGTATTGGGTCAACGATTCATTGAGCGGCCAATTGATGAGCAATGTTGTACCGCTAAAGTTCCCACCACCGGTAGTAAAATGATATAAATTGCCTTATTGAACGCTGTTTTATTTTTAAAAATAAATGTCAATTGTATGATTTTAAATAAATTTTCTTGCTTAGTGAGCGGTGTGTAAATACTGGTTGTTTTAGTTTTTTTTTGATTGTCAAATGTGTTTCTATCGAAATGGCGAATGGGTGTTGGTGAGGTGAAATGGCCCTGAGTAGCGAACTTTTTGATTTAGTCGGGATAAACAATGATAAGCATGGATTTCAGATGATTTCAGTGTTAAGTTTAATGACAACATTGAAAATGATTGAATTAAACACTACCTAATCCTCGTGGTTGGGTAGTTTTGTTTTGTCCAAAGAAAGCTTTGGAATGAGGTATATGATGGAAAAAGTCCCTATGACATTGCGCGGTGAGCAAAAACTGCGTGCAGAACTTGATCGACTATTAAAACTTCGCCCGAAAATTTCTGAAGCGATTGCCGAAGCTCGTGAGCTGGGTGATTTAAAAGAGAATGCGGAGTACCATGCGGCTCGTGAAGAGCAGGGGATTTGTGAAGCGCAAATCCGCGACATCGAATACAAGCTCTCGGTAGCGCAAGTAATTGATGTGACCAAAATGGACAATACGGGCAAGATCATCTTTGGCTCGACAGTGACATTGATCGACTGTGATACCGACGAAGAGAAAACGTACCAAATTGTCGGTGATGACGAAGCCGACATCAAAGCGGGTTTGATTTCTGTTAGCTCACCGATTGCACGTGGCTTGATCGGCAAAATGGAAGGTGACGAAGTGGTTATCTCGACACCGGGTGGTGATCGTGACTTCGAAATCGACCGCGTTGAGTACATTTAAGTCAAACGCTTAATATTAAAAAAGGTCGCCTGGGCGACCTTTTTTATTGCGCATTGCAGTACAATTACTTGCGAGGCAATTCGATTTTTCGCTCGTCTGACTGACGGAACAGAACCAGTGTTTTACCGATCACTTGTACTTTCTCTGCGCGAGTTTCACGCACAATAGCGTCGATAATTAGGTTTTTTGTTTCGCGCTCTTCAGAGGCGACTTTCACTTTGATCAGCTCATGGTGATCAAGTGCAATTTCGATTTCCGCTAGAACAGCTTCAGTAAGTCCGTTTGCGCCCATGAGCACAACAGGTTTTATACTGTGCGCTAGGCCTTTTAGATGCTGCTTTTGTTTGGTGCTTAGGTTCATTACGCGGCCAATTTTGTTTACTATTAGGGTTGAAAAGTACCATTTTAACGCCATCTAACCCTGAAGACTATAATTTATTGGGTTAGTTGCTCCCTCTCTCTGCTAGGAAACGAATGAGTAAACAGAAACACTCAGCCAGCTCAGGCCGTTGGTTGAAAGAACATTTTGATGACAAATACGCCAACGAAGCCCGTAAGAAAGGCTATCGCTCGCGCGCATACTTCAAAATCGAAGAGATCCAAACCAAAGATAAACTACTAAAACCAGGCATGACTGTGGTCGACTTAGGCGCTGCACCTGGGGGCTGGTCTCAATATGCTGCTAAGATAGTAGGAGAGGACGGTCAGATTATTGCGTGTGACCTACTCCCGATGGACCCTATCGCTGGTGTGAGTTTCCTTCAAGGTGACTTCCGTGAAGAATCGGTGTTAGACGCATTACTTGAGCGTATTCAACCTTCCATGGTGGACGTCGTTATGTCTGACATGGCGCCGAACATTGCCGGCAATAACTCGGTCGATCAGCCAAGAGCCATGTATTTAGTGGAACTGGCCTTAGATATGTGTCGACAAGTTCTAGCCCCAAATGGTAGCTTTGTGGTCAAGGTTTTTCAGGGCGAAGGGTTTGATCAGTTCGTCAAAGAAGTCCGAAACGAGTTTAAAGTCGTAAAAGTAAGAAAACCTGACTCTTCGCGAGCCCGCTCACGAGAAGTCTTCATCGTAGCCACTGGTTACAAAGGTTAACTATTTTGCGCTTTGATAGGCAAGTTAACACTATAGCTACAGGTTATAAACTGTAGTACCCTACCTTTAATTACAATTAGTTATCGAGAGGCTGACACCTTGAGTGACATGGCAAAAAATTTAATTCTGTGGCTTGTTATCGCCGTCGTATTGATGTCGGTTTTCCAGAGCTTTGGCCCTGGAGAGAGCAATGGCAGAGCAGTGGATTACACCACGTTTGTACAGGAAGTTGGCCAAGGCCAGATTCAAGAAGCAACTTTTAAAGACGGTGAAATTACCTTCACTCGTCGTGGCGGTGGCGCACGTTATGTTACTTACATGCCAGTCTACGACCAAAAGCTCCTTGATGACCTCATCAACCAAAACGTGAAGGTACAAGGTACGCCGCCAGAAGAGCAGAGCCTACTCGGTACCATCTTTATCTCTTGGTTCCCAATGATCTTACTGATTGGTGTATGGATTTTCTTCATGCGTCAAATGCAAGGCGGCGGCGGTAAAGGCGCAATGTCTTTCGGTAAGAGCAAAGCTCGCATGATGAGCGAAGAGCAAATCAAAACCACTTTTGCAGACGTCGCTGGCTGTGACGAAGCCAAAGAAGACGTGAAAGAGCTGGTCGATTACCTGCGCGACCCAAGCCGCTTCCAAAAGTTGGGGGGGAAAATCCCAACGGGTGTGCTGATGGTTGGTCCTCCTGGTACAGGTAAAACCTTATTGGCTAAAGCCATCGCCGGCGAAGCAAAGGTTCCTTTCTTTACTATCTCTGGTTCTGACTTCGTAGAAATGTTCGTTGGTGTCGGTGCATCTCGTGTACGTGACATGTTTGAACAAGCGAAAAAGGCCGCGCCTTGTATTATCTTTATCGACGAAATCGATGCGGTGGGCCGTCAACGTGGCGCGGGTGTAGGTGGTGGTCACGATGAACGTGAGCAAACACTTAACCAAATGCTGGTTGAAATGGATGGTTTCGAAGGCAACGAAGGCATTATCGTTATCGCTGCGACCAACCGCCCAGACGTTCTTGACCCAGCGCTTCTTCGCCCTGGTCGTTTCGACCGTCAGGTTGTGGTTGGTCTACCAGATGTGCGTGGTCGTGAGCAGATCCTTAAAGTTCACATGCGTAAAGTGCCGCTAGCCGGAGACGTAGAACCATCGCTAATCGCACGTGGTACACCGGGCTTCTCTGGTGCAGACCTTGCGAACCTTGTTAACGAAGCGGCACTATTTGCTGCGCGTGGTAACAAGCGTAATGTGTCAATGGTTGAGTTTGAACTGGCGAAAGACAAGATCATGATGGGTGCTGAACGTCGCTCTATGGTTATGTCAGAAGAGACTAAAGAATCAACAGCTTACCACGAAGCGGGTCACGCTATTGTTGGTCGTCTGGTTCCTGAACACGATCCAGTATACAAGGTGTCGATCATCCCACGTGGCCGAGCTCTTGGTGTGACTATGTACCTGCCTGAACAAGATCGCGTCAGTATGTCTCGTCAGCATCTAGAGTCGATGATTTCCAGCTTATATGGTGGTCGTTTGGCAGAAGAGCTGATTTACGGTGCTGAAAAAGTATCAACGGGTGCGTCAAACGATATCGAACGTGCGACAGATATCGCGCGCAAGATGGTGACTCAGTGGGGTTTCTCTGAAAAACTGGGGCCACTTCTCTACGCCGAAGACGAAGGCGAAGTGTTCTTGGGCCGCAGCGTTACCCAAACGAAGCATATGTCCGACGATACGGCTAAACTGATTGACGATGAAGTTCGCAGTATTATTGACCGCAACTACGAGCGTGCAAAACAGATCCTTGAAGACAACATGGATATCATGCACGCGATGAAAGATGCGCTGATGAAATACGAAACCATCGATGCTGGTCAGATTGATGACCTGATGGAGCGTAAGGCGGATATTCGTGAACCAGCAGGCTGGGGCGACAACCCAAGCAATAAGTCTGAAGCGAAAAACGAAGCCAAACCTGACGAAGCGACGAGTGAGCAACAAAGCGAAAGCGACACTGTTCAAGAGGACGCTAGCATCGAGCCGACAGAGAAAAAAGACTCTGAGTAATAGCTGAAAATAATCAAACCCCGAGATCTCTCGGGGTTTTTGTGTTTAAGATGAAAATTAAAGCCAACAATAAAACCCTAGATCTCTCCCAGCCCCAAGTGATGGGAATCCTCAATGTCACCCCCGACTCCTTCTCTGATGGCGGGAAGTTCAACCGTCTGGATGATGCTTTGCACCAAGCGAAGAATATGATCGATGCGGGGGTAGCGATCATTGATATTGGTGGAGAGTCGACCCGACCGGGCGCTCCGGATGTGGAACTCGATCAAGAGTTGCAGCGCGTGATCCCGGTGATCGAAGCGATTCGACGTGAGTCGGATGTGTGGATTTCGGTAGATACCAGTAAAGCTGAGGTGATGCGTCAAGCCGCCGAGGCTGGCGCTGATATCATTAATGATGTTCGAGCGTTGCAAGAGCCTGGCGCTTTGCAAGTGGCGGCTGAGTCTGGATTGCCGGTCTGCTTAATGCATATGCAAGGCCAACCTAGAACGATGCAGGCTAACCCACACTATGATGACTTGATCCTTGAGGTGGGGGCGTTTCTTACCCAGCGAATGGCTGAGTGTGAGGCGGCCGGCATTGGTCGTGACAAGCTGATTCTTGACCCAGGGTTTGGCTTTGGTAAAACCTTAGAGCATAACTACCAGATGCTGGCCAACCTAGAGCAGTTCCATCAGTTTGGACTGCCGATTTTGGCGGGCATGTCTCGTAAGTCCATGATTTTCAAATTAATAGATAAAGCGCCAGCAGAGTGTGTGGCAGCCAGTGTAAGCTGCGCGACCATTGCTGCAATGAAAGGGGCGCAAATTATTCGTGTTCACGATTTTGAACAAACGCTAGATGCCATGAAAGTGGTCTTAATGGTGCGTAACCACCGTTGAGATAAGAAAAAGATAAAGGAATCACTATGTCGACGAAAAGACGTTATTTCGGTACAGATGGTGTACGAGGAAAAGTGGGGCAATACCCTATCACACCTGATTTTGTACTCAAGCTAGGTTGGGCTGCTGGGCGTGTATTGGCTAAGCAAGGTACAAAGAAAGTCATTATTGGTAAAGATACGCGCATCTCAGGTTACATGTTGGAATCTGCGCTGGAAGCTGGGCTGGCGGCGGCTGGACTTAAAGCGACGTTTACTGGACCTATGCCAACGCCTGCGGTCGCATACCTGACCCAAACCTTCCGCGCTGAGGCAGGTATTGTTATCTCAGCCTCGCATAACCCTTATTATGATAACGGCATTAAGTTCTTCTCATCAGAGGGAACCAAGTTACCAGACGAGATTGAGTTAGCGATTGAAGCTGAGCTCGACAAGGATATCGAGTGTGTTGAGTCTGCGCTATTGGGTAAGGCAAGTCGACTGAATGATGCTGCGGGCCGCTATATTGAATTTTGTAAAAGTACTTTCCCATCAGAGCTGAGCTTAGCGGGAATGAAAATTGTGGTGGATTGTGCACACGGCGCAACTTATCACATTGCTCCTGCGGTATTTAGTGAGCTAGGCGCGGATGTTATCGCAATGGGCGTTGAACCAAGTGGTACCAACATCAATGACCAAGTGGGTGCGACCGATGTTCGCGCGTTGCAACAGCGGGTGGTTGAGGAGCAAGCAGCGCTCGGTTTAGCCTTTGATGGTGACGGCGACCGTATCATTATGGTTGACCATCTTGGTAACAAAGTAGACGGCGACCAAATTGCGTACATCATTGCCCGCGATGCGCTGCGTCGCGGAGAGTTGAAAGGAGGCGTAGTCGGAACGCTGATGACTAACCTCGGCATGGAAAACGGCCTTAAGCAGCTAGGCATTCCTTTTGTTCGCGCCGCAGTCGGCGATCGTTACGTCATGGAAAAACTACTCGAAAATGGTTGGAAAATAGGCGCTGAAAACTCGGGGCACGTGATCCTATTGGATAAAGTGACCACAGGGGATGCGATTGTCGCCGCACTGCAGGTGTTGGCGTCGGTTGTGGGCAGCAAACTATCACTCAACGAACTGTCACAGGGGATGAGCCTCTACCCTCAAGTGTTAGAGAATGTGCGCTTCTCTGGTGACTCAGACCCGCTGGAAGCTGAAGCCGTTAAAGCCGCTGTGGCTGAGGTAGAAAGTGAACTTAGCGACAAGGGCAGGGTGCTACTGCGTAAGTCGGGCACTGAACCTTTGATCCGCGTGATGGTAGAAGGTGAAGAAGCCGAACTGGTTCAAGCTTCAGCGCTGAAAATCGCTCAGGCAGTGAAAGACAACTGCTAACAGCTATGCATCCGCCACCTCTAGGTGGCGGTTTTGTTTTCTACTCGATTGGGTTTGATACCAAAGAGCACAAATATCTGGTCATTCTTGCTGGTTAAAATCGCTGATAGCGTCGTTATAGATTTTGTAGGTAGGTTAACTAGCTAGCTGCAATCTATGCCTTGCTCTCAGCGATTTTTCCTGCGCAATTATCTGAACACCTATTTATCCCGTTTGGTATTATGCTAGTATCGACGCCTTCTCACTAACGGCAAATGGTATGCAATCACAATCGCTACAGTTTCTCCATGAAATGGGTGTTGATTACTATCAACTGCAACACCCGCAGAGATTGGCTGGTTATCAAGCGCCCGGTTTGTCTTTAGAGCCAAGCTGTCGTTTGTTACTGGTGGCGCCACAGTGTCCTAGCGGCGCAGAAGCCAAGTTATTCGAACGCGTTTTGGGCAGCATTAAGCTCAACTTGTCTGATGCTCGGCACATCCTCCCTGCACAACTGTCGAGTTTAACTGACCATCAGCTTGAATGGGTATGGTTTGCTGGCTGTGAAGCCGATATTGAGTTCAATGCTAACGTGTTAACCTCACCGGCTCTTGATTTGATCGACGGAAACCAGCAGCATCGCCGCGCCTTGTGGCAGCAAATTTGTACTTACCAAAAATGAAAATTCTTCCTCTAGCAGAGGCTCATCTTGAGCAAGTGTGGGCGATTGAAACTCAGGCTCACAGCCATCCTTGGGCCGAGAGTATGATTCGCGATTTAGACTCACGTGGCGCTTGCCATCACGTACTACTCGACAATGACAAAGTGGTTGGCTATTTCTACGCGCAAAACATTGTCGGTGAAGTCACGCTACTCAACATTGCCGTTGCCCCCGCTCTGCAGGGCCGAGGTTTGGGTAAACAGCTGCTCAATGGATTTTTAGAGCTTTGTGAACAATCCCAAGCTGAGAGTGCTTGGCTTGAAGTGAGAGAAAGCAACGTCGCGGCATATCATCTTTACCAAGCCGTTGGTTTCAATGAAGTGGATCGCCGCCGAAATTACTACCCAACGGCGAGCGGCAAAGAAGATGCGATCATCATGAGCTATCTGTTTTTCTACTGAGTCACTATTTTTGCGCTGCTTTCATTATGGTGGGAGCGGGGATATCGTAAAAGTTCTGTTTAAAGCGCTCGACTAGCTCGGACGCTGGTAGGGGCTTGTCAAAAAGATAGCCTTGGAACTGCTCACATCCCAATTGCTTGAGGGCTTGTAACTCGTTGGCGTCTTCGACCCCCTCCGCGATGACCTCAAGGTTGAGACGCTGCGCGGTCATGATAATGGTATCAACAATCGCCTGATCGCTTTCATCCATATGCAGTTGTGTCACAAACGAGCGATCTATCTTGAGTACGTCCACCGACAGATGTTTGAGGTAGCGCAGCGACGAATACCCGGTACCAAAGTCATCAATCGATGTTTTCAATTTATGCTGTTTCAACTCCGCCATTTTTTCTACCGCAGCGTCGACATTTTCCAGTAGCAGGTTCTCGGTGATCTCCAGTTCAATATCGTGCCCATCAATGCCTGCTTGAGCCAAAGAATCAACAATATGCTCGACAAAAGAACTTTGTGAAAACTGCAACGGACTGATGTTGATCGCAAGTCGGCGAAAACTCTCAGGTAACACGCCCTCTTTTTGCCAATTCGCATATTGGTAGCAAGCTTGCTCAATGATCCAGTTACCTATTTGCAATATCTGCCCCGTCTCCTCGGCAATCGGCATAAAGACTCCCGGAGGAAGCACCCCTTTGGTTGGGTGGTTCCAACGAATCAAGGCTTCTACGCCGATGATGCGATGGTTTGAATCGACCTGTGGTTGATAATAAAGCTCTAATTGGCCTTTATTAAGCGCTTCATGCAGCCCTTTCTCTATCTCTAAGAACGACTCCACTTGCGCCTGCATTTCAGGCTCATAGAACATATATTTGTTCCGCCCGGCGACTTTTGCTCGGTATAGAGCGGTATCGGCTTGGCGCAGCACATCAATATTAGTGACACCAGCCGAAGGGAACAGCGCAATACCGACACTCACCGTACAGTAGAGCTGATGGTCATCGATAGAGTAGGGGTTAGAAATCAGCGCCAATAATTGCTTGGCCAACTCTTGTGCTTTGTCGGCATCGACATTAGGCAACAATAGCGCGAACTCGTCGCCGCCAATGCGGGCCGCGGTGAAGTCGGTTTTTATCCATGCTTCGATGCGCATAGAAATCGCTTTGATCAGGTTGTCGCCAATGGTGTGACCAAGTGAGTCATTGATGGTTTTAAAGCGGTCAAGGTCGAGATAAAACAGCGCGCCACTCTGATGGGTGCTGCGACTGTCTTCGATGGCTTTACCCAGCAGTTGCAGCAACAGACTGCGGTTGGCGAGTCCGGTCAACGAGTCGTAATACGCTAACTGATTGAGTTTACCCTCCGCGGCTTCGCGCTCCTGCCACAAGGTATGGAAGGTCTTCGCCAATTGCCCTAGCTCATCGTCTCGGTATTGTGTCGGAGGAGGCACGTCTTTGCTGGGGCCTTGCAATGAGCGCACCCAATCAATCAGGGTAACCAGCGGCTTGGACAATTTTCGGTAGAAGAACAACAGCAATATGGTGGTCAGAATGATGTTACGTAGCAAATCAAACAGCAAAATACGGCTGGTTCGGCTTATGAAGTTTTGCGCGATATGCGCGCCGTTAACTGAAAAGGTCAAATTGCCCACTACAACATGGGAGTTGGGCTGATGTAGCTCTGTTGTGAACGTCGGTGTGGTTGGGGTCAAATACGACGAGAGCGCTTCAATGATATTGCCTTGGGTAGAAATACTGCGCTGTTTTGCGGTGAGGGTATCACCAAAATCATCCACGATTTCAACCTTGTAAATCGCTTTGTCCATCATCAGGGTCGACGCTACCTGCTCGGCAAGTAGTTGGTTGAGATGGTAAGCGGCTTGGCTGGCATTAGAGTAATTCTGCAGCAGCTTAAATTGGTAGTGTTCTTGGATGCGTTTCTGTTCCTGATGAAGGTCCACCAAAATATGGTACAGGCTAAAACAGAGCCCTAGAATCACCGAAACTAGAAATACCGTTTTCGCTTGCCGAAAAGCTAATGAGTTGACTTTTTTGCTTTGTTTCATCGTTTCGAACAGCTCCCTCTACTTCTTTAGTTATAGCCCATTTTTATTGATAAATTAATCTGTAGCTAAAAAACTGACCTATTTCAGCCAATCTGATGGATGAAGTTGCCCCTGAGGAGAATATAAGCGAAAATACCGCGCAAATTTGAACCGAATCGCTAGAGCTAGCGTCAAGCGCTTGTCTTCTCTAGCCCAAAGACAGAAGAAGCCCCTTTCATGTCAAATACTCCTTTTGTTAGCGAAGTGTCTAAACGTCGTACTTTCGCTATTATCTCGCACCCTGATGCGGGTAAAACCACGATTACTGAAAAAGTACTACTGTTCGGACGCGCGATCCAGACGGCGGGAACAGTGAAAGGTCGAGGTTCAGCGCAACACGCCAAGTCTGACTGGATGGAAATGGAAAAAGAGCGTGGCATTTCGGTCACGACCTCGGTGATGCAGTTTCCGTACAATGAGTGTTTGGTGAACCTACTGGATACACCAGGACACGAAGACTTCTCGGAAGATACCTACCGTACACTGACGGCGGTTGACTCATGTCTGATGGTGATCGATGCCGCGAAAGGTGTTGAGGATCGTACCCGTAAGTTAATGGAAGTCACTCGACTGCGTGATACGCCGATCGTCACCTTTATGAACAAACTCGACCGCGACATTCGTGATCCAATGGAGCTGCTGGATGAGGTGGAAAGCGAGTTGAATATGTCTTGCGCACCTATTTCATGGCCAATTGGTTGTGGTAAGGAGTTTAAAGGTGTGTATCACATTCACCGTGATGAGACGATCCTTTACAACACAGGTCAAGGCCACACGATTCAAGACTCACGCATTATTAAAGGTTTGGATAACCCAGAGCTTGATGAAGCGGTAGGGACTGAACTGGCAGAGCAACTGCGTGAAGAGCTCGAGCTGGTGATTGGTGCCTGCCCAGAGTTTGACCAAGAACTATTCTTGGCCGGTGAACTGACGCCGGTCTATTTTGGTACCGCACTGGGTAACTTTGGTGTTGACCATATGCTTGATGGATTGACCGAGTGGGCGCCAGCGCCAATGCCACGTCAGGCTAACGAACGTGAAGTGGCGGCGAATGAAGAAAACTTCACCGGCTTTGTGTTTAAGATTCAGGCCAATATGGATCCAAAACACCGTGACCGTATTGCCTTTATGCGCATAGTATCGGGCACTTACAAGCAAGGCATGAAGATGAATCATGTCCGCTTGGGTAAGCAGGTCAACATTTCTGATGCGGTGACCTTTATGGCGGGTGACCGCTCTCGTGCAGAAAATGCCTACGCTGGCGACATCATTGGTCTGCACAATCACGGGACCATTCAGATTGGTGACACCTTTACCCAAGGTGAAGCGTTGAAGTTCTCAGGTATTCCCAACTTTGCCCCTGAGCTGTTCCGCCGTATTCGCCTTAAAGATCCATTGAAGCAGAAGCAGTTGCTGAAAGGTCTCGTTCAGCTTTCTGAAGAGGGGGCAGTACAGGTTTTCCGTCCTCTACAAAACAACGACCTTATCGTCGGCGCTGTTGGTGTGCTTCAGTTTGACGTGGTTGTTGCTCGTCTGAAAGCGGAATATAACGTAGAAGCTATCTACGAGAGTGTTAACGTCGCCACCGCCCGCTGGGTAGAGTGTGAAGATGGTAAGAAGTTGGATGAGTTCCAACGTAAGAACCAAGCAAACCTAGCGCTTGATGGTGGGGATAACCTGACTTACATTGCGCCAACTATGGTTAACTTGAATCTGGCGAAAGAGCGTTTTCCAGATGTAGAGTTCCGCGCGACCCGCGAACACTAATCTTCTTCGCCTTTGAGGCGATAACTTCGTTGACGGCGTAAACTCACCTTAGTCACGTAGCGTACTACGCTCCCAAGGTTGAGTTTACTTGTCGCCTTGTTCTAGCCTCAAACGCTTTGAAGATACTATTGGTGACTTAATTAGGGCGGATTCGTTCGTTGCCTTGCTACAGCTCCAACTATTTTGAGTATCATCTGTGTTTTAGGTGAGTTTGCTGAAGATTTAGTTATGAAAATACCGCCAGTATCGGCGGTATTTTTTTAGAGTCGAGAGCGGACTTCGTCCTTTGAGTGGCGGTGAAGCTGTCATTCCATATACGAGGATGACAATATAATTTATTGAAAATAAAAGGGTTGATACTAGGTACCAACCCTTAAAAACTTATCTCGAAACTCGAAACTCGAAACTCGAAACTCGAAACTCGAAACTCGCTATTTCTTCTTTTTCGCTGAAGTTTTCTTTTTACCTTTAGCGACGGTCTTTTTCTTGTCGTCTTTTTTCTTTTTCTTAAATACCGGTTTTTTGTGTTTCGGGCGAAGCTCTTTGATAAAGCGCTCTTTCACCTCTTCCTTAGTGTAGCGTGCCACTCGATCCATCATAGGTTGATCGTGCGCTTCGACTAAAGAAATCGCGTTACCTTTTTTACCAGCTCGAGCTGTACGTCCGATGCGGTGTAAATACACGTCGGCGCTGCGTGGCATGTCGTAGTTGATCACATGACTCACATCCGGAAGATCAATTCCGCGGGCAGCGACATCGGTTGCCAGCAGCACGTTGACAGTACCGTCACGGAAGCGGCTAATGGCGTTGTTACGACGATCTTGTGGCATTTCACCCTGAATCCACGAGCAAGGAATTTGGGCTTTTTCTAGCTCTGCGCGAAGCTCAGCCAAACGCTCGCGGGTTTTGAGAAATACAATTGAGCGCTCGGCCTGTTCAGTAAGGATCTTTTTCAATAGCTCTAGTTTGTGGTTCATATCGTCGGCACGATGGTACCACTGGGCAATTTTCTTACGCTCACGACGAGAAGGCTCTGCATCGATTTCGGCAGGCTGGTTAAGAAGATCTGCCGTGAACCCTTCTACGCCTTTGCCTTCCAGTGTGGCCGAGAATAACAGCGTTTGTTTGCGCCAGCGACACTCAGACGAGAGACGATCCACCGTTGGGCCAAAGCCCATGTCCAACATGCGGTCTGCCTCATCCAGAATTAGCCATTCGATAGCGCGGCAATCAAAACGTTCTGCTTCAATGTACTCCATCAAACGCCCTGGCGTTGCCACTACGATGTCTTGTGTCGTGGCCAAAATATCAGCGTGCTCTTGGTATTGAACACCGCCAGTAATGGTGAAGATATTCAGCTTAGTGTGCTTAGCAAGTGCACGAGCTTGATCGGCCACTTGCATGGCAAGTTCACGGGTTGGCGTGAGGATAAGCACGCGAGCAGGCCCGGGTTTACGACGTGGGAAATCTTGCAAAAATTGTAATGCTGGCAGAACAAACGCTGCGGTTTTTCCGGTTCCGGTTGGTGCTGATGCCAAGATGTCTCGGCCTTCCAACGCTTGTGGGATTGCCTGCGCCTGAACTTGCGTCGGGCGGCTAAACCCCATTTCTTCTATCGCGAGGAGTAGGTTAGGGTCTAACTCTAAGTCGGCAAAATTTTTGATCACTATGATGTCTCCACAAGCCTGTTGGGGTGAGCAATAAATAAGGGGTCGTATTATAGAGTGTTCGGTGACAAGGATCACACCTTATTTTCTACATCTTAAGATAAAAGGCTTGAGTCAGTTGTACAAAATCTGTGCTGTAGCCTTGTGTGTCGGCAATTTGTATCAGGTTATTCTCCACTGTAGTTGGTTGCTTACTCAGTTCAATCAATAGCCGATTGACGGGCTTAGCCTCACTAGGTTTGACTTCGCAGCGACGGCTTAAATGCCAGCCCATCTCTAGGGCCAGTTGAATAAAGTGGTTACCTTCCATCAGAGGCAAAACAAAACTCGCTTTTCCATTGTGCTTGAGCAGTTGCCAGCATCGATTGAGAAGCGCCTGATGATTCAGTTGGTCGGAATGCCTCGCGATGGCTCGAGTTTGGTTTTGCGCCTTTTCGCCACTATTGAAGTAGGGCGGGTTGCAGATAATCGCGCAATAGCTTTGGTTGAAAGCATAGGTGAGAACGTCGCCATTCAAAAGCTTGAGCCGCTCTGCCCAAGGCGAAGCGGCGAAATTCTGCTTCGCGGCGCTGATCGCGTGTTGGTCGATATCAATAGCATCGACCTCTAGTATGGGATAGCGCTGTGCAATCATCAGGCTGAGCAGACCGGTTCCGGTGCCGATGTCGAGTACCTGTGAACACTGATCGAGTTTAGCCCATGCGCCGAGCATCACTCCATCGGTACTGACAGGCATGCCTGTGTAGCCACCTGAAATGCTAAATTGTTTAAACTGAAAGTCTTTGGTCTTTTTCATCTGCTACGTTTGTCGGTAATCGTTTAAATATTGAGTTAATTGATCTGTTGTTAACTCTATGTTTGGTTAAATGTGCTGTCTGTTGTCAATTTGTGAGATTAACAGCAAGGCGTTATGAACTGGATATTTTGTTTAATTTAGTTATTTGTGCTGCATATTGGTTTGATTTATAAATTTATATGGTGTTTTTGGCCTTTGGGTTGCGACTTGATGAGGATTTCGTCATTATGCGCGCCTAATTTTAAGAGTGTGCGCCATGTCGCAACACTCATGCAACACAACATCAATTAAACATAAGTAAAGGGTCGACAGTGAATCAGACTTTAAAACTAACAGATATTATTGCGGTAGGCTTTATGCTTTTCGCATTCTTTTTGGGTGCAGGTAACATCATTTTCCCACCACTCGCTGGTCAGTTAGCGGGTGACAATCTCTTTCCTGCGATGACAGGTTTCTTAATCACAGCGGTAGGTCTTCCTCTCATCACCATTGTTGCTATTGCTGTGGCTGGAGGCACTTGGGAGCACTTGACCAAAGATCTGCCTAAACGCGCGGCCATGCTTATGGCGGTGCTGATTTTTATCATTATTGGTCCCGCTTTTGCAGCGCCTCGTACTGGCCTAGTCGCCTACGAGATGGCGGTGAAGCCATTCTTTATTGAGGCCGCTCAGTCTCATCTTACGATCTTCTCTATCATGTTCTTTGCTGTCGCTATGTTCTTTGCGTGGTCGCAAGGGAAGCTGATTGATGTGATTGGTAAGGTGCTGACGCCAGTCCTGTTTATTGGTCTTATTGTGCTTGCTGCGGCAGTGTTCATCGATCCTCAAGGCGAAATGATCGCAGCTCAAGGTGAGTACTTGACTCATCCCTTGCAAAAAGGCTTCCTTGAAGGCTACAACACCATGGATACCTTCGGCTCACTGATGTTTGGGGTATTGATCGTTGATGCGCTACGCCAAAAAGGCATTACCGAGCAAAAAGCCACGGCTAAGTACCTGATTAGTGCTGCGTGTATTGCGGCTGCAGGTTTGGCGTTTGTTTACATTTCGCTATTCTACCTAGGTGCGACGAGCGCTGCGGTAGCCGCTGGTGCCGATAACGGTGGTGTGGTGTTGAGCCTTTATGTTCAGTCGCTGTTTGGTCCATATGGACAAATTGTGTTGTCAGTGATTGTGCTACTGGCGTGTCTAACGACGGCAATTGGTCTGATTTCAGCCTGTTCTGACTACTTTAGCTCGCTGACACCGCTGTCGTACAAAGCTTGGGTTGTGATCAACGGCATCGCTTGTGCGGTCGTGGCTAATGTCGGTCTATCGCAGCTTATCGCGCTTTCTGTTCCGGTATTGTTCGCTCTGTACCCTGTCGCCATTGCTTTGGTCGCACTGACTTTCCTACGCAGCAAAATGCCAAACCCGCAAGCGGCATACCGTGTGGTGATCTTGGTATCTTTACTTTTTGCCATCATTGATGCAGCAAAAGTAGCAGGCATTGATGTCTCTGCGCTATCTATGTTGCCACTATTTGATATCGGTATGGGCTGGTTGTTGCCAACTGCAGTCGCGATTGTAGCCATGTTCTTTGTCGGCAAAGTTGAGCAACCTGAGCTAGCGCAAGACAACGCGTAATCAGTTGTTTAAGGTTGAGAATAATCCCCTGTTACGTAAGGCGTGACAGGGGATTTTTTTGTCGCTTGCGTTTTGCAACGTCAATAAAAAATCCCTGTATCTTCGTCACACTTTTCAGTACAATTCTGCGGTTAAATTCTACTCATAAATGTTGAGCAAACATGTTTGAAATCAATCCTATTAAAAACCGCCTTAAGGACGTGTCTGAGCGCACCAATGTCCTGAGGGGGTACCTTTGACTATGACGCCAAACAAGAGCGTCTAGAAGAAGTTAACGCAGAACTTGAACAACCGGATGTATGGAACGAACCTGAGCGTGCTCAAGCGCTGGGTAAAGAGCGTTCTTCGTTGGAAGCGGTTGTGGAAACTATTGATCAGCTAGAGCAAGGTGTTGAAGATGTAGAAGGTCTTCTCGAGCTTGCTGTTGAAGAAGAAGATCAGGAAACTTTTGACGAGATTGAGCCTGAGCTAGCTGAGCTAGAAGCAAAATTGGAACAACTTGAGTTTCGTCGTATGTTCTCTGGCGATCATGACGCTTCAGATTGTTACATCGACTTGCAGTCAGGCTCTGGTGGTACCGAAGCCCAAGACTGGACCTCAATGATGCTGCGTATGTACTTGCGCTGGGCTGAAGCGAAAGGCTTTAAGACCGAAGTGATTGAAGTGTCTGAAGGCGAAGTCGCCGGTCTTAAAGGTGCAACGGTTAAGATCTCAGGTGAGTACGCTTACGGCTGGTTACGTACCGAGACTGGCGTGCATCGTTTAGTGCGTAAGTCACCGTTTGATTCCAGTGGTCGTCGTCATACCTCGTTTGCTTCTGCGTTTATCTATCCAGAGATTGATGACAACATTCAGATCGACATTAACCCATCTGACCTACGTATCGACGTATACCGCGCATCTGGCGCTGGTGGTCAGCACGTCAACACCACAGAGTCTGCGGTGCGTATTACCCACGTGCCAACCAATACTGTGGTGCAATGTCAGAATGATCGCTCTCAGCATAAAAACAAAGATCAAGCGATGAAGCAGCTGCGTGCAAAACTGTTTGAACTTGAGATTCAAAAACAGAATGCCGAGAAGCAAGCCAACGAAGATGCCAAATCTGACATCGGTTGGGGAAGCCAGATCCGATCTTACGTGCTGGACGACTCACGAATCAAAGACTTACGTACTGGCGTTGAAAACCGCAATACGCAAGCGGTGCTTGACGGCGACTTAGACAAATTTATTGAAGCTAGCCTGAAGTCAGGTCTTTAAGCTTTTCACCGACACTCAAATCGAAACAGGATACATCGAAAATGACTGATGCTGTTCAAAACGACAACGCACAAGAAGGCATTTCGCCTGAAGAAAACAAGCTCATTGCAGAGCGTCGCGCGAAACTAGACGAAATTCGCAAGAGCTGCAAAGCAAACGGCCACCCAAACGACTTCCGTCGTGACGCATTAGCGGGCGACCTGCAAAAAGAGTTCGGTGAAAAGACCAAGGAAGAGCTAGAAGCGCTTAACCACGTTGTAGCGATCGCGGGTCGCATTATGGCCAAGCGTGGCCCTTTCCTTGTTATTCAAGAAACGTCTGGCCGAATTCAAGCCTACGCTGCGAAAGAGGTTCAAAAGCAGCTGAAAGAGAAATATCAAGGTCTTGATATCGGTGACATCATCGGTGTGAAAGGTGCGCTGCACAAGTCTGGTAAAGGCGATCTTTACGTGAACATGGAAGAGTATGAGTTGCTGACCAAAGCGCTGCGTCCTCTTCCTGAGAAGTTCCACGGTCTGACTGACCAAGAGATGCGTTACCGTCAGCGTTATGTAGATTTGATCGTGAATGAAGATTCACGTCAGGCCTTTATCATTCGCTCTAAGCTGGTGTCTTCAATTCGTAACTTCATGAGCTCAAAAGGCTACCTTGAAGTGGAAACGCCTATGATGCACGTGATCCCTGGTGGTGCGACGGCTCGTCCATTTATCACCCATCACAATGCGCTCGACATCGACATGTACCTGCGTGTTGCACCAGAGCTTTACCTAAAACGTCTTGTTGTTGGTGGCTTTGATCGCGTGTTCGAGATCAACCGTAACTTCCGTAACGAAGGTCTATCACCACGCCATAACCCAGAATTCACTATGATGGAGTTCTACCAAGCGTATGCAGACTACAAAGATCTGATGGATCTGACGGAAGAGATGCTGAGCACGGTAGCGATGGACGTGTTGGGTTCAACCTCTATGCCTTACGGTGAGGAAACTGTTGAGTTTGGTGGTAAGTACGCGCGTATGAGCATGTTTGAAGCGATCAAACACTACAACCCAGATCATGCTCAAATTCAAGCGCTAACAGAAGCAGACCTGACTGACCGTGACAAGATGGTTGCGATTGCCAAGTCAGTGCATGTTGAAGTGGAACCATTCTGGACCTGTGGCCAGCTATTGGAAGAGATCTTCGGTGAAACGGCTGAACCACAACTGATTCAACCAACCTTCATCACTGGCTACCCAGCAGATATCTCGCCATTGGCGCGTCGTAGCGATGACAACCCATTCTTCACTGACCGTTTCGAGTTCTTCATCGGTGGTCGTGAAGTGGCAAACGGCTTCTCGGAGCTTAACGATGCAGAAGACCAAGACGCGCGCTTTAAAGCGCAGGTTGATGCGAAAGACGCTGGTGATGATGAAGCCATGTACTACGATGCTGACTACATCACAGCACTTGAGCACGGCCTACCGCCAACAGCGGGTCAAGGCATCGGTATCGACCGTCTAGCGATGTTGTTCACCAACACCCACACGATTCGTGACGTAATCCTATTCCCTGCGATGCGTCCACAAGCGTAAGCTGACACTAAATCGGTATAGAAAATAGCCATCTTCGGATGGCTTTTTTTATGGCGACAATAACCCCCAACGTAGTTGCTAAACCGCATTTAGTGACTTGTGCTGAAATAAGGATATCGGATCCTGTTTGGTATCGTTTTTAAACTGCGATATCCGCCGCAAAAAGTTTTGTCGTCTTTCCCCCAATAGTTGGAAAAAAGGCATTTACGTCACTAGTCTTATTATTGAGACAGACTCTTTGGCTTAGTCTCTATAAGGTAACCACATCACGGAGATCGTGCCTTTCTGTGGGAACTATTTATATTATCAATAATAAGGAACAAGCTTCATGGGTAGTCAATTCCGAATGGATTCCGTTCCCGGTTCTTTGGTTGTCGTAGGGGGAACCTACGAACCATGGTTGTCTGTACTTGAACAAGTCGGTTGGCGATGTACTCAATGTGGCGATTTACGTAAAGCAGATGCCCTTTTTACTGAAACCGGGCCCTGTATCGGTATTGTCGATTTAAGCCACGATGAATTCAGCCTCAACGGTATTGCTAACCTAGTGAGCAAGCACAAACAAGTGCGTTGGCTCGCTTTTATCCGAGAATCGCAGCTGAGCTCGGATACCATTTGTCAGTTTATCGTGAACTTCTGTATCGACTTTTTTACCGCACCTATCCCAGATGCTCAGCTACTTAGCACTATTGGTCATCAGCTAGGTATGCTCAAGCTTGAGAAGAAAGTGTGGCCACATTACGGCAACCAGAGTGATATGGGGCTGATTGGAGACTCCATACCAGTCAAACGGCTACGTGACCAAATCAAGCGTATTGGTCCAACCGATGTCAGTATTCTGATTTACGGCGAAAGTGGTACTGGCAAAGAGACGGTGGCGCGCGCCGTCCATCGCACTTCTGCTCGAGCGAATAACGAGTTTATTTCGGTTAACTGCCGCGCCATGTCTGAGCGGCGGATTGAAAGCGATCTGTTTGGCATTAACCGTGAAGATCACAGTGAACCATCCATCCTTGAGAAAGCCGATGGTGGCACCATTTTACTTAATGATATTTTGACCTTACCGAGGTCGCAGCAGTACAACTTGCTGCGTTTCCTGCAAGAGGGAATGGTAGATACCGTAAATGGACGCAAAGAGGTGGATGTTCGAGTGTTGGCGGCGAACTCTGCGGATATTGAAAAAGCGCTCATCGACGGCGATTTCAATGAGGAGCTATACCACTACATCAATGTGCTGCGTATTAGTGTCCCAAGCTTGAAAGAACGTGCTGGTGATGTGGCCATTCTGGCCCGACACTTTTTGCAAGAGTACTCTAAGGAGTACAACGCACAGGCGCGCAGCTTTACTGAAGAAGCTAGCCGAGCGCTGACACGCTATCACTGGCCAGGTAACGTTCGTGAGCTGATGAACCAGATTAAGCGCGTGGTATTAATGTCAGATACCGTCATGCTCGATGAGTGTCATTTAGATTTACCTAAACGCAGCGACAATCGACGCAGTTTAAAAAGCATTCGTGAGCGCAGTGAGCGGGATGCGCTGCTTCTGGTACTCGAGTCGCACTCTGGGCAAGTTTCGATGGCTGCCAAAGAACTGGGTGTATCGCGTGCAACTATGTATCGTTTGTTAAACAAGCACAACCTGATTTCAGACATCCCTGTGTAATTTACTGTTTTATCAGCTAAAAAAGCCACAGCCTTTCGGTTGTGGCTTTTTGTTTTCAAACATAATCCACTAGCAATAACTTATAACTAGGATGAATATCTTATTTCTATTGCAGTGAACGCAATGTTCAAAGAGGATCCCGTTGTTTTGCGTTATTTCGCGACAAAGCGGTTGAATTGCTCGCTACTGCGGTTAGAATTTAACCATGAGCTCAGGCTCATACCTACTCAACTTTGGATTAATTACATTAGCTAGGAGGCGCACAATGAACCATTTCACCGTTCAAACCACTGTTTGCGCTTCTGATGATCGTTGCATCATGGCTTCGGCGACTATTGCCGCCGCGACCGCCGTGTCTGATCGTAAGCTAAACAAACACATGTAATTAGTCCGTACCCAATCATTTTTTATTGGCTGCGGAAAAGCAGCGAATAAATGATGTCTTATTTACACCTTTAGATTCGTTGTTTTTCCAGCCTCGACTTAACTGGAGAACACTCATGAGTCATTCTGTATATTTAAAACTCGCCACACTACTCGTTAAAGCAGACTTACGCCGAGAAAGCCGCGAATGGCAACGTAAAGTGCGCCGTAGTGGGTATCACATTCCATGGCACAACACCCACTTACTAAGAGACATTGGTCTTGAACAAGATGGTCGACCAATGGGTATTTCAGAGCCTGACAGCGTCAAAGCTGAGCGTCGTGTGCGTCATCTGCGTCGAGTGTTAAGTGCGCGAATACCGACGTAATCGAGAGGGGCAGGTCGCTTCACCTGCCCCGCTATTTGTGTAATGAAAGACTATGGACAAGGATTGGAGTACGTCGTCCCAATCTCTTGAATACCTTGAAGCAACTCATCGGTTAATACGACATCTAAACTATCAATATTCGCTTTGAGCTGATCCAGATTTGTCGCTCCAATAATGTTGGCGGCGACAAACGGACGCTGATTCACAAACGCTAATGCCATTTGAGCAGGGTCCAGTCCATGCTCTTGAGCCAGCTGGACATACGCTTTCGTCGCTTGCTCACCTTGAGGCGTAAAGTAGCGCACAAAGCGTTCGAACAGTGAACATCTAGCGCCTTCAGGTCGCGCTCCATTGAGATATTTACCACTTAGGCAGCCAAATGCCAGCGGCGAATAAGCAAGCAGTTGTACCCCTTCATAATGACTGATTTCCGACAGCCCAACTTCAAAGCTGCGATTGAGCAGGTTGTAAGGGTTTTGAATTGAGACAATGCGCGGCAGGTCGTGTTTCTCGGCCAGACGTAGCAGTGACATGACGCCCCAAGGTGTTTCATTGGACACACCGATATAACGAACCTTGCCTGCCTTGATAAGATCCGATAGCGCCTCTAGCGTCTCAATCAATGTCACCTCTTGTTGCTCATCTGGGTACGGATAATTGAGCTGACCAAAGCAGTTAGTTTGACGCTGCGGCCAGTGCAGTTGGTACAGGTCGACATAGTCGGTTTGCAGTCGTTTTAAGCTATCATCGATTGCCAAATGAATATTGCGTCGATCTAGACTCATGTTGTCACGAATGTAGGGCACATTGCGTGGGCCGGCGACTTTGGTCGCGAGTACCACTTTTTCGCGCTTCCCCGATTTGGTTAGCCAGTTACCAATGTACTGCTCAGTGAGGCCTTGGGTTTGTGCTTTAGGTGGAACTGGATACATCTCCGCGGTGTCGATGAAATTGACACCACGTTCAAGAGCATAGTCGAGTTGACTGAAGGCTTGTTGCTCTGTGTTTTGTTCACCAAAGGTCATGGTGCCAAGACAGATCTTACTTACTTCTAAAGTTGAGTGAGGTAACTTGTTGTATTGCATCGATCTTCCTTGTCGTAACGGTTCAAGTGATCTCACTATAGGGGATTTAAGTAGGATAAGAAAAGAGCATTAAGCAACAAATTCGCAAAATGGCGGTTGTTGTCTAATACTCAATAGTGGAGGTGAACTATGCAAAAAAGTCAGTTAGACAAGTGGATTCATGGTCATCATAAAGAGAGTTACCAGCCCCCTAAGGTTTTTGTGATCAGTTGCTCTGACTTGTCGCAATATCTGTTGGCCGTTGAGTACAAGCACAAACTCGAGCCAATACGTGTTGATGATGAGCCTGTTCATTTCGATTCTTTGGATCAAGTTAAAGAGGAGTTACATCGCTTGGGGGTAGAACGCGCCTATTTGAGGCTACATAACGCCTACGATGAATGTGGTGCCAATGATGGGCCTAGGTATCAGGATCTGGAGTTGCCGGTCACGACCCATTAAATGAAGTTGTGTTCTAATATCTGTGCTGTGAACTGAGTTCTGAGATAGAAACCTCGAGGCTGCGTTTTTATGGGTTTTCCGCTGGAGCCGTAAGCTTCCGTCAACACTCGTCCATTGGCGGCTTTCGGCCTAAGTTGCAACACTTCTCCATGTCGTGCGTTGATCTGTTCAACACGGCCTAGAACGATCATTTCCATCAACTCTTCCCAGTCCGCTTTAAGCTGAGCCTCTTGGTCTTGATCTGGCGACCAGATAAGCGGCGATCCGACTCGTCGTTCAGCTAAAGGGATTTCGCGCTCGCCCTCTACCGGCACCCACAAAACCCGTGACAGCTTATTGCGCACATGACTGGTTTCCCAAGTGAGTCCGTGAACTCCAATCAAGGGAGCGACACAAACAAAGGTGGTTTCCAGCGGCTTGCCAGTGTAGCTGATAGGGATGGTTTTTAGTTCGATGCCAAGCTGCTCGAAGTCTTGTTGTGGCTTACTTCCTGCCGTTGCGCCTAGGTGCCATTCAAGTAATTGTCCTACCCAGCCTTTATCACGGCGTAAATCGGCGGGTACTGGAATGCCGGCTTCATCGGCCAACTCTTGGAAACTGATACCAGCAATATGAATTGCTCGATCGAGTAGCTCTTGTTCTGACTGTGGTTCGCTTTTCATGATCTGTGATTCATCCTATCTCCGGGCCTATTGTAACTGAACGGCAGCAAATATCGACTGGACATGGATTGATCATGTTGGATAAAAGATCGTCAACGAACTACTTATCCACAGGAGAGGGAGCTAATTTGGCAGATATTTATCATCATGTATGAATAAACAGTCTTTTTGAGCGAAAAAAAGGTTGATTTTTTCTAGTTTGATGGCGTTTTAGCTAATCGAGTGTGGATAAGTGATGGTGTGGTGGATCTTTGACCGATCTGTGTGGTTGAGTGATTTTGATCTTAATGTTGTCTTTTGATAATCATTATTGGTAATTAAGTATATGATTATTAATAATTTAATATTTTTGGGTGAATCGTGAATGTTATATATAGAAGGCGATAATGATGGATTTGATCACTTGCCCGATGATTTTTCACATAGTTATTCACAGAAAAGGTGAATAAATGTGGCCCATGTCTCATCTATGTGTGAGTAACCTAAGGTTTGGCTAAAAGTTATTCAGTTCGTCTGTCCGGTATCATATTTTCTGTATCCGTCGCACGAGTTAGTTTGCTCATATTGGGGATATGTGGAAAAATCACTGTAATTAAGAATTTATTAGAGGTTGGCCAGTGATAGATGGCGACGGTTACCGCTTAAATGTCGGTATTGTAATCTGTAACAGCCATGGTCAGGTCTTCTGGGCAAAACGATACGGACAACACTCTTGGCAATTCCCACAAGGTGGAATTGATGATGGTGAAACCCCGGAGCAAGCGATGTATCGGGAGTTGTACGAAGAGGTAGGTCTCACTAAAAAAGACGTGAAAATCGTCGCGACGAGTCGCCATTGGTTAAGGTATAAACTGCCAAAGCGCTTAGTTCGTTGGGATTCAAAACCGGTTTGTATCGGCCAAAAACAGAAATGGTTTCTATTGCGTCTTGATTGCGACGAATCGCGCATCAACATGCAGCGTGGTAGTTCCCCTGAATTTGATGGTTGGCGTTGGGTGAGTTATTGGTATCCAGTCAGACAAGTGGTTTCTTTCAAGCGTGATGTGTATCGTCGAGCCATGAAAGAGTTTGCATCAATGGCAATGCCGTTCAAAGAGCGCAGAACAAAAGGCAAACGTAAGCACCGAAGAGGATAGACATGCTTTCTCAACTAAGGGAAATAGTTGAACAAGTGTCTAAAGTTGATGAAGTTCATCAGGCTTTGGATATTTTGGTAAAACAAACATGCAGTGCGATGAGTACTGAATGTTGTACTGTCTATCTTGCCAATGAAGAGATGCAGCGCCTTGAGTTAATGGCGACTCAAGGGCTACGTTTCAAAGGCGATAAGATCCATATCCGCTTCAATGAAGGTCTGGTCGGTTTGGTGAAGCGCAGCGCCGAACCTCTCAACTTAGCTGAAGCGTCAAAGCATCCTAATTTTAAGTACTTCTCAGAACTTGGCGAAGAGATCTATCAAAGCTTTCTCGGTACGCCGATCATTTATCGCAAACAGGTATTGGGCGTGTTGGTTGTTCAACAAAAAACACCGCGTCTGTTTGATGAAATGGAAGAGTCTTTTCTGGTGACGTTGGCGGCTCAGCTCGCCGTCATTATTGCTCACGCACAAACACAAGGCCATTGGCGTCTCGAGAAAAAGCAGCAAGCCATAAAGGGCGTCCCCGCCTCTTCAGGGGTCGCGATCGGTGAGTTTTGGTGGGACGATACCCAGCCGGATCTTGCCAATGTCTACCCTGCGTCAACCCTGGATATTGAACTCGAGCAAGAGTGGCTGTTGCTGGCCATCGAAGAGGCGCTAAACGATTTTCGTCGTATGCGTAAAAAGCTCGACAGTGAAATAAACAAAGACGCGTTGGCGATCTTTGATCTTTTCACCCACTTGCTCAACGACCCTATGTTGCGCAAGGATCTCAAAGCACAAATTCAAAAAGGCGATCGCGCAGACTGGGCTTTACGTCAAGTGGTTGAGTCTTACTCTAACCGTTTTGCGCGCATGTCCGATGTGTATCTGCGAGAGCGGGCTCAAGATATTCGCGAGCTCGGCCAGCGTCTATTGTTCTTTTTGCACAATACAGCGCAAGACCGTCAAGTACTCGAAAAACCCGTGATTCTAGTGGTTCGAGAGCTGACAGCATCGCTTCTTGCTTCGGTGCCCAAAGAGAAATTGCTGGCGGTGATTTCGCTTGAAGGGGCGGCTAACTCGCATGCGGCGATTCTATCTAGAGCGCTAGGTATTCCTGCGGTTATGGGCGTGAGTCTCAATTTAAAAGCGATCAACGGAAAACAAGGTATTGTTGATGGTTACAGCGGCAAAATCTTGGTTTCACCGAGTCGCCAGTTACTGCGTGAATATCGAGCCTTAGCCAACGAAGAGCGAGAGTTGGCCAACATGGTCAATCAACGCATTGAAGAGCCCGCCTTTACCAAAGATGGTGAGCGGATCGAGGTCATGCTTAACGCAGGACTGAGCGCCGACGCCAACATTGCGATTAATCAGGGTGTAGATGGGGTCGGCTTGTATCGAACCGAAATTTCGTTTTTGCTCCAGCACCGTTTTCCCTCGGAAGAAGAGCAGACTCAGCAGTATCAAGCGGTACTCAACAGTTACCCAGAGAAACGGGTGGTGATGAGAACCTTAGACGTTGGAGGGGACAAGGCACTGCCTTACTTACCGATTGAAGAGGACAACCCTTTCTTGGGATGGCGTGGCATTCGTTTTACCCTCGATCACCCGGATATTTTCCTGATGCAGATACGGGCGATGATGCGCGCCAGTGCCACTCATCAAAACTTAAGTATTTTGCTGCCTATGGTTTCGGGTGCTCAGGAGTTAGACGATGCGATCAACTTGATTGAGCGTGCTTATCAAGAAGTGTCAGAGCTTAATGATAGGGTCAAGATGCCTGAGATTGGGGTAATGATAGAAGTCCCTTCGATGATCTATCTTTTGCCTTTGATTGCCGAAAAGGTCGACTTTGTCTCTATCGGTACCAATGACCTTACTCAGTATCTACTCGCCGTGGATCGCAATAATGCGCGGGTGGCCGACGTGTACGAATCGATGCATCCCTCTGTGATTATGGCCTTGCGTCATATCCATCAAACTTGCCAGCAACTAGGGCTGCCGGTTTGTATTTGTGGTGAACTCGCAGGCGATCCGATTGGTGCGCTGTTGATGGTTGGGCTTGGCTATCGCAGCCTGAGTATGAACACCTCGAACGTCGCCAAAGTGAAATACCTGCTGCGTCATACCGAAGTTAATGAGTTACAACAACTTGCTGACAGAGCCTTGATGCAACCCTATGGACATAACATTTATACTATGATGCAAGGCTTTTTCGAACAGAAAGGCTTTGCCGGCTTTATTCGCGCGGGTAACAAATAAGGTTTAATGTGTCGTTAGAATTACTATTTTCATTTATGTTGCTCGGCGCTTTTGTTGGGGTGATGGCTGGCTTACTCGGCATTGGTGGTGGCTTGATTGTGGTGCCTGCATTGCTATTTTTGCTGCCGATGGCTGGCATTGATGCTGAAATCAGTATGCAGATTGCATTGGCAACCTCCTTGGCCTCGATTATCGCGACTTCAGGCTCTTCTGCACTCAATCATTTTAAACTGGGCAATGTCGACATGTTTGTGGTTAAGTGGCTGATGCCGGGTGTGGTCATCGGTGGCTTTTTGGGCGCTAATCTGGCTGAATGGATTCCGTCGCAATACTTACCTAAGGTGTTTGGTGTGATTGTACTATTGCTGGCGATTCAAATGTTGTTTTCGATTCGAGGTACCACTTCAAAGCAGATGCCAAGTAGTGGGGCCACTATGGTCTACGGCACCGGCATCGGTGTTGTCTCGAGTTTGGCCGGAATCGGCGGTGGTTCGCTCTCGGTACCATTTTTGAATCGTCATGGCATTGAGATGCGTAAAGCGGTCGGGTCGTCGTCGGTGTGTGGTTGTATGATTGCTATCGCAGGGATGTTGGGCTTTATTCTGCATGGCTACAAAGTTGAATCGTTACCGGCGTACAGTGTCGGTTATGTGTACCTACCTGCACTGATCGCGATTGCGTCTACTTCAATGCTCACTACACGTATTGGGGCGAGATTGGCGACATCCTTACCAACCCCTACCTTGAAAAAAATATTCGCCCTGTTTTTAATTTTCGTGGCTGGAACTATGTTGCTGTAACGCACTCTCATCTATACATCTCAACATTATCAAAATTTATATAAGAGTAGTCATCCTATGTCTCAAGGATATTTAACCTTTCCTAACATCGACCCGGTCTTGATTTCATTGGGTCCACTGTCCATTCGTTGGTATGGATTAATGTATTTAGTGGGTTTCGCTTTTGCCTTATGGCTGGCGAACCGACGCGCCGATCAACCAGGGAGTGGTTGGACGCGAGAACAAGTCTCTGATCTGTTGTTCGCTGGTTTCTTAGGCGTGGTGATTGGTGGCCGAGTCGGCTACGTTTTGTTTTATAACTTCGAGCTATTCCTGCAGGACCCGTTATACCTGTTTAAAGTTTGGACGGGGGGAATGTCTTTCCACGGTGGCCTGCTGGGTGTGATCAGCGCGATGTTCTGGTATGCAAAGAAGAACGGCAGAACCTTTTTTGGCGTGGCCGATTTTATCGCACCATTAGTGCCATTTGGTTTAGGCATGGGGCGTCTGGGTAACTTTATGAACAGCGAGCTATGGGGCAGGGTGACAGATGTGCCTTGGGCATTTGTGTTCCCAAATGGTGGGCCGCTGCCTCGTCACCCTTCACAGTTGTATGAAATGGTGCTCGAGGGCATTGTTCTCTTCTTCATCTTGAACTGGTTTATTAAAAAGCCACGTCCGCTTGGCTCTGTGTCGGGATTGTTCCTCGCGGGTTACGGAACCTTCCGTTTCCTTGTAGAATACGTGCGCGAGCCCGATGCTCACTTAGGCCTATTTGGCGGGTTTATCTCAATGGGACAAATTCTGTCGTTGCCTATGGTGATCGTTGGTATTTTGATGATGGTTTGGGCGTATAAGCGCGGCCATTACAAAGACGAGTTACCCCAACAAGCGAAGTAAGGAATTGGTGTGAAACAGTATTTAGATCTCTGTCAGCGTATCGTTGATCAAGGTAAGTGGGTTGAGAACGAACGAACTGGCAAGCGTTGCCTGACGGTTATCAATGCGGATCTTATCTATGATGTGGCCCACAACCAGTTTCCATTGGTCACCACGCGCAAAAGCTTTTGGAAAGCCGCGGTCGCTGAGTTGCTTGGGTATATTCGTGGCTACGACAATGCTGAAGATTTTCGCAAGTTAGGTACAAAAACTTGGGATGCCAATGCCAACCTCAATCAGGCTTGGTTGAACAACCCATACCGCAAGGGCGAAGACGATATGGGGCGGGTGTATGGCGTTCAAGGTCGAGCTTGGGCCAAGCCGGATGGTGGTCATATCGATCAGCTACGTAAGATTGTCGACGATTTGACCCGCGGCGTTGATGACCGTGGTGAGATCTTAAACTTCTACAACCCTGGTGAGTTTCACATGGGATGCTTAAGACCTTGCATGTACAGCCACCACTTTTCGCTGCTAGACGACACACTGTACCTAAACAGCACCCAACGCTCTTGTGATGTGCCGTTAGGACTAAACTTTAATATGGTTCAAGTGTATGTGTTCTTGGCGATTATGGCGCAAATTACCGGCAAGAAGCCTGGTCAGGCGTACCACAAGATTGTCAATGCACATATCTATGAAGATCAACTTGAGCTGATGCGAGATGTTCAACTTAAACGTGAGCCTCTTAAAGCGCCAACGTTCCACATCAATCCTGAGATTAAGTCATTAGAAGATTTGGAAACCTGGGTGACACTGGATGACTTCTGGGTAGAGGGATACCAGCACCACGACGCGATTCAGTATCCGTTTTCGGTTTAATCGACAATAGAAATGAACAGCCGCCTTAGAGAGGGCGGCTTTTTTGTGCAAGTAGCAACAGGCTGCGCCCTTCGAGATGCGAGAACGCTGAGCTTATGTGGACTTCCCCTTTTGATATGTGTGCGCAATACCAGAATCGAAAGTTGCAGGGAAAGACGTGTTTTTAACTTTAATAGTATGAAATTAATAGAAAATCATTGACTCAGTGTCACTGGTATTCAAAATTTTTCGCCACTCGCCACTCGCCACTCGCCACTCGCCACTCGCCACTCGCCACTCGCCACTCGCCACTCGCCACTCGCCACTCGCCACTCGCCACTCGCCACTCGCCACTCGCCACTCGCCACTCGCCACTCGCCACTCGCCACTCGCCACTCGCCACTCGCCACTTGATATACAAAAAGCCCGCTACCTAAGTAGCGGGCTTCACATAAGCGATGGTTTTAGTATTAAGCAGTGAGCGCTAGGATAGTACCTGGCAATACGACAAACACGGCTAGTAGGTATCCTGCTACAACAGCTTTGTTCTTCACCGCCATATCAGAGATAAGGTCAGCGCCTTTAACTGGAATCTCACGTAGGAACGGGATGCCGTAGATGAATACCGTCGCCATGATGTTGAACACTAGGTGTACAAGTGCGATTTGTAGTGCGAATACGGCAAACTCTCCAGATACTGCGGTTGCTGCGAGTAGGGCAGTAATACAGGTACCGATGTTTGCACCTAGGGTGAATGGGTAAACATCACGTACTTTTAGAACGCCTGAACCTACTAGCGGAACCATAAGACTTGTTGTCGTAGAAGAAGACTGAACAAGTACGGTCACGATAGAACCAGACATGATGCCGTGGATAGGACCACGACCAATGGCGTTCTTCAAAATCTCGCGAGCACGGCCAACCATTAGGCTCTTCATAAGTTTACCCATCACAGTGATGGCAACGAAGATAGTCGCAATACCTAGAGCGATAAGCAATACGCCGCCAACCGTGTCACCAAATGTGCTGAGCGGCTCTTTTACTGCGCTAACAACAGGCTTAGTGATAGGTTTGATGAAGTTCAAGCCTTTGATGCTCATATCGCCTGTCGCAAGGAAAGGTGATACTAACCAATGAGAAATTTTGTCTAGAATACCAAACATCATTTCTAGCGGCAGGAAGATAGCGACCGCAAGTAGGTTGAAGAAGTCATGAATGGTGGCACTTGCAAAGGCGCGCTTGAACTCTTCCTTACAACGAACGTGACCAAGGCTAACCAGTGTATTGGTTACTGTGGTACCAATGTTGGCGCCCATCACCATAGGAATGGCCGTTTCTACCGGAAGACCGCCGGCAACAAGGCCCACGATAATTGAAGTGACAGTACTTGACGACTGGATTAACGCAGTGGCGACTAGACCAATCATTAAACCAGCAACTGGGTGTGAAGCAAACTCAAACAAAACTTTCGCTTGGTCGCCTGTTGCCCATTTGAAGCCGCTGCCTACCATAGAAACTGCTAGTAGTAGCAGATATAACATGAATGCCAAGTTAGCCCAGCGCAACCAACGAGTCGTGCTCGAAATCGGCGCCGCTGTTGTAGTAGCTTGGTTCATAATTTTTCTCCGTGGACCTGTGTAAGTATATAGAGGTCGGTTGTTGAATCTGAGGCTGATGGTAGAGAGGAAATATTTCAGTAATATTACAGTTGTGTGTAACCCGGTTTTTTTTACTCGAGAATGAGCAATACGAGTGTACTGATAGATTTACAATCGGATTAAGATGTTGATTTTAAAATAGATATTGTCAGGTGGCTGCGAGTGGGAGGGATGTGATAAAAGTCGAAAAAATGTCGTAAAGTTGCCGCTCTTTGATTGTGAATATGACAATCAAGTGTCATAAATAAAAATCAAACTTCGTTAAAACTTACTTAAATGTTTATTACCTATGGTTTTGACGAAGTGTTGTTGTCATCAGAGCCATCTGCTATAACCTAGGTTCTCTATCATTCGAGCTACTATCCCCATGTCGCATCTAAATTATAATCACCTCTATTACTTTTGGATGGTGTGCAAACAAGGGTCAGTCACCAAGGCGGCTGATGCTCTGTTTTTAACTCCGCAAACTGTTACCGGCCAAATCAAAGCTCTCGAAGAGCGCATGGATGGTAAACTGACCAAGCGCAACGGACGCAGTGTCGAGCCCACTGAGCTGGGTCAACTGGTGTTTAAGTATGCCGACCGAATGTTTGGTTTAAGTTACGAAATGCTGGATATTGTCAATTATAGCCAGCGTTCGAACATTCTGTTTGATGTTGGGGTCGCCGATGCATTGTCGAAGCGCTTAGTTAGTAAGATCCTATTGACCACAGTACCCGAAGATGATGGTCTGCATCTACGCTGTTTTGAGTCGACCCACGAAATGCTGCTTGAACAGTTGTCACAACATAAGTTAGATATGATTTTGTCTGATTGCCCAGTGGACTCAAGTCAGAGCCCAGGTTTATATAGCAAGAAGCTGGGTGAGTCGAACATGAGTTTTTTCTGCACCGGCAATGTCACTGACGTCACTTTTCCCGCAATCCTTGAGCAGCGTAAGTTGTTGATCCCAGGCAGTCGAACAGCGATGGGTCGTAAAGTACTGCAGTGGTTTGATCGCCAAGGCCTACAGCCGAATATTTTGGGCGAGTTCGACGATGTCGCTCTGATGAAGGCGTTCGCCCGCTATCACCAAGATGTCATCTTTTTAGCGCCGACTCTTTACCTATCTGAAGTCGAGCAGGATTTGTCACTGCAATTGATTGGTCATATTGATGAACTGAAAGAAGAGTATTACGTGATTTTTGCTGAGCGGATGATTCAACACCCTGCAGTGAAAAACGTTTGTGATGCAGACTTCACAAGCCTCTTTAATTAGCGGTTATTTTTCAAACGAACAAATAGATTAATTGTTACATTTCGATTAATATTCAAAATAATTCACTGCATAAAAAATTAAAGATTAAGTGGATTGAATAAAGTTTGGTCATCAATGCGCATATTGTATGGCCAGTTGTTGTAGACGATGTTGTGGTATCAAGGGGTAGTGGCCGATGAACCTACAAGAGATGGAAAAAAACTCTGCTCAGGCGGTAGTGCTACTAAAGGCGATGGCGAATGAGCGTCGCTTACAAATTTTGTGTTTGCTGCACAATCAAGAGTTATCGGTAGGGGAACTGTGCAATAAGTTAGAGCTGAGCCAATCGGCGCTATCTCAACATCTTGCATGGTTGAGAAGAGATGGCTTGGTCAATACGCGCAAAGAAGCACAAACCGTTTTTTACACCTTGAGTAGTCAAGAGGTAAAAGCAATGATTCAATTGCTACACACACTTTACTGTGCTTAAGCGCCATATGTTTTATTTTGAGGTGAGTCGTTCAACCTCAAAATAAAACAGATATAAAAAAACCGGCCAAGGCCGGTTTTTTCTTTCACTGGGAAATCACAGTTCTATTATAGAGCTTTGATTGCAGCAGCGAAGCGAGACTTGTGACGAGCTGCTTTATTCTTGTGAATAAGGCCTTTAGTCGCCATGCGGTCTAGGATTGGTGTAACTGCAGCAAATGCTTCAGTTGCAGCAGCTTTGTCGCCTGCTTCGATAGCAGCAACAGTTTTCTTCATGTAAGTGCGCATCATAGAACGACGGCTAGCGTTGTGCTGGCGACGTTTCTCAGCTTGGATAGCGCGCTTCTTAGCAGATTTACTATTTGCCAAGGGTCTAACTCCCAAAAACTTAGTTCGGTGACAATTTAAGGGCGAGGAATATCCCTCATTTGCGCTTAAATGTCAAATGATTTGTGCAAAAACCCATCGAGCCAAACAAATTTTGGAATGAAAGGTCTTCACGGTTAAGATGGCGGGGATTCTAACAGTATTTTTTTTTCAATGCTAATACTAATCTGCTCTGCTCATGACATTCCTGATGTAAAGTAGAGCAAAATTTTTGATTTCAGAGGTAATTGTGAGTAAACGTCTGCTCAAGTCAGGGATGATCGTCAGTGCCATGACACTGATCTCTCGAGTGTTAGGTTTAGTTCGAGATGTGGTTGTGGCGAATTTAATGGGGGCTGGAGCGAGTGCAGATGTATTCTTTTTTGCCAACAAAATCCCTAATTTTTTACGTCGCCTGTTTGCTGAAGGTGCTTTCTCACAAGCCTTTGTCCCTGTATTAACTGAGTATCACGCCAGCAAAGACCTCGATAAAACACGCCAACTGATTGCTCGCGCCGCCGGTACCCTGGGTGTGATAGTTTCGATTGTTACCTTGCTGGGCATTGTGGGCTCTGGTGTGGTGACCGCCTTGTTTGGTTTTGGCTGGTTCTTAGATTGGCTCAATGGCGGACCTTCGGCAGAAAAGTTTGAGTTAGCCAGCTTGATGCTGAAGATCACTTTTCCCTACTTATGGTTTATTACTTTTGTGGCGCTGTCAGGGGCCATTCTAAATACCATGGGCCGGTTCGCGGTGTCCTCTTTTACACCTGTGTTCCTCAATGTAATGATCATACTCTCAGCCTGGTATATAGCGCCACAATTAACCCAACCTGAAATTGGACTGGCTATCGGCGTCTTCTTAGGTGGTTTGGTTCAATTTCTTTTCCAAATTCCGTTTTTGATCAAAGCTGGGGTGATGGTCAAACCTCAATGGGGATGGCGAGACCCGGGCGTCGTTAAGATTCGCACCTTGATGATTCCCGCTCTGTTTGGCGTGTCCGTTAGTCAGATCAATCTACTTTTTGATACCTTTATTGCAAGCTTCCTACAAACTGGCTCCATCAGTTGGCTGTATTATTCCGACCGACTATTAGAGTTTCCATTGGGTCTGTTTGGTATTGCTATCGCAACCGTGATCCTGCCTGCTTTATCGCGCAAGCATGTCGATGCCCACAGTGAAGGTTTTGCCCAGACCATGGATTGGGGAGTGCGAATGGTGACTCTGTTAGGCGTACCGGCAATGTTGGGTTTAATGGTGTTAGCCAAGCCGATGTTGATGGTGCTATTCATGCGCGGTGAGTTTACCCCACAAGATGTGACTTTTGCCTCGATGTCATTGATTGCCTACGCCTCTGGCTTGCTTAACTTCATGTTGATCAAAGTGCTCGCGCCTGGGTATTACTCGCGCCAAGATACCAAAACCCCGGTGCGCTATGGCGTTATCGCCATGGTCACCAATATGGTATTCAATGCTATTTTTGCCTGGTTATACGGTTATGTTGGATTAGCCATAGCCACTTCTCTATCTGCTTTGGTCAATATGTCACTTCTATATAGAGGCTTGCATCGTGCTGGTGTTTATCAACTTACCCGTCGTACCGGATTATTTATTGCTAAGTTAGTGATGGCGGGTGGACTGATGGTGGCAGCGATCTTGTCACAACTTGAGACGATGGACGTGTGGCTAAATTGGAGCCTGCTCGAGCGCGTGATGTGGTTGGCAGGATTGATTGGCTTGGGAGCGGCAGTTTATTTGCTGAGCTTACTGCTGTTTGGTGTGCGGCTAAACGATCTAAAAGCAGCGACAGAGCAAGGCTGATTAGTATATAATCCGTCGGTTTCACGCTAGGTAAACGTCACCTTTAGCAATTTTACCCGTAAAGTATAGGTTTTTAGCAGTCTCCAATGGAATTGATTCGAGGGATTCATAACATCAAATCACACCATAAAGGGTGTGTATTGACGATCGGAAATTTCGATGGCGTGCACCTTGGGCACCAAGAAGTCTTGCGCCAAGTTTCTGAAAGAGCAAAGGATTTAGGATTACCTTCGACGGTGATGACGTTTGAACCTCAACCGTTAGAGCTGTTTGCTAAAGACAAAGCGCCGGCGCGTTTGACTCGGCTACGTGACAAGTTCGTGCAACTGAGCAAATTAGATATCGAGCGTTTACTATGCATTAACTTTAACCACCGCTTCGCGACTCAGTCACCACAGTCATTTATTCGTGACTTGTTGGTTGAGCGTTTGGGTGTTAAGTTTCTGGTTGTTGGCGACGATTTCTGCTTTGGCAACCAGCGCAAAGGCAACTTTGCCATGCTGCAGCAAGCCGGAAAAGAGTTTGGTTTTGATGTGGTTAGCACACAGAGTTTTTGCCTTCAGCAACTGCGCGTCAGCAGCACCGCTATTCGCGAAGCGTTAGCGCAAGATAAGCTTGCGGCGGCGGCACAAATGCTCGGGCGCGATTACAGCATCAGCGGGCGAGTGTCTCATGGGCGAAAACTGGGTCGTACCATAGGTTTTCCTACCGCAAACATTCCACTGAAACGGTGTGTATCACCCGTTTCTGGGGTGTACACCGTTGAGGTACTCGGTCTCGCTGAACAACCGATTGGCGGCGTGGCGAATATTGGTAATCGGCCCACGGTAAATGGGGTACGCCAACAACTCGAAGTACATTTGTTCGACTTTAAAGCCAATTTATACGGCAAACAGTTAGAAATCGTACTTTTCGATAAGATTCGTGACGAACACAAATTTGAGTCGTTCGACGCGCTGAAACAACAAATTGAATTGGATGCTGAGGCAGCAAGGGTGTGGCTGCGTCAGTACAAAGCCCAAGTGGTTTAGTTCGCTGCTTGGCATAATGTCTAACTGTCACCCAAGACAACGGAATTAAGAATCGATGAGTGAGTATAAAGATACCCTGAACCTTCCTGAAACAGGGTTTCCGATGCGTGGCAATCTGGCAAATCGTGAGCCAGAAATGCTTAAGCGTTGGTACAAAGAAGACCTTTACGGAGCAATCCGTGAAGCGAAGAAAGGCAAAAAATCTTTCGTTCTACATGATGGCCCTCCATACGCGAATGGCGACATTCACATTGGTCACGCACTAAATAAGATTCTTAAAGACATTATTATTAAATCCAAAACACTTTCTGGTTTTGATGCACCGTACATTCCTGGCTGGGACTGTCACGGCCTACCAATTGAACTAATGGTAGAAAAGAAAAAAGGCAAGCCAGGCCAAAAAATCTCTGCGGCAGAATTCCGCGAAGAGTGTCGTAAGTACGCGGCAGGCCAGGTGGAAGGTCAAAAAGAGAGTTTCAAACGCCTAGGTATCATGGGTGAGTGGGACAAGCCTTACCGCACTATGGACTTCGCCACTGAAGCGAACATCATTCGTGCTCTTGGTAAGATTGCCGACAACGGCCATCTACTAAAAGGCTTTAAACCTGTTCACTGGTGTACAGATTGTGGCTCAGCGCTTGCTGAAGCAGAAGTCGAGTACAAAGACAAAGTATCGCCATCTATCGACGTTCGCTTTAAAGCCGCTGATGAAGCTGCGCTACTTTCTAAGTTCGCACTCAACGAAGGTCACGAAGGTGAAGGCGATATCTCTATCGTTATCTGGACAACCACACCATGGACGCTGCCTGCAAACCGCGCGGTGTGTCTCCGTGATGATCTCGAGTACGTACTTATCCAAGTCGAAGGTGAGAACAAAGAACGTATTATCGTTGCGTCTGAACTAGCAAAAGACGTGATGGATCGCGCCGGTATCGAGCACTTCCACAACCTTGGTTTCGCTAAAGGTAGCGATCTTGAACTGTCTCAGTTCCAGCATCCGTTCTACGACTTCACTGTACCTGCGATCCTTGGCGACCACGTCACCACTGAATCAGGTACTGGTGTGGTACATACCGCTCCTGGCCACGGTCAAGAAGACTTTGCTGTCGGTAACAAATACAACCTAGAAGTTGCGAACCCTGTAGGCTCAAACGGTGTTTACCTGCCTGATACAGAGCTTTTTGCTGGTCAGCATGTATTTAAAGCCAACGATGCTGTCGTTGAAACGCTAAAAGAGAAAGGCGCACTTCTGCATCACCACGCTTACGAGCACAGCTACCCGCATTGTTGGAGACACAAAACGCCAATCATTTTCCGTGCAACACCACAATGGTTCGTCTCAATGGACCAAGCGGGCTTACGTGCAAAAGCCCTAGAGTCAATCAAAGGTGTTGAGTGGATGCCAGAGTGGGGTCAAAGCCGCATCGAAGGGATGATCGAAGGTCGTCCTGAGTGGTGTATCTCTCGTCAACGTACTTGGGGTGTACCAATTGCGCTGTTTGTGCACAAAGAGACGGCTGAGCTGCATCCAAACAGTATCGAACTTGTTGAGAAAGTCGCTCAGCTAGTGGAGCAAAAAGGCATTCAAGCGTGGTGGGATCTAGAAATCTCTGACCTACTAGGCGAAGAAGCTGACAGCTACGAAAAAGTACTGGATACGCTAGACGTATGGTTCGACTCAGGTGTGACTCACTACTCAGTAGTTGATGCTCGTGAGGAGTACAACGGTGCATCAGCAGACCTATACCTAGAAGGTTCTGACCAACACCGTGGTTGGTTCCAATCTTCTCTGATTTCATCGATTGCGATGAAAAATGAAGCACCATACAAGCAAGTGCTCACTCACGGCTTCGTGGTGGATGGTCAAGGCCGTAAGATGTCTAAATCTATCGGTAACGTGGTTGCGCCAAAAGATGTGACTAACAAGCTAGGTGCTGACATTCTTCGTCTATGGGTTGCTTCTACAGACTACACTGGTGAAGTGGCGGTTTCTGATGAAATCCTAAAACGCTCTGCAGATGCGTACCGTCGTATCCGTAACACAGCGCGTTTCTTCCTAGCCAACCTAAGCGGCTTCAACCCAGCAACGGATCTTGTTCCTGCTGAAGAAATGGTGGCACTGGATCGTTGGGCTGTAGGTCGCGCCCTAGCTGCGCAAGAAGAGATTGTAAAAGCGTACGGTGAGTACAACACCCATGCTGTAACTCAGCGTCTAATGCAGTTCTGTTCTATCGAAATGGGCTCATTCTACCTAGATGTTATCAAAGACCGTCAATACACAGCGAAACGTGGCGGTCATGCGCAACGTAGCTGTCAGACAGCGCTTTACTACATCGTAGAAGCATTAGTTCGTTGGATGGCGCCAATCATGTCATTCACTGCTGATGAAATTTGGAACGAAATGCCAGCTTCCCTTCCTACAGGTGAGAGCCGTGATAAGTTCGTATTCACTGGCGAGTGGTTCGAAGGTCTATTCGGTCTTGCTGAAGGTGAAGAGCTAAACAATGAGTTCTGGTCGGACGTTCAATCAGTTCGTGGTAGCGTGAACAAGCTGCTAGAAGATGCTCGTAAAGAGAAAATCATCGGTGGCTCCCTGCAAGCTGAAGTAACGCTTTATGCAGATGATGCACTTGCGGCGAAACTGAACAAGCTAGAAGATGAGCTGCGTTTCGCGCTCCTCACTTCAGCGGCGGTTGTTAAACCTCTCAGCGACAAGTCTGACGCAGCACAAGCGACAGATGTAGATGGTCTGTTTGTTGAAGTCAAAGCGACGGAAAACGAGAAATGTGACCGTTGTTGGCACCATACGCCAGACGTAGGCACGATTGAAGGTCATGAGAAGATCTGTGGCCGTTGTGTGTCTAACGTTGATGGTGAAGGTGAAGTGCGTAAGTTCGCATAATTAGCGAAAAAGCGACTGAACTTTTAATCAATTAAACAGCCCCAGTATTTACTGGGGCTGTTTTTAGGTAAAGAAATGAGTGAACAAGCATTAACTCTTAAGCAATCTGGCGTTCGTTGGCTATGGCTAGCGGCGGTGATTTTTGTTGCAGATGTCACCATTAAATTAGTGGTGATGGATAACATGGGCTATGGCTGGGCCAATCGAATTGAAGTGTTGCCCTTCTTCAACTTGTTATACGTCCACAACTATGGCGCCGCATTTAGCTTTTTGAGTGATCAGGCGGGTTGGCAGCGTTGGTTGTTTACCGGGATTGCTTTTGCCGTTACCGCGATGTTGACCTATTGGATGAGCAAGCTGCCTGCCCAAGAGAAATGGAATAATATCGCTTATGCGATGATTATAGGTGGGGCGGTTGGCAATGTGTTCGACCGAATTGTGCATGGCTTTGTGGTCGACTACCTGGATTTTTATTGGGGCACATATCACTGGCCAGCGTTCAACCTCGCCGATACGACGATCTGCATTGGCGCCGCAATGATCATCTTCGATGGGTTTCGGAAAAAAGACCACAGCGCGGCATAAAGAGTGATTTCACGAATAACCCTAAGCGCTGTCTGTTGATTCAGGTGGCGCTTTTCTTTATGTTGAAGCCCAAGTTCGACGCTGCTTCGTATCTAGCAGTGATAAACAGTCGATACAATTAATAATAAGGAAGCCATGACGTGACCACCATTGCCCAAGATTCTGCAGTAACGCTGCATTTTACGATCAAAATGCCTGACGGCTCGATTGCTGACAGCACACACAATATGGGAAAACCTGCCAAGCTGGTGATTGGCGATGGCAGCCTAAGTGAAAACTTTGAACAATGTCTACTTGGTCTGAGTGCTGGAGACAGCAAGGCGATTGAACTCAAAGCGCAAGACGCATTTGGGATGCCCAATCCAGATAATATCCACTATATGGATCGCGCAAAGTTTGTCGGTGATGCAGAAGTTGAAGTCGGCACTGTGATGGCGTTCTCTGGACCTGATGGAATGGAAATTCCTGGCATTATTACTGAGATCGCGGGCGACTCGGTCACGGTTGACTTTAATCATCCGCTTGCAGGGCAAGATGTGACTTTTGAAGTTGAAATTTTGTCAGTAGAATAGCGACCAATAAGATAATGACTCTATGAGCAATGAAATGAAAATCCTGTTAGCCAATCCTCGTGGTTTTTGTGCTGGCGTTGATCGTGCAATTAGCATTGTCGAACGTGCACTGGAACTCTATCAGCCGCCTATTTATGTTCGCCATGAAGTGGTCCACAACCGTTTTGTGGTCGAAGGGCTCAAACAGCGCGGTGCGATTTTTGTCGAGGAGCTGCATGAGGTGCCTGACGATAATATCGTGATTTTTTCCGCTCATGGAGTGTCGCAAGCGGTGCGTAAAGAAGCCAAACAGCGCGCTCTCACCGTGTTTGATGCCACGTGTCCTTTGGTGACTAAAGTTCACATGGAGGTTGCTCGTGCAAGCCGCAAGCATATGGAAGTGGTCTTGATTGGCCATGCTGGGCATCCAGAAGTCGAGGGCACCATGGGCCAATACGCAAGTGAACAAGGCGGCATGTACCTGGTTGAGACCCCCGCGGATGTGGTTAAGCTAAAAGAGAAAGTGAAAGACCCAAGTCACTTGCACTATGTTAGTCAAACGACGTTATCGGTCGATGAAACTGCAGACGTGATTGATGAGCTACGCCGCGTTTTCCCAGATATTCAAGGTCCGCGCAAAGATGACATCTGTTATGCGACACAAAACCGTCAGGACGCCGTGCGTGATATGGCCGCGGATGTTGACGTTGTTGTGGTGGTGGGGTCAAAGAACTCATCCAATTCGACTCGATTAAAAGAGTTAGCGGAGAAACTCGGAACCCCTGGCTATCTCACCGATTGCCCTGAGGATATTCAATCTGAGTGGTTCACTGGTAAAACCAAAGTGGGCGTGACCGCAGGCGCGTCCGCGCCAGAGGAGTTGGTTAATCAAATCCTTGAGCGAGTGAAGCAGTTAGTCGGCGCAAAAAGCGTCGAAGAAATCCAAGGTCGAGAAGAGAACATGTTCTTCGAAGTGCCTAAAGAGCTGCAAATTAAACAGGTCGATTAAGAGTTGTGATTGGTATATAAGCACAAAGCCAGCGTCTATCGCTGGCTTTTTTGTATTTATAGTTCTAAGAAATGAAAGGCTCACGAGGAGCCTTTAACAAAGTGCAAGCACTTAAGCTGTTTCGGTGACAGCTTGTGGTTTTTCTTCATCAGCTAAATCAGTCTCACCTTTTCCTTTGGAGGTTTTGATGACGTAACCTGCAACCGCTAGGGCAAATAGAATGCCTGCAGTAGTCGAAACTTCAATCGGTAGCCCAAAGCCTAAGGTACTGTTGTTGAGAATGAAAGTCGCACACACAGTGGTCATAAATACCGCAGGTACTGTGGTGATCCAATGTAGCTTATTGTGGCGCAGTAAGTAAGCCGATGCTGTCCATAACATCATCACTGCGGTTGATTGGTTTGCGAAACCGAAGTAGCGCCAGATAATACCAAAATCAACTTGAGTCAGAATACCACCAATAATGAACAGTGGAACTGCCATCAGTAGGCGATTCCGTAGCGCTTTTTGGTCGACATTGAAGTACTCAGCCAGAATTAGTCGGCTAGAGCGGAATGCTGTGTCACCAGAAGTGATCGGTAGGATAACGACACCTAGGAAAGCAAGGATGCCACCGAACACGCCGAGTAGGCCAAATGAGGCGCTGTAGACAACGTTACCAGGACCACCATTCTTCACCGCTTCTGCAAGTGAATCGAGAGAACCGAAGAATGACAATGCAATCGCACACCAGATTAACGCGATGACACCTTCGCCAATCATGGCACCGTAGAATACAAAGCGGCCATTCTTTTCATTTTCCATACAACGCGCCATCAGTGGAGACTGGGTAGCGTGGAAGCCGGAAATTGCACCACATGCAATAGTGATGAATAGTGCAGGCCATAGCGGCATATCGTTCGGGTTAAGGTTAGTGAACATGTCGCTCACTTGGAAATCGCCCATTACTGTGTGTTCACTTGAGAATGCCACCGCGGTCATTAGGCCGACAGACATGAAGATCAGTAGCGCACCAAACAGTGGGTAGAAGCGACCAATAATCTTATCGACAGGCACGATGGTCGCAATGATATAGTAGGCAAAAATGGCGATAACCATAGTCGTCATGCTGACGTTTAGGCTGGTTTGATCATTGATAAGGTTCGTGATCATGCCAGCAGGAGCAGACACGAAAACCACACCAACAAGAAGCAGAAGGACAATGGCAAAGATGTTCATAAAGTGTTTTGCACCATTACCTAAGTAGCGACCTGTGATGGTTGGAACAGAGGCTCCGCCGTTACGTACCGAAAGCATGCCAGAGAAGTAATCATGTACCGCACCAGCAAAGATACAACCGACGACGATCCACAGCATAGCAGCAGGGCCATATAGGGCGCCCATGATAGGACCAAAGATAGGGCCAACACCGGCAATATTGAGGAGTTGAACTAGGTAAACCTTCTTGGTTGACATTGGGACGTAATCAACGCCGTCTGCTTTAGTATGCGCCGGCGTTTGACGTTTTTCGTTAATGCCGAAGACTTTTTCAACAAAAGCCCCGTAGATAAAGTAGCCGCCAATTAGGGCCGCAACACAGGTTAAAAACCACAACATAGCACTCGTTCCTTTGTAAAATTTAATAAGCTCACTGTGCATACTATGCTGAATAATGACTATCAGCATTCGCTTATCCAATGAGTGGTCGTATAGGGATATGAGCGGTTGCTTGAGAAACTGAGTGGTTTTTACTCAAGTGCAGTGGTAATCAAGTCCGAATAGTGGTTTGATAACCTCTTCGGAAAAAGCAAGGAAAAACAATGAGAAAGTTTTATATTGCTGTGTTGGCGGCATTGTTGGCTGCTTGTACCAGTAGCCCACAACAGTTGGCGAATGAGGGCGACTGGTATCAAATTGGCTATCAGGATGGCATCGTTGGCCATACGCCGCGGACATCCAAAGCTCTCGCGAGCTTGGGAAGTGCCAAGCAGTCAGATTACGACCAAGGTTACTTAGAGGGTATTGGCGAGTACTGCAACCCAGATTTCGCTTACCAAATGGGCTTGTCGGGTCAGTACTATCAAGGCGTGTGTGAAGGCACAGATGAAGCGCAAAAGTTTCGAATGGAATGGCAGCGTGGCTGGAGTGAGTACCAAAACTAGCGAGATTTAGGGAGAGGCAGTAAGCTCTCCCTTTAAGCCTGGGTTACTCTCCTTGATGCTGCTGCACGGCTTTACGTAAAAAGCCATCTTGAGTGGCCAGTTGATGTTTTGCGCTTTCCAAGTCCATGCCAGTGAGTTGCATCAAAATCGCTAATTTGACATCATAGCCAGTCTGCTCAAGTAAGCGGGTAGCGCTGTTGATGTCACACTCGGTGGCCTGCATGACAATTCGAGCCGCACGGGCGATGAGTTTTTTGTTGGTCGCTTTCACATCGACCATCAAGTTTTGATAGCTTTTACCCAGACGAATCATACTGGCGGTGGTGAGCATGTTCAGCACCAACTTTTGCGCAGTGCCGGATTTCAATCGTGTCGAACCGGTTAAGGCCTCAGGCCCCACTAAGGGTGAAATGGCAATGTCGGCGATTTCAGCAATCGGGGAGTCGGGGTTACAAGAGAGGGCGACTGTCGTTGCTCCCATCTCGTTGGCGTATTCGAGCGCACCTATTACATACGGCGTCCTGCCGCTGGCCGCAATCCCAACCACCACATCGGTGCTATTGAATTGAACTGCTTTCAGATCGTCAACACCTAAGGTTAGCGAATCTTCTGCTCCTTCCTTTGCTTTCAAAATCGCCTCTGGGCCACCGGCAATCAGTCCAATGACCATTTGATCTGAGACCCCAAAGGTTGGTGGGCACTCTGAGGCATCAAGGACCCCTAAGCGGCCACTGGTACCGGCACCCATATAGATAAGTCGACCGCCGATTTTGAATGCAGCGGTGATCTTGTCGACCGCTTTTGCAACCTCAGGCAGTACTTTCTCAACGGCTAAAGGCACCAGTTGATCTTGTTGGTTGATACGTTCAACTATCTCCAATGAAGAGAGCAAATCAATGTCCATGGTTTCTGGATTTCGCCCTTCAGAGACTAAATGTGAAAGTGCAGCGATCAATGCATCATTAGTCATAATGGTCCTTATTTATCAGCAAAGTACATCACACCGAGAGAAGCCTGCTTGGCGGCGCCGGTGACTTCTGGCAGGTTGCTTGGCAGAGAGTGAACGCGGCGATAGGCCAGCCAAGCAAAGGCCATCGCTTCCATGTTGTCGCTGTCTACCCCTTTTTCATCGGTCGGCATCACGCACCACTGCGGTAAGAGCTCGGTCAACCGCTTCATTAACAATGGGTTATGAACACCACCGCCGCAAACGAGCAACTCGGGCCTATCCCCTTGTTGGAATGGCTCCACTTCGTTAGCGATGGTTTGCGCCGTGTATTCACATAGCGTTCGTTGAACATCGGCCACACCTGCGTTGAAACGACTGACAATCGCCTCGAGCCAAGGCAGATTGAAGCGCTCCCGTCCGGTGCTTTTGGGGGCGGTAAGGGCTAAGTATGGTTCTTTGAGCAATTCAGACAACAGCGCCTGGTCGACTTGCCCTTGAAGGGCAAGCTTGGCCCCTTTATCAAACGCTTTGCCTAGGTGTTTATTACACCAAGCGTCCATCAGCATGTTGCCAGGGCCTGTATCGTAGCCGACCACAGCTTGATTTGGGCGCAGAACCGATAGGTTAGCGATACCGCCAATGTTGAGTATCACTACACTCGAGTGCTGTGGTTGAAAAATTGATTGGTGAAAAGCGGGCACCAGTGGCGCACCTTGTCCGCCCAAGGCGATATCTTTGCGCCTAAAGTCGGCGACGGTGTCAATCTGGGTCAGCGCGGCAATAATATTGGCGTCACCAAGTTGAATTGTGAACGGTATTTGCCCTGTGGGCTGGTGGAATACAGTTTGGCCGTGATTGCCGATAGCCGTAATTTCTGATGCTTTGCGCCCACTTTTTACCAGCAGAGCGTTGACTGCTTGTGCATAGAGTTTGCCGAGTTGATGATCAAGCTCGCCAATCTCGGGCAAGCTGGTGGGTTGGCCGAGTGAGACGTTTAAGATGCGCTGTTTTAGCGATGCTGGAATGGGATGATCATGGCTGTTGAGCAAACGAACTCGGTCATTGTCGATCTCTACCAGTACCGTATCGATTCCATCCAGACTCGTGCCCGACATAATGCCAATGTATAACGCGTTTGTGGTCATGCTCAATTTTCGCCAACAGTGAAGTTTATTCATTGTAAACCGAGAATAATCCGAATAACCTCGGTAGCATAGCGAAATTCAGCGCGATGTGGAGAAATTATGGGACCGTTATGGGTCGATGTTGCGGGGTGCGAGCTCAGCGCAGAAGACAAAGAGATTCTTGAACACCCAACCGTAGGTGGAGTGATTCTATTTTCGCGAAACTACCATGATAGCGATCAGCTACTGGCGCTCAACAAAGCCATTCGTCATGCTGCCAAACGACCAGTGCTGATCGGCGTTGATCAAGAGGGGGGACGAGTACAGAGATTCAGAGAAGGCTTCTCTAGAATTCCGGCTGCACAGCGATATGCTCAGTTGCCTAATAGCGAATCGCTTGCACAGCAAGGGGGTTGGTTAATGGCCGCTGAGTTGATCGCTCACGATATTGATCTCAGTTTTGCGCCGGTTTTAGACCAAGGCCATCAGTGTAAAGCGATAGGCGATCGCGCCTTTGGTGAAGACAAAGAGACGATACTGCGCCACAGCTTAGCTTATATGAAAGGCATGAAAGCGGTCGGAATGGCGACCACGGGTAAACACTTCCCAGGTCATGGAGGGGTGATTGCCGACTCCCATTTAGAGACGCCATTTGATTATCGCGATACTATTTTCGAGCAGGATATGGCGATCTTCAAAGCGCAAATCGAAGCGGACGTCCTCGATGCGATGATGCCTGCACATGTCGTTTTCTCTCACTATGATGACCAACCGGCAAGTGGTTCACAGTACTGGTTAAAACAGGTGCTACGTCAGCAGCTTGGCTTTAAAGGTATTGTCTTTTCTGATGATCTCAATATGGAAGGTGCGGCGATGATGGGCGGCCCTGCGGAGCGTTCACATCAAGCGTTAGTCGCCGGGTGTGACATGCTGCTATTGTGCAATAACCGCCAAGGACAGGTCGAGGTGTTGGACAACCTGCCGATCATGGAAACGCCGCAAGCGACTCAGCTGCTGAAAAAGCAGAGCTTCACCTTATCAGAGCTGCAACGCAGTGAGCAGTGGCGACAAGCCTCTGAAGCGATGAAACGTATTATTGATTAATGACTAAGAGCCGCGATTGCGGCTCTTTTTTGTTGATACTTTTAGGCTCAATGAAAGCCAAGCATCTCTTTGAGCGCTTTAAGGTAGCGCCGACTCACGGGCAGTGGGTGGTTGCTCACGGTGATGATCTCCGCAAGACCATTCTCCAACAGCTTGATCTCTTTGATTGCCTTAATATTGACTAAAAACTGGCGATGACATCGCACCAATGGCGTTTTCTCCTCGAGAACTTTCAATGTCAGTTGTGAGGTGGCTTTTTGTTCATGGGTTTGCACGTGAACACCGCTGATATCGCTGTAGGCGAACTCCACATCTTTGGTAGGAATGATCATGATCCGATTGAGGCCGATACAGGGCACTTGATCTAAACAAGGGGGAGTAATGGCGGCAAGCTGCTCACGGCTCACTTGTTGCGATTTGAGCAGGCGGTTGACTGTTTTCTCAAGTCGAGCGATATCAACCGGTTTGAGCAGATAATCAAAGGCGTTGTCCTCGAACGCCTGCACTGCAAACTCATCATAGGCGGTGACAAACACAACCTTAGGCATGGTTTCTGGGTCGAGCATGGCCAGCAATTCAATTCCGCTGATTTGTGGCATTTGAATATCCAAAAAAACCACCTCAGGTTTGAGCTGATTGATTTTCTTCAACCCTTCAATGGCATTGCTGGCTTGATCGATTACCTGGATGTGACCAGTTTCTTGCAACAGATCGGTGAGTTCTTCTCGAGCAAAGAGTTCGTCATCTATGACCAATGCACGCAGCATAACTGTCCCTTATTCATTGTGCTGACTCGGAATGATAAAACTCATTCGAGTATAGTGGTTTGGTTTTACCTCGACCTTGAGCGCGGCGATTCGACCAAATTTGTTGGTTAAGCGTTTATCCACAATCTGCATCCCCAGACCAAGGTGATCGCTTGGTGGTGCTTGATAGCTCCCCGCGTTGTCTTGCACGACGACTTGATGGCCTTGCGGTACTGACTGGCTGAAAATGCGAATCTCTCCCCCTTCTAACAGATGAGATATTCCGTGTTTAATGGCGTTTTCGACCAAGGGCTGCAAGGTAAAGGTAGGCACTTTACGTTGTAATAGTAACTCATCAATATCGATACCGACCTCCAAGCGGTCGGTAAAGCGCGCCTTTTCAATGGTGAGATAGGCGTTGACGTGTGCAAGCTCCTCTTTGAGCGTGACTACATCGATGTTCTGTTTCAAGTTACTGCGAAAAAATTGCGATAAATGTTGTATCAAATCGCGTGCTTTGGGTGGATCGCGTCGAATCACGGCACTAATCGTGTTGAGAGCATTAAACAGAAAATGCGGATTGACTTGCGCATGCAGCAACTTGATCTCTGCTTGTGATAACAGGGTTTGCTTCTGTTGATAGTCGCCAAATAAGATTTGGCTCGAGAGCAGTTGGGCAATCCCCTCTGCCATCGACATGTTAATAGTGGAAAACAGTTTTCGTTTTGGCTCATACAGCTTGATAGTTCCGATCACCTTGTCTCCCGCTCTCAACGGAATGATCAGCGCGCTACCTAGCTTACAGTCTGGCTTCAATGAACATTGATAAGGCTTCTCTTTGCCATCGAGGTAAATAATGTCGTTTTGGCTAATGGCATCCAGCGTGCTTTGCGACGAAATGAGCGTGTTGGGTTTATGGTGGTCATCACCGATGCCCACAAATGCCAGTATCTTCTCATCGTCGGTAATCGAGACCGCGCCAACATTGGTTTCTTCGTAAACAATGCGTGCTATCTTCTCGGCATTATTGCTATTAAACCCAGAGGCGAGAATACCAACTGAGCGTTCGGCGATGTTGAGAGCGCGACGAGAAAAGGTGGCCGAATACTCTTCAAAGATGGTTTTTCGATCATCAAGAATACTCATAAACAGGGCGGCGCCGACCGAGTTAGCGATGATCATTGGCGCGGCAATCGCAGAAACCAATGCGTAGGCCTGGTCAAAGGGTTTGGCGACGATCAAGATGATCGCCATTTGAACAATTTCTGCAACTAGGGTGATGGAGAACACCACACTCGGATTAAAAAGCTGTGCTGACTTGCCTTTACGCAATAGATACGTGTGCAGCAACCCGCCAATCAGGCCCTCTGCCGTGGTAGAGATAGCGCAAGCTACATCAGTAAAACCGCCTAAAGTGTATCTATGTAGACCGCCAGTCAGGCCGACAAAGAAGCCGACGACAGGACCACCAAACAGCCCGCCCATGACAGCACCAATCGCCCGAGTATTGGCGATTGCATCATTGATCTGTAGACCAAAGTAGGTGCCCATAATACAAAACAGGGAAAACAGAACATAGACGCTGACTTTATGGCTAATCCGGTTGGAAATATTCAGTAAAGGCAGAAAGATAGGTGTCTTGCTCAACATGTACGCAAGCACCAGATAGACACACATTTGCTGCAGTAATGAGAGGATCAGGTCCATAATAATCTTAATCGCGAACTTTGGTTCTATTTTAGTGAAGAAAGCCTTAGGAAAACATGGCTAGTACCTGCTTTTGGTGATAAAGCCTTTAAAATTCCATGTGTAAAAATTAATTTACGCAGTGTTTTTTTAAGTTTACATGTTGAAATCTTTTTTTAGGCTGTTATTTTATGGTCTATTAACTAGAGGCAATAGAGTTCTTTGTTGTCGTAAATATATATGTACAGGTGAGAGATATGCAGAAAAGTGAATTGAGCAACATTAATATTAGTGATGAACAGGTCCTGATCACACCTGATGAGTTGAAAGCCAAGTTGCCTTTGAGTGATCACGCTCGTCGCTTTATCCAGCAATCTCGCCAGACTATCGCCGATATCATCCATAAAAAAGACCATCGTCTGTTAGTCGTGTGTGGCCCTTGTTCCATTCACGATATCGATGCGGCAAAGGAATACGCTAAACGTCTTAAAGCACTCTCAGAGCAGCTCAGCGATCAACTTTACATCGTGATGCGCGTGTACTTTGAGAAGCCGCGAACCACGGTTGGCTGGAAAGGATTGATCAATGATCCGCATCTTGATGGTTCGTTCGATATTGAACATGGCCTCCATGTTGGACGTGAACTTCTGGTTGAACTGGCTGAGATGGAGATTCCTTTAGCCACAGAGGCGTTGGACCCTATCAGTCCTCAGTACTTGGCCGACACCTTTAGCTGGGCGGCGATTGGCGCGCGTACCACAGAATCACAAACACACCGCGAAATGGCCAGTGGTCTTTCTATGCCGATCGGCTTCAAAAACGGAACGGACGGCAGCCTGGCGACCGCGATCAACGCGATGCAAGCCGCGTCGTCTAGCCACCGCTTTATGGGGATTAACCGAGAAGGGCAAGTTGCGCTGTTAACCACACAAGGTAACCCTAATGGTCACGTTATTTTACGTGGCGGTAAACAGACTAACTATGATTCTGTGTCGGTGACTGAGTGTGAACAAGACATGGCGAAGCACGGTTTAGATGCCTCACTGATGATCGATTGTAGCCATGCTAATTCACGTAAAGATTACCGTCGTCAGCCTCTCGTGGCAGAAGATGTCATCCATCAGATCCGCGAGGGCAATAAGTCCATCATTGGTTTAATGATTGAGAGTCATATTAATGAAGGAAATCAATCATCAGACATCCCTCTCAATGAGATGAAATACGGCGTTTCTATTACCGATGCGTGTATCAATTGGGACACAACTGAGGCACTATTACGTCACGCACATCAAGAGCTGGTCCCTTTCTTGGAAGACCGTTTACAGGCTAAGTAATAAGTACAAGGATTTTCGATGGCCGTAGAGTTGAATCACTTGCGTGATCAGATTGACGCAGTAGATAAACAGATTTTAGATTTGTTGGCGCAAAGATTGGCGCTGGTCGAGAAGGTAGGTGAGGTAAAAAGTGAGCACGGATTACCGATTTATGCCCCAGACCGAGAGGCGGCGATGTTGGCTTCGCGTCGTCAAGAGGCTGAAAAGATCGGCGTGCCACCACAATTGATAGAAGACATTCTGCGCCGTACCATGCGCGAGTCTTATGCCAGCGAGAAAGATTCTGGCTTTAAATGCCTCAATCCACAATTACGCTCGGTGGTGATCGTCGGTGGTAATGGCCAACTAGGCGGCCTATTTGGTCGTATGTTTAAGCTCTCTGGTTATGATGTCAAAGTGCTGGGCAGTAAAGATTGGGACCACGCAGACGAGCTGTTGGAAAACGCGGGAATGGTAGTGGTGACTGTGCCAATTCACCTGACGGAAGGTGTGATTACCAAGCTAAGCAAGTTGCCCAAAGATTGTATTCTGTGTGACTTAACATCGATTAAGTCTCGGCCGCTACAGGCAATGCTTGAAGTACATCAGGGGCCAGTGGTCGGTCTGCACCCGATGTTTGGCCCAGACGTACCAAGTTTGGCTAAGCAAGTGATTGTTTATTGTGATGGTCGCGGTGAAGAGAGCTACCAGTGGTTACTCAAGCAGTTCTCTATTTGGGGAGCGAGTTTGTGTCAGATTGACGCCAGCGAACATGATCACGGTATGACTTTAATTCAGGCGCTGCGTCACTTTACTTCGTTTGCTTACGGCCTTCACTTGAGCCGGGAAAATCCAAATATCGATAAGTTGCTGCAGTTAAGCTCGCCTATTTACCGCTTAGAGTTGGCGATGGTTGGGCGTCTGTTTGCCCAAGATCCAAACCTTTACGGTGACATTATTCTATCGTCGCAAGCCAACATCGAGATGATTAAGCGTTTCCATCGCTGTTTTGGCGAAGCATTAGAGATATTGGATAGCCACGACAAGCAAGCCTTTGTGACCAGCTTTAATCAAGTCAGCGCTTGGTTTGGCGATTATTCTCAGCAGTTTTTGGATGAGAGTCAAAAGCTACTCAAACAAGCCAATGACTCCATTCATCGCGGCTAATAACAGCCAAAGAAAACAGCAAAAAAAACAGCGACCACTGGTCGCTGTTTTTTATTGCACTGTAATGGAGTCACTGCTGTCGTCGGACTCATTTTTGACCGTGTTCACCGAGTGGCTCTGATACGGATGATTGGTGAGATTGACTTGCAGTCTGACCGTATCATCAATCAGCTTCACAAGCGGAGCCCACTTTACCTTCTTCTCTTTTTCAAACAGATAATTGAAGTTCTCTGGTGTCCAATCCATCGTGTATTGCGGGTTTAAAGCGCGGCCTAAAAAGCGCACTTCATAATGAAGATGCGGTCCGGTTGAGTTACCTGAGTTACCACAAGTCGCAATCTGCTCACCTTTGCTGACAAACTGACCGCTGCGCACTTTAAACTTAGCTAAGTGAGCATAAGAGCTCATAAAACCGAATGAGTGACGTACTGTGAGGAAGTTGCCAAAACCTTTCGAGCTAGGACGCACGGTTTCCACCACGCCATCGGCAGGAGCGTAGATAGGCTCGCCACGCTGACACGTGAGGTCAATACCCGTGTGGGTATGACGCTTGCCAGTGATTGGGTTGGTGCGTCGGCCATAGGATGAGGAGATGCGCAAGTAATCGAGCGGCGCATCATTGGGGATCAGGCGAAACATGGTTGCGCGCACCGCTGAGTCAATCGCGGCGGCGTCTAGCCGGTTTTCAAGCGAGTAGTCATCGGGCAAACTTTCATCTGCTAAACCCAGTACTGATTCAACATCATAGACGCGCTTGCCAAGCATAGAGAGTTGATTGCGCTTGTCCTCGAGCTCTTGTGATAGAGAATGCGCGGTATCGATTTGCTCCGCGTACAATTGCTCAAGATGTGCTTTTTGCGTTTCTAGCTCGCTAAGTTGTTGATACCAATGGTTAGCTAGATAACCGGCCCCAGCGATGATACTGACACTGGTGATGCCAAGGCCAATGACCAGGGATTTTCTTGAAACATGAAAGTGTTGTACCCCTGTTTGGTCAGGGATAGAGATCGTAATTTTGTTCGACATAGACTAATTTGGCTTAGGTGTACTCACCGAGATCTGATAAGTGTTCGATGTCTCTATGCAGCAGCTCATCATCACCTACGTTTAATTCAACCAATCGCCTTAGGTGTCCGATGCTTTCAATATCAATGTGATCAATGCTGAGACGAATCACATTGTTATTTAAGCCAACGATATTCCCTACCAGTTGAATCGTGACATCACTGTCCGGAAGCGAGAAGGATACCTCAACCTGTTTATCTTGCGCGAGTAGGTCAGACTGTTCACTGATCAACAGCATACCGTGTAGAGACAAGTCCCAAACTAGTCCGTCTACAGTCAGTGAATCTTGTGTTAACACAGCTTTCGCTTGATAAATAATGCGCGAAAAACGACGACGTTCGATCATAATTATCTCTCTTAGGTTCAACTCGTAAGAGTAACAAAACTAAAGTGGTCACAGTGCGCGTTTGTTCGCATTCTTCGCGATTGCCACTACCTCAGGTTGTGTGTAGGACAATAAAGGCCGCTAATAGTAGCGGCCTTTGCACAAATTTCAAGCGTGATTACTTAGCGATACGCTTGTACTTGATGCGATGCGGCTCTGCAGCTTCAGGGCCTAAGGTCTTCTTCAGCCACTCCATGTACTCAGTATAGTTACCTTCGTAGAAGTTGACCTGACCTTCGTCGCGATAATCGATGATGTGAGTCGCGATACGGTCTAGGAACCAACGGTCGTGCGAGATAACCATGGCACAGCCTGGGAATTCAAGCAGAGCTTCCTCGAGTGCACGTAGCGTCTCAACATCAAGGTCGTTGGTTGGTTCATCGAGTAGCAACACGTTGCCGCCCGCTTTTAGCAGTTTAGCTAGGTGAACACGGTTACGTTCACCACCAGACAGCTCACCAATGATCTTCTGCTGATCGCTGCCTTTGAAGTTAAAGCGTGAGCAGTAGGCGCGAGCTGGGATCTCAAAGTTGTTGATCTTGATAATATCCGCACCTTCAGAAATCTCTTGGTAAACCGTTTTCGAGTCATCCATGGCGTCACGGAACTGATCAACCGATGCCAGTTTCACCGTGTCACCTAGCTCAATGGTGCCTGAGTCTGGTTGTTCGGTGCCGCTAAGCATCTTGAACAAGGTAGATTTACCTGCACCGTTGGCACCAATGATACCTACGATGGCACCTTTAGGAATGCTGAACGATAGATCATCAATCAGCACACGGCCGTCAAACGACTTGGTGAGGTTGTTCACTTCGATAACCTTGTCACCGAGACGCTCACCTGGCGGGATGAAGAGTTCGTTAGTTTCGTTACGCTTCTGACGATCACCGCTTTGCAGTTCTTCAAAACGAGCCATACGCGCTTTAGATTTCGACTGACGACCTTTCGGGTTTTGACGAACCCACTCAAGCTCCTTCTCAATCGTCTTTTGACGCGCTTTCTCTTGAGACGCTTCTTGTTGCAGACGCGCATCTTTTTGCTCTAGCCACGAGGTGTAGTTACCTTGCCAAGGAATACCTTCACCACGGTCCAGTTCTAGAATCCAACCCGCAGCGTTGTCGAGGAAGTAACGGTCGTGGGTGATGGCCACAACAGTGCCGCTGTAATCGACCAAGAAGCGCTCTAGCCAAGCCACAGATTCGGCATCCAAGTGGTTGGTTGGCTCATCGAGTAGCAACATATCTGGTTTAGACAGTAGCAGACGACAAATCGCAACACGGCGACGTTCACCACCCGATAGGTGTTCGATTTTCTGATCCCACTCTGGAAGACGCAGTGCATCGGCCGCACGCTCTAACGCGTTTTCAAGGTTGTGGCCGTCTTTGGCTTGAATCAGCGCTTCGAGCTCGCCTTGCTCTTTGGCCAGAGCATCGAAGTCTGCATCGGGCTCTGCGTATGCTGCGTATACTTCATCCAGACGCTTCATTGCACCGGCAACATCAGAGACCGCTTCTTCGACGATTTCGCGCACGGTTTTCGATTCATCCAGAACAGGTTCTTGAGGAAGGTAGCCAACATTAAGGCCAGGTTGTGGGCGCGCTTCACCGTCGATATCAGTATCGATACCCGCCATGATGCGCAGTAGGGTAGATTTACCCGCACCGTTCAGACCCAAAACACCGATTTTTGCGCCAGGGAAGAAGCTTAGAGAGATGTCTTTAAGAATTTGTCGCTTTGGTGGCACAATTTTGCTCACGCGCGACATGGTATATACGTATTCAGCCATTGCCGATCGTTCCTAAATAATCAATTTTCGTAGACCCACATTTTATACTAACTGGGCGTGGTTTGTTACTCCAGAAACGAACTCCTTTGCATTGTGAACGTATTAGTGATGAATAACTAAGCTAAACCTTGCTCAAAGATCGCCAAATGTCACAGTTATGTGAATTTATTATTATTTACATCTGTGCCCTTTACAGCGCTGTTTACAATGAGCATTAATACCTAATCTTAACCACTAGCTATCTCAGGATGAGACTCATATGACGTTGACTTTTCTCAAGTCGCTGCATCGCCTTCCTTCATCGATTGTGCTCTTGTCAACGATGGTTTGCAGCGCGGGCGTCGCGCCCTATACAGTGGCCGCGGACATCCAACAACAGCGAGAACTCTATGATCAAGCGCAGCAGTTGCTTGATAAAAAGCAAGTTGAGCAGTATCACCAACTGCGACCTCAAATTGCAGACTACCCCCTAACACCTTACGTGGATTATCGCAGTTTTTTGGTCGACATTGGCAAGCGAAGCCCACAGCAAGTTGAGGCGTTCATTGAGGAGTACGGTGACTTTCCATTTTCGGCTCGGCTGAGAGCGCCTTACATTGACGCTCTGGCACGTCAGCAAGATTGGCGTCGATTGATTGAGTTTCAAACCTCTGAGCCACGCGGTGAGACCTATCAATGCCACTACTATTACGCGCATGCGCAAGTTGGCGATAAAGCATTAGCTTATCAAGGAGCTGAGCAGCTCTGGTTATCAGGGCACAGTATCGCTGATGAATGTGATCGACTGTTTGCCAGTTGGGATAACGCTGGGCTGAAAACTGACCAATTGGTACTAGAGAGAATGCTATTGGCATTTGAAGCGCGAAATGGCAGCTTGATGAGTTACTTGAGCAAGCAAGTCAAATCAGATGCTGCTAAGCAGCAAGCCGCAGAGATGCGTCGTTTGTTTGCCAATTCCGCTACCGTGTTAAGTTTTTCCAAGCAACACGCCGCGACCCCGTTTAATCAAAAACAGGCTGAGCTGGGGTTAAAAAAGCTTGCACGCAGCGATGTCGAACAAGCTCAAGCTCTGTTTGAACAGGTGACAACAGCGCAGCAGTTCTCTGCAGAGCAGAGACAACTGATGGCTGATTATATTGCGTTTCGATTGATTAACACCGAATCTGAACCGCTAGCGCAATGGCGAGATCAGTTTATCGCAACGTCGAAGAATAAAAACTTGCTCGAGAGACGTGTTCGTTTGGCGATTCAGCATGGCAACTGGCAACACGTGGAGCAGTGGATTGAGCGCTTGCCTGAAGAGTTACAGCAGACGCTGCGTTGGCAATATTGGTTAGGTCGCAGTGAAATGGCGCTCGGGGAAGTTGGCACAGGTCAACAGCGACTCGAGTCGATCATTGGTCAGCGTAACTTTTATAGTGTGGCTGCCGCCAAAGAGCTAAAACGTTCTATCCAGTATCCAACCTCAGAAATCCTGTTGGATAAGACCCAGATTGCTGAGTACAACCAAGCTCTCGTGCGAATTGAAGAGTTGATCGATCGAGACAAAATTACCGCCGCGAAAAGTGAATGGCGCTGGTTGTTGGCCCGTGCGAGTGATAAGCAAAAAGAGATGCTCGCTGGCTACGCTTCATTCATGGGCTGGCATAATTTAACGGTCACGGCCAGTATCCAAGCACGTATGTGGGACAATATTGCCATTCGCTTTCCTGTCGCGCATCGCTGGTGGTTCAATTTCTATGCGGATAAGCACAGCATAGATCCCATTACGTTGATGTCATTGGCTCGCCAAGAGAGCGCGTTGGATATCGAAGCGAGATCACCGGTAGGGGCAAGGGGCATCATGCAGATCATGCCTTCGACGGCAAAATACACTGCGCGTAAATACAAGCTGAGCTATCAAAGCAGCGATGATTTGTATCAGGTCGGCAAGAACATCGAGATTGGCAGTCATTACTTCAATAGCTTGTTAGAGCAATACGATAACAATCGAATTTTTGCATTAGCCGCGTATAATGCGGGTCCTAACCGAGTGAAAACTTGGCGTGAAAGAACCCAGGGTAAGTTAGACGCTTATGCATTTATCGAGTCGATTCCATTTAAGGAAACTCGAGGATATGTGCAGAATATTTTGATGTTTGAAACCTACTATCGTGAGGTGTTAGGTGTCGATGGAGCGTTTTTAAACCAGCATGAGCTGAAGGCCCAATATTAACGAGCAAGGTATCGATGTCTTTACAACCCGAGTATCAAGAGTGGCAACAGATTTTAGATTTGATCAAACGCAGTACCGAGTCTGAACAGCATGAGATGTTGCTGACCATGTTGTTAACCTCAGACGAACGTGATGCTTTGGTAGCGAGAGTCAATATTTTCCGTGAACTGCTAAAAGGCGATTTGTCTCAGCGGCAGATTAGTCAAATGTTGGGTGTGGGTATTGCGACCATTACTCGAGGTTCCAATGAGTTGAAGTCTAAGCAAGACCAAGAAAAGCAGCAGCTTGCGCAATTGTTGAATATAAAATAAGGATGCGTCGCATCCTTATTTTATAAATTGGCAGGAAAGTGCTTTGGATTCATAAAGGGGATCAGAGCCAGAATCAATGCTTGGTGATAGACCGAGCTGCGAGTAAGCAAATCATGAGTAAGCAAACTAATCGCCCCGCCTTTTTGTTTGATATTGTCGGTGGCAAACAGCTCATCCATCACATCGCCAAGCTCGTTAGCTTGCTGTAACTTCTCTACTACGACAGGCGGTAACATCAAGCTTGCTGAGCGAGATTCGCCACGCTGAGTGAGTGACTCTATCACCATCCAAGCAAAGGTGACATTGCCTTCTATTCCAGCCTCAAGACCTACATAATAATCGCCATCTGGCACAAGGGTTTTGGCATTTTTTACTCGATTGAGCGCGCCTAGGTGGGTTTCTTCATTGTCCATCGGTTGATCGGAGACTTCGCTTGCAACGCTGACCCCAACAAACTCAAAATCTTGAGCGGCAAAGGAAGCGCAGAAAGCACTTTTTACCGCGTTGATCTTCGCTGGGTTAAGCGAAGCTACAATAACCTTTTTTACTGACATACTGCTGTCCTTTTTCTTGGTAAAGCCCCAATTGTAACTCAGAGAGCGTCAAGGGTGGGGAGAGGAAGAAACCCTGCATATAATCACATTGGTTGGTGGCTAGCCAATGTTGCATCTCTTGTGACTCTATCCCTTCTGCTGTCACCAGCATCGATTGCGAATGACACAAGTCCACTAACGGCTTGACGACTTGGCGGTTGTCGGTCTTTATCAAGGTTTCGAGGAACTGTCGGTCAAATTTAATTTTTTGTACAGGGTACTCAAACAGTTGAGTAATAGACGTGTAACCAGAACCAAAGTCATCAATAGTGAGATTGAATCCCATTTTTGACAATTCATACAGTAACAAGTGACTTTGTGAGTCCGAGGCAAACGTCTCGGTAATTTCAAAATCTATATTCGCAGCATCAATAGGGTAACGATTCATCAACTGATGAATATCACGTGCCAGTTTGACCGAGTCTAACTCTGCGGAAGAGAGGTTAATCGAGATCTGGATCGGAGACGAAAAGCAGCGCTGAACCGCACTAAAATCTTTAAATGCTTGCTCGATAACCCAGCGGTCGATAGTGCTAAATAAGCCGATTTGTTCAGATATAGGGATAAACTCACTTGGGTTGATTCGACCAAGATCGGAAGAGTCCCAGCGCAGCAGTGCTTCGACGCCAACCACCTCTTGTCCACTGCGGTCAAAGTAGGGTTGGTAGAGGAGTGTAAACTCATTGGCCAAATCATCACTGCGCAGCGCACGTTCAATTTGGGTGCGGCGAAATATTATTTCGTCCAACTCGCGAGAGTAATGAGCAATCTGGTTTTTGCCAGCTCGTTTTGCTTGATACATGGCGGTATCCGCTCGCGAAAGCAACTTGGCTAGGTCTTGGCCGTCGCTAGGGTAAGAGGCAATACCAATACTTGCGGTAATTGGAAAGTTGCCAATCACTTCTTTGTTATGATTTTGAATCGGAGCCAAGACCATCTCAGCCAACGCCTCGGCATAGTGGTGATGGTGCTCAGCCGCAACGAAAATTGCGAACTCATCGCCAGACAATCTTGACGCCAAACAACGAATCAAATGCTGCTGTTCGACGTGTTGGGTAACGGTTTTTATGTGGTGGGCAAAAGTGACCAAGAGTGAGTCACCGACTTGATGGCCATACTTGTCGTTAACGTACTTGAAGTTATCTAAGTCGATATAGAGGATCCATGCGCAGGGGGTGGTTGTTAGCGCCTGTTCGACAAAGTTTTGAAATTGATAGCGGTTCGCCAATTGAGTCAGGTGATCATTTTCCGCCATCGCTTTGGTTTTTTGATAGCTAGAGTCAAGTTCTTGATACATTTCATAAAATCGGGTCGAAAGTCGGCCAATTTCGTTGCTGCTTTCAAGTCTTTCAATGTTTGTTCGCTTGCGCAGTTCCACTTCCTGCAGCTGGTTATCGAGCTGCGTTATCGGAGTGATAACATGGCGGCGCAGTAATAGCAGCAAAATTGAAACGGTCAATACAGACGAGAGGCCAAAAGAGAGCAGCAATCTAAGCTCTATCTCGGCAAGTTTTTGCTCTATCAAATATTGGGCAGGATCGAGCACTGCATACAGATCGGATTTAAGCTCAACGGTTTGTGCCAGGCCGACTTCCGGCAGCGGCTCATCGACAAAGAAAATACTGCTGTCGTTATCGAACTCCAGAATGTGCTTAAGCTGATCGAACTTATCCAGCGACAGCGATACCACAATAAAAAACACCTGCTCTCGGTTGTAGCTCAGTGGGGCATCGAGCGTGCTGCTGTCTAGTACATCGTAGCGAATGAGGATACTTTGGCCCTGATAGCTTTTGGCAAAACCGGTATGGCTGGTGTCGCCTGTTGCTCGATAGGTGGCTTGAATATAGTCGAGGATATTTTTATCCAAGGTTGAGAATGGGTCGTTCTGATTGTCTGAGTAGAATCGCACTCTTTGTTGGCCATCGACAATGGCGACACTAATGTCATCGCGTTGATTTGGCTGAAGGCTTTGAATGGTGGTTTGCAAACTTTCGAGCAGTTTCATTTCTCGGTACGGGTTGTCTGGCTGACGAAAGTAGTGACGAATAATGTCGCTTTTGGTCAAGGTCAGTGAATAGCTGTTGATCAGGGCAATGGACTGGCGAAAGTGACCCGCCAACTTTTCCATCGAAAGTTGCAGGTAGCTGTGTTCACGCTTGATCAATGCATCTTTCTGGCTGACATAAATGCTGTAGCTAGACAAAATGGCACTGAGCAAAACCACAGGTGCTATCAGTAAGAGGACCCTAGTGTTTAGCTTCATGACGTTTAAGTAGTTGATTAATTATTTTGGTACGGATACCGATATTATCTGCCGAGAGTTCGCTATCTACTCGGGCGTTTTCTATACGCTCTGGGGCAGGAAACAATGATGCATCATTTACATACCAATCTGGCAGTAGTTTCATAGCACTTAAGTTGGGCGTTGCAGCTTTGATATTTGTTGCATTGCTTGCAGCCACTTGTGGGCGCATTAAAAATTCTAGGAAGTGTTTGGCTGCCTGTTTATTTTCTGAGTATCGACTAACGGCGAGGCAATCTACCCAGACAAATAGTTCCCCTTTGGGAACAGTAAAGCTCCACAAGTCTTGTTGATAGAAGCGATTCAATGAATAGTGATCGCCGCTGTATGCGAGCGCCATGTCCAGCTGAGAGGCGTCGCCACTGCGAATATAACTCAGTACGTAGTCGTAGGTGAGAATGTAATCGCTGAAAGCCATCAATTTGGGGTAGGCCTGTTTTAGTTGGCTGATGTCGTCAGTTGTTGGTGATAATCCTAGACTATACAAAATGGGCAAAAATGTTTCGGTACTGTCGTTGAGCATGCCAATTCTGCCATGCAAATCGGGTGGAGGTGAGACAAACTCCTGCCAAGTTGTCGGTGGTTGACTGATGGCTGATTTTCGATAGGCCACGCCGACAGTACCCCAGAAATAAGGAATGGCGTAGTCACCGCACGCTTGATTCCATTTCACGCCATTGTGCTGTCGTCCCTCCAGCTGTGAGAGCTTCTCAAATGCCCCCAATCGGCCGTAGATTTGGGCAGACACATTGTCTAATACCACAACATCAAACGGGAGTTGTGGGTTTTTCATCATCAACAGACTGCGTTCGTCATCGTTATCGAAGTGAGAAAGGCTGAGTGCGATGCCTGTTTCGGCTTGCCACTGTTGCTGCACTTCGCTCGCGAGCGTGTCTTCCCACAGATAAATCTTAAGCGGTGAAGGCGCGGCGAGTGCCATACAAGTGTGGGCGTAAAGCAGAAATAGCAGTGATGTTCTCATACTGACTAACAAGTACCCTAATGGAGAAAGTAAAATGCTTACCAGAGTCAGTATGTTAGAGCTGACACTAGGGTCAATAGACCCTTAACTAATATGCAACTTATTGGTTTAAGATAGTAAGGATATTAGTGCTAGGTGTCAGCCATTTCGTCGAGGTTATTTGAGCCAGCTAACTTAATTACTGTAATTTTACCTGTGTCGGTTTAACATTTTCACTTGGGTAACAACCTAATACTTTCAAATGTTTAGTGATCTTGGTCAGTTCAGCTATCGCCTGCTGCATCTGCTGTGAGTCAAGATGTGCTTCTAAATCGACATAGAACATCTCTTCCCATGGATTGCCCATGATTGGTCGAGACTCTAACTTCGTCATGTTGATGTCGTAACGCTGTAGGACCAACAAGGTTTCAACCAGCGAACCGGCTTGCTGCGATGTGGACATAATTAAGGTGGTTTTCGCCGGGATTTGCGCAGAGACCTCAACCGGTTTGCGAGCGACGATGATAAAGCGGGTGTGGTTTTCGGTCTGATTGGCAATGTTGCTCTGAATCGGTTGCAGACCATACAGCTTTCCGCTGGACGCGTTACCAATTGCGGCGACATCGCTGCGGTTCATCTGTTTAACTTTACGCATCGCGTCAGCGGTACTGGCACAAGACTCGAGTTTCACCCCGTCTAGTTGGCTCAAAAACTCACTGCATTGGGCGTGAGGTTGAGGATGAGAGTAGAGGGTTTTGATCTCTTCTAAGCGAATCTCAGACGTAGCGACCAAGCAGTGCTCAATCGGTAAAGTGAGCTCACCAACAATGTATAAAGTGGTGTGTTGCAGTAAGTCGTAGACCTCGTTGATTGAGCCTGAACTGGTGTTTTCAATCGGCAATACACCATAGTCGGCGTGGCCTGATTCTACCGTGTGGGTGACCTGCTTAAAATGTTCACAGTTGAGTTCGATAAGCTCGGTATTCTTGCGGCTGAAGTACTCGCGACTGGCTAGATGAGAATAGGAGCCTTTAGAGCCTAGGAAAGCGACTCGAGCGAGAGGTTTGCGACTGAGTTCGGGGTTGGCGAGGTTTTGTAAGTAAGACTGCTGGAGTAGAACGGAGTCTTCAATGATGGTGTGGAAAAGTTTGGTGATGTATTGTGCATCCAACTGATATTTTTGATAACCGTTGTTGATAAGCTTAACCAACAGTTGTTGCTCTCGTTCTGCATCACGTACTGGCTTAGAGGTTTCGACCTTGCTTTTTGCCACTTCAATACTCATTTGACGACGTTCCGACAGCAGTTGGAGCAGTTGATCATCAAGCTCGTTGAGTCGAAGTCGAATTTGTTCAAGTGAGTATTTTTGGTCAGTCATCCTAGTATTCCTCATAAAAAAAGCCTCCCGTAGGAGGCTTTCTGTTCGTTTTTGACTTATCTTTCGCAAACGAGAGAGCCCCCAGTTTAGTGGAGAAAAAACAAGTCAAAAAAGAACAGTAGGTTTGTTTGCATAGTGATTCAGTTATCTACTGATTTATTAATCCTCAAACACAATAAGCAACCGTGTATTGAGCGTCAAGCAAAAAAATAGCGCCAATCGGCGCTATTTTCCAAGGCGGTTAGTTTTAACCGTTATTCTACTTCTTCTTCAAACTCAGGCTTATCACTGCGACGTGCCTCTGGTTTGTGACGGAGTTTGTTGAGCTGACGTTCTAGTTTCTGTTCTACCTCATTAACGGCAGCGTATAAATCTTCGTGAGTGGCGGAAGCGACCAGTTGGCCTTTTGGCACTGTGATGACAGCTTCAAATTTCTTCTGTTTGTTTGGCTCCTCGCTGAAGCTTGCCTGACAACCGATAATGTCTACTTGCCACTTTTCTAACTTTTTAAACTTGCTCTCTATATGGGTGCGAATTGCAGAGGTGATGTCGATATTTTTACCAGTGATGTTTACTTTCATAGATGCTTTCCTCTGTTTTCTCCCTCATGGGTTAACTTCAGATTACTTATCCATAGCTAAAATAACATGACACAGATCACTTTTTTGTTGCTGTTGTTGAGACTTGAATTCAAACGTGATCCAACTCAAAGTGTGGTTGGATTCAGGTACGAAAAAGCTTGTCACCGAGTAAAAAGAGTTTAGATTGGAAGAGGTAACACACTAAAATTCAATCGTTTTTTAGAGCACTTTTACGGCCCAATAAAATCAAAGCTCAGCTTTTGACCAGTCAATAAACGTGAATTAAATTCCACTTCCTCTGAGTGTCTCTCTCCGTAGATTAAAGTTTGCCCAGGCCTTGCGTTTGACGCTGCGCTTTTAGTGCGGATAACTGCTTATATATCACGAAATAGCGGTTGATGTTCGACACGTAATGGACAGGTTCACGGCCGATATTGCGTCGAGTTACTATCTCCACGTGTCCAAACCAGCGGTTAGGATCGTACCCCTGTTGCTCTGCCAGTTTGCGCATTCGCCGGATATTGGCTGGGCCGGCATTGTAGGCGGCTAACGATAAATAGATCTTGTCATCGTGTGCAATGGCAGGATCCGAAAAATACCTGTCCTTGAGAAAACGCAGATATTTGGCCCCGGCATGAATATTATTATCGACCTTTTCGATATCGGGTATGTTGACGTTGGGATCGCTTGCGGTACTTGGTAATACCTGCATCACACCCACCGCCCCTTTATGTGACACCTTGCTCTGATCTAGCCCGGACTCTTGAAAACCTTGGGCCGACAACATCAGGGCATCAAAGCTATATTTCTGAGAATATTCACTAAACAGCGGCTCTAAACGCTCCAAGCGCCCGACGTGATCAGGGGTCATTATGCGGCTGAGCCAACGTGTATCGTCGATATATTTGCCGTAAATAACATTTCCAAGTAACGTCCCAGAACGGTAGTCTTTGAGATACTGATCGACAAAGGCTTTGAGTTTGGGACTGTTTTGACGCATTGCCCAAGCGATCTTGCCATTTTCTCTGAGTGGGATATCTGGGTGGATTTGGATATTGTCCATCACTTTCAGCCACAGCTCGCTTTTGTGGCTGTCTAACACGGTTGCTTCAATATGGCCTTGATTAACCATTTCTATTAATTCGAAATCTTGCAATGTCTCTTCGATAAAATGCACGACTACCGGAGGGAGGGATTGACGATCAAATTCGGCATTAAGTCGTTGAAGGCTTTCAAAGTAGCTGGAGCTGGGACGAACCCATATTTCTGAACCGCTGAGTTGTTCAATGCGTTCAATAGGCGGTCGATTTTTCGCTGTGACCACTAACTCCTGTACATCAGTGAGTATTGGGCGGCTGAAGTCGACTTGCTGTTGACGCTCGTGGGTGATGGTAAGATTGGCGACGATCAAATCACCAAAGCCCGTTTCTAAGGCAGGAAAGAGTTCATCTCTCTGAACGGGAATGACTTGCAGATTGAAATAAGAAGATTGTTGACGCAGTTCTTGCTCAAAGTGATAGAGCAGCTCGGCCAGAATCCCTTTCGGTCGGCCATTTTCGATATAGTAGAATCCCAGATCCGCCGACACTAATACGCGAATTGCGCCTTTCTTTCTCAGTTGGTCTAAATCACCGAAGTACGGCTGCTTTTGCAGTGGCTCTAAAGACAAAGCGAACACGTTTAGGCTCAACACGCTCAACACAATCAACAATACAAACCGGCCTACCATCGATAACTCCCTATATCTAATGATTAAAATGTAGTCCGAGTTCATCCTTTCAGCAAAGAAGCCAACAAAAACGCCTCCCTGTTACATATACGAATAGTGGAGGCGTTTATTAGTCGTTGGAGTCGTTATATCGTTCGGCCCCAAATGGCAATCGTATTACTCAGGGTTCAACTCGATCAGCTGCTCGGTGCGTTTTACTGCATCTTGTAGACCTAACTGCTGATAAGCCTCTAACTGGATAGCGAGCGACTTGCGTGCAGCTTCGGTATCGGGGTAAGTTTTTTGCAGTTCTTGAGTTCGATTGATTGCGGCTACCCACGCTTCTCGACGTAAATAGAAATCTGCCGTGGCCAAATCGTACTCAGCGAGACGATTTTTGAGCGCATACATCCGTTGCTGCGCGTCTTGGGCGTAAGGGCTTGTTGGGTAGCGTTCAAGTAGCTTTTTAAAGTCAGCAAATGCTTTTTGGACTGGCTCTGGGTCCCGGTCACTGCGATCAATATTAAACACATCGTGCATGAAGTTGCGATCTTGTGCCATATGAGTCAGGCCACGCATGTACAAAACCCAGTCTAGCTTTTGATGAGTTGGGTTGAGTCGAGTAAAACGCTCAATGGTGGCCAAACCCAAGGCCAGGTCGTCGTTTTTGTAGTAAGCGTAGATGAGGTCGAGCTGCACTTGCTCCGAGTAGGCGCCAAATGGGTAACGTGAGTCGAGTGCTTCTAGTCTCTCAATCGCCGTTAGCCAATTACCACTTTGAAGCGAAACCTGTGCTTCTGAGTACAGCTCAGATGGTGGCACATCTGGAACAACTTCTTCGCTGCTCGAGCAGCCAACCAGTACTGATAATGCCAACAAGCCAGATAGAGTGTGCTTTTTCATGTCAGGATTCGATTCCTTGAGATAAATATTTCTGCTGCTTCCGTTACTTTCTAGTACGTAACAGATACAATGTCCAAACAGCGTATTTTTCCATAGTAGTGACAATTAGTCTCACAGTTTTTAAAAAAGTTCGATATGGCCCAGCAGATTGAGTTAACAAATACAGTAAAAGATAGCCAACTAGGCCAACGCCTTGACCAAGCTATTGCCGAATTATTTGCCGATTTCTCCCGCTCTCGCTTAAAAGAGTGGTTGCTTGACGGCAAGGTACGAGTCAACGGTGAGGTCGTGACCAAACCGCGCACTAAAGTGATGGGTGGCGAAGAGATTGTTCTACAAGCGGAACTTGAAGACGAAGAGCGTTGGGAAGCGCAAGATATTCCGTTAGACATTGTCTACGAAGATGACGACATCATGGTGATCAATAAGCCGCGCGACTTTGTTGTTCATCCAGGAGCGGGAACGCCTGATGGCACAGTGTTGAACGCACTGTTACATCATTACCCAGCGATAGCTGAGGTACCTCGTGCGGGTATTGTGCACCGTCTTGATAAAGACACCACAGGGTTAATGGTGGTGGCGAAAACCGTTCCAGCACAAACCCGCCTAGTTCGAGCTCTGCAAAAGCGCAACATTACCCGTGAGTACGAAGCGATCGCTATCGGGCGAATGACCGCTGGTGGCCGTGTTGAACAGCCGATCGGTCGTCATTCAACTAAACGAACCTTGATGGCAGTAAGTCCGATGGGCAAACCGGCAGTGACTCATTATCGCGTGGCAGAGCATTTTCGTGAGCATACGCGCATCCGCTTGCGCCTCGAAACGGGTCGAACCCACCAAATTCGTGTCCATATGGCGTACCTGCAGCACCCACTGTTAGGGGATACAGCATACGGTGGCCGAGCTCGTATTCCGGCTGGAGCGACACAAGAGTTAGCGGAGATGATTCGTAAGTTTGACCGTCAAGCTTTGCACGCTGTGATGCTTAAGTTTGAACACCCAGTGACAGGCGAGGAACTTGAGTTTCACGCTCCTGTACCTGACGACATGGTGGCCATGGCCGAAGCGTTACGCCAAGATACGCGTGAACATGGATTGGAAGACGAGCTTTAGTCGTGGATCAAATCATCCCCAATTGGCCAGCGCCAAAGCAAGTGAAAGCCTTTGCGTCTACTCGGCGTGATGGTTTTTCACTGGGTGTGTACCAAGGGTTAAACCTAGGGACACATGTAGGGGATGAACCATCGCTCGTTGTGAACAATCGCCACTGGCTCGCACAGCAAGCTAACATGCCATCAGCGCCGGTTTGGCTTAATCAAACCCACTCCACGGTGGTGGTGAAGCAAAATGAGCCAACTCAGCAGGTTCTGGATGCAGACGGCGTTTGGACCCAAACGCCTGGTGTGGTCTGCTCGGCAATGACGGCCGACTGCTTACCTGTATTGCTGACCAACGAGCAAGCCTCTCAAGTGGCGGCGGTGCATGCCGGTTGGCGAGGTCTTGCGAATGGGATTGTCGAAAACGCCGTTGCTCAGTTGAACGGGCCGCTCATGGCTTGGATTGGTCCTGCAATTGGACCTGATGCGTTTGAAGTCGGTGATGATGTGGTTCAAGCGTTTTCGGCTCAAATCCCACAGGCGGTTGAAGCTTTCCAAGCTTTACCTACAAAGGGTAAATGGCTTGCTGACATGAATCTGTTAGTTAGCCAAAGACTTAACCGCGCGGGCGTTGAGCAAATCTACTACAGCAATCTTTGCACTTATCGTGATTCAGAGCGCTTTTATTCATATCGCCGCGATGGCGTAACAGGCCGTCAAGCAAGCTTTATCTGGATCGAGCCATAACCTCTCTTTAACTGTGCCAATTCTTTGACCAGACCTTGAAAATCAGCTCAAGCGTAGCCATCTTTCATACTGATTAGTCCATTTTTCTCAGTTGAGGTAGGAAGGTAGGTATGCGTCTTGATAGATTTACCAGTAAGTTCCAGATTGCGATATCTGACGCTCAGTCGTTAGCACTGGGACGAGATCATCAATATATTGAACCTGTGCATCTTATGGTTGCGCTAATGGACCAGAATGGTAGCCCTATCCGCCCATTATTGACCATGCTTGATGTAGACGCGACTCATCTACGCTCTAAATTAAGCGAGATGTTGGACCGTTTACCAAAGGTTAGCGGTATTGGTGGTGACGTTCAGCTCTCGAGCTCTATGGGCACACTGTTCAACATCTGTGACAAGGTGGCGCAAAAACGCCAAGATGCCTATATATCCTCAGAAGTTTTCTTACTTGCCGCGCTAGAAGATAAAGGGCCGCTAGGGTCTTTGTTAAAAGAGATGGGCTTAACCGAAGCCAAAGTCAGTGGCGCGATAGATAAAATTCGCGGTGGACAGACTGTGAACGATCCTAACGCCGAAGAGCTTCGACAAGCATTAGAGAAGTTTACCATCGATCTGACTGAGCGAGCTGAGCAAGGTAAGTTAGACCCAGTCATCGGCCGTGACGATGAAATTCGCCGTACTATCCAAGTACTTCAGCGTCGAACCAAAAACAACCCAGTGATCATTGGTGAGCCTGGGGTGGGTAAGACCGCTATTGTTGAAGGGTTAGCTCAACGCATTGTTAACAATGAGGTGCCAGAAGGGCTGCGTGGTCGACGAGTTCTGTCGCTCGACCTTGGGGCGCTGGTGGCTGGTGCTAAGTATCGCGGAGAATTCGAAGAGCGTCTCAAGTCGGTACTGAATGAACTCGCGAAGGAAGAGGGTAATGTGATCCTCTTTATCGACGAGATTCACACCATGGTCGGCGCGGGCAAAGGCGAAGGCTCTATGGATGCCGGCAATATGCTTAAACCCGCGTTAGCGCGAGGCGAACTGCACTGTGTCGGCGCGACCACTCTAGATGAATATCGTAAATATATAGAGAAAGACCCAGCGCTTGAACGGCGGTTCCAAAAGGTCTTAGTCGATGAGCCAACGGTTGAAGATACCGTCGCGATTTTACGCGGACTTAAAGAACGTTACGAGCTGCATCATCATGTTGAGATTACCGATCCAGCCATTGTCGCGGCGGCAAGCTTGTCACATCGTTATGTCTCTGACCGCCAACTGCCCGACAAAGCGATAGACTTAATTGATGAAGCCGCTTCGAGCATTCGCATGCAGATTGACTCTAAGCCAGAGTCGTTGGATAAGCTAGAGCGTAAAATCATCCAACTCAAGATTGAGCAACAAGCGTTGAGCAATGAGTATGACGAAGCGAGTGAAAAGCGCTTAGACACCCTCAACCAAGAGCTGGCAGAAAAAGAGCGTGAGTTTGCCGAACTTGAAGAGGTATGGAATGCAGAGAAAGCGGCGCTGTCCGGGACTCAGCATATCAAGTCAGAGCTAGAACAAGCGCGTATGGATATGGAGTTTGCGCGCCGTGCTGGTGATTTGAGCCGAATGTCCGAGCTTCAGTATGGACGCATCCCTGAGCTGGAAAAGCAGCTCGACTTGGCGACCCAAGCTGAGATGCAGGAAATGACCCTACTGCGTAACAAAGTGACCGACACTGAGATCGCTGAAGTGTTGTCAAAGCAAACGGGTATTCCGGTTTCGAAAATGCTTGAGGCCGAGAAAGAAAAGCTACTGCGGATGGAAGAGGTGTTACACAATCGAGTGATTGGCCAAACTGAGGCGGTAGAGGTGGTGTCGAATGCCATTCGCCGCAGCCGAGCCGGACTTTCAGACCCAAATCGACCTATCGGTTCGTTCCTATTCTTGGGTCCAACCGGTGTGGGTAAAACAGAACTGTGTAAAACCTTGGCAAGTTTCATGTTCGATAGTGAAGATGCCATGGTGCGCATTGATATGTCAGAGTTTATGGAGAAGCACTCTGTAGCTCGACTTGTGGGGGCGCCTCCTGGCTATGTTGGATATGAAGAAGGCGGCTACCTTACTGAAGCGGTTAGGCGCAAACCATATTCGGTCATCTTGTTGGACGAGGTGGAAAAAGCGCACCCTGATGTGTTTAATATCTTGCTACAAGTGCTCGATGATGGGCGTTTGACTGATGGCCAAGGACGTACCGTCGATTTTCGCAATACTGTCGTTATTATGACTTCTAACTTGGGGTCAGCAAGTATTCAAGAAAACTTCGGCACGGTTGACTATCAGCAGATGAAAGAACAAGTAATGGAGGTAGTGCGCAAACACTTCCGCCCAGAGTTCCTTAACCGTGTTGATGAAAGTGTTGTATTCCATCCATTAGGAAAAGAGCACATTAAGTCGATTGCATCTATCCAATTGCAACGCTTGGCTTCTCGTATGGAAGAAAAAGGCTTTGTCTTGGAAGTATCGGATAAGGCGTTGGATCTGATTGCTCAGGTTGGTTTCGATCCGGTTTATGGCGCGAGGCCACTTAAGCGCGCGATTCAACATAGCGTTGAAAACCCGTTGGCCAAGGAGATTCTATCGGGCAATGTACTACCAGACAAACCAGTTCGGCTGGTAGTAAGTAATGATCAGATCATTGCGCATCAATAATTGATAAGACCTAGACGAAGAGAAAGGCCCTGTATTTGGGCCTTTTGTTTTGTTTTTATTCGTTTTGATTCTTTTGTGAGCAAACGATTTGCTTAAGCGATTTTTTTTAGTTTTCGCTATTGTCCTTTTGTGAAAACTGCCTATAATGCGCCTCCGTTGCCAAGCAATAGTCGAGGTGACGCTGGGCAGAAAGCTAACAAATTAGCTTAGGCTGAAATAACAAAAAAAGTGTTTGACACAATAAGTTATATCGCTAAAATGGCCGTCCGTTTTGAGTTAAGCTCAAAACAACAAGTTCTTTAACAATATAGACCTATCAATCTGTGTGGGCACTCGTTGATGATAATCCAATTAGAAATTTCTCTAAATAAAGAGGGGTTTCAAATTAGGTTTCAATGAACTGAGTGACCAATCGATAATTTATTATCGGCACAGTCAATTCAAGTTTTCTAGGAACTAGCTTCTAGTGACTAGGAACTTATCAGTATTCATTGAGCCGACAAAATCTTAAATTGAAGAGTTTGATCATGGCTCAGATTGAACGCTGGCGGCAGGCCTAACACATGCAAGTCGAGCGGAAACGAGTTAACTGAACCTTCGGGGGACGTTAACGGCGTCGAGCGGCGGACGGGTGAGTAATGCCTGGGAAATTGCCCTGATGTGGGGGATAACCATTGGAAACGATGGCTAATACCGCATAATAGCTTCGGCTCAAAGAGGGGGACCTTCGGGCCTCTCGCGTCAGGATATGCCCAGGTGGGATTAGCTAGTTGGTGAGGTAAGGGCTCACCAAGGCGACGATCCCTAGCTGGTCTGAGAGGATGATCAGCCACACTGGAACTGAGACACGGTCCAGACTCCTACGGGAGGCAGCAGTGGGGAATATTGCACAATGGGCGCAAGCCTGATGCAGCCATGCCGCGTGTATGAAGAAGGCCTTCGGGTTGTAAAGTACTTTCAGCAGTGAGGAAGGGGTGTGCGTTAATAGCGTACATCTTTGACGTTAGCTGCAGAAGAAGCACCGGCTAACTCCGTGCCAGCAGCCGCGGTAATACGGAGGGTGCGAGCGTTAATCGGAATTACTGGGCGTAAAGCGCATGCAGGTGGTTTGTTAAGTCAGATGTGAAAGCCCGGGGCTCAACCTCGGAATTGCATTTGAAACTGGCAGACTAGAGTACTGTAGAGGGGGGTAGAATTTCAGGTGTAGCGGTGAAATGCGTAGAGATCTGAAGGAATACCGGTGGCGAAGGCGGCCCCCTGGACAGATACTGACACTCAGATGCGAAAGCGTGGGGAGCAAACAGGATTAGATACCCTGGTAGTCCACGCCGTAAACGATGTCTACTTGGAGGTTGTGGCCTTGAGCCGTGGCTTTCGGAGCTAACGCGTTAAGTAGACCGCCTGGGGAGTACGGTCGCAAGATTAAAACTCAAATGAATTGACGGGGGCCCGCACAAGCGGTGGAGCATGTGGTTTAATTCGATGCAACGCGAAGAACCTTACCTACTCTTGACATCCTCAGAAGCTTGTAGAGATACGAGTGTGCCTTCGGGAACTGAGAGACAGGTGCTGCATGGCTGTCGTCAGCTCGTGTTGTGAAATGTTGGGTTAAGTCCCGCAACGAGCGCAACCCTTATCCTTGTTTGCCAGCACTTCGGGTGGGAACTCCAGGGAGACTGCCGGTGATAAACCGGAGGAAGGTGGGGACGACGTCAAGTCATCATGGCCCTTACGAGTAGGGCTACACACGTGCTACAATGGCGCATACAGAGGGCGGCCAACTTGCGAGAGTGAGCGAATCCCAAAAAGTGCGTCGTAGTCCGGATCGGAGTCTGCAACTCGACTCCGTGAAGTCGGAATCGCTAGTAATCGTGGATCAGAATGCCACGGTGAATACGTTCCCGGGCCTTGTACACACCGCCCGTCACACCATGGGAGTGGGCTGCAAAAGAAGTGGGTAGTTTAACCTTCGGGAGGACGCTCACCACTTTGTGGTTCATGACTGGGGTGAAGTCGTAACAAGGTAGCCCTAGGGGAACCTGGGGCTGGATCACCTCCTTATACGATGATTATCGCGTTTGTTTCTGTTTTTTAAAGCGGAGACAAATAAGAGTGTCCACACAGATTGATACGTCTAATTAGAGCTTAAAATGGGGCTATAGCTCAGCTGGGAGAGCGCTTCGCTGGCAGCGAAGAGGTCATCGGTTCGATCCCGATTAGCTCCACCAATTTCCTTCTCGGAAATTCAGTGTCCCGTTCGTCTAGAGGCCTAGGACACCGCCCTTTCACGGCGGTAACAGGGGTTCGACTCCCCTACGGGATACCATCTTTAAGCATTCTTATGAGTGTGTTTAAAAATGGTTACCTCATTGAGGTGATTTGCTCTTTAACAATTTGGAAAGCTGACGAATAACAACAATCCCCATCTCTTTGAGATGCGTTGTTATTCAATTAAAAGTTCTCAAATCCTATTCTTTTGAATAGGTACCAACACACATTCAAGTGTTCTTGGAAACACCACAATTTATTGTGATGTTTAATATTTGAGTCCGGCAAAATCGTGTCTCCATCATGTTTAAAAAATTGGAGACAACTTTGGTTGTTTAACAAAGACCCTTTGGGGTTGTATGGTTAAGTGACTAAGCGTACACGGTGGATGCCTTGGCAGTCAGAGGCGATGAAAGACGTAGTAACTTGCGATAAGCCCAGATTAGGTAGTAACAACCATTTGAGTCTGGGATTTCTGAATGGGGAAACCCACTAGCATAAGCTAGTACTGTTAACTGAATACATAGGTTAACAGGGCGAACCGGGGGAACTGAAACATCTAAGTACCCCGAGGAAAAGAAATCAACCGAGATTCCGAAAGTAGCGGCGAGCGAAATTGGACTAGCCCTTAAGCTTTTAATGAGACAGGTGAAGGCTCTGGAAAGTGCCGCGATACAGGGTGATAGCCCCGTAACCGACATCTCATCATCAGTGAAATCGAGTAGGGCGGGACACGTGATATCCTGTCTGAATATGGGGGGACCATCCTCCAAGGCTAAATACTACTGACTGACCGATAGTGAACCAGTACCGTGAGGGAAAGGCGAAAAGAACCCCTGTGAGGGGAGTGAAATAGAACCTGAAACCGTGTACGTACAAGCAGTAGGAGCAGGCTTTGTCCTGTGACTGCGTACCTTTTGTATAATGGGTCAGCGACTTATATTCAGTAGCAAGGTTAACCATCTAGGGGAGCCGTAGAGAAATCGAGTCTTAACTGGGCGTCGAGTTGCTGGATATAGACCCGAAACCAGGTGATCTAGCCATGGGCAGGTTGAAGGTTGAGTAACATCAACTGGAGGACCGAACCGACTAATGTTGAAAAATTAGCGGATGACTTGTGGCTAGGGGTGAAAGGCCAATCAAACCTGGAGATAGCTGGTTCTCCCCGAAATCTATTTAGGTAGAGCCTCGGACGAATACTACTGGGGGTAGAGCACTGTTAAGGCTAGGGGGTCATCCCGACTTACCAACCCTTTGCAAACTCCGAATACCAGTAAGTACTATCCGGGAGACACACGGCGGGTGCTAACGTCCGTCGTGGAGAGGGAAACAACCCAGACCGCCAGCTAAGGTCCCAAATTATAGCTAAGTGGGAAACGATGTGGGAAGGCTTAGACAGCTAGGATGTTGGCTTAGAAGCAGCCATCATTTAAAGAAAGCGTAATAGCTCACTAGTCGAGTCGGCCTGCGCGGAAGATGTAACGGGGCTAAGCTATAAACCGAAGCTGCGGCAATGCATTTTATGTATTGGGTAGGGGAGCGTTCTGTAAGCCGTTGAAGGTGAGTTGTAAAGCTTGCTGGAGGTATCAGAAGTGCGAATGCTGACATGAGTAACGATAAAGGGGGTGAAAAACCTCCTCGCCGGAAGACCAAGGGTTCCTGTCCAACGTTAATCGGGGCAGGGTAAGTCGACCCCTAAGGCGAGGCCGAAAGGCGTAGTCGATGGGAAACGGGTTAATATTCCCGTACTTCAACTTATTGCGATGGGGGGACGGAGAAGGCTAGGTGGGCCTGGCGACGGTTGTCCAGGTTCAAGTGCGTAGGCTTGAGAGTTAGGTAAATCCGGCTCTCTTTAAGGCTGAGACACGATGTCGAGCACCTACGGGTGTGAAGTCATTGATGCCATGCTTCCAGGAAAAGCCTCTAAGCTTCAGATAAGTTGGAATCGTACCCCAAACCGACACAGGTGGTCGGGTAGAGAATACCAAGGCGCTTGAGAGAACTCGGGTGAAGGAACTAGGCAAAATGGTACCGTAACTTCGGGAGAAGGTACGCTCTTGACGGTGAAGTCCCTTGCGGATGGAGCTATTGAGAGTCGCAGATACCAGGTGGCTGCAACTGTTTATTAAAAACACAGCACTGTGCAAAATCGTAAGATGACGTATACGGTGTGACGCCTGCCCGGTGCCGGAAGGTTAATTGATGGGGTTAGTCTTTGGACGAAGCTCTTGATCGAAGCCCCGGTAAACGGCGGCCGTAACTATAACGGTCCTAAGGTAGCGAAATTCCTTGTCGGGTAAGTTCCGACCTGCACGAATGGCGTAATGATGGCCACGCTGTCTCCACCCGAGACTCAGTGAAATTGAAATCGCTGTGAAGATGCAGTGTACCCGCGGCTAGACGGAAAGACCCCGTGAACCTTTACTACAGCTTGGCACTGAACATTGACCCTACATGTGTAGGATAGGTGGGAGGCTTTGAAGACGGTACGCCAGTATCGTTGGAGCCGTCCTTGAAATACCACCCTTGTAGTGTTGATGTTCTAACTTAGACCCGTTATCCGGGTTGAGGACAGTGCCTGGTGGGTAGTTTGACTGGGGCGGTCTCCTCCCAAAGAGTAACGGAGGAGCACGAAGGTGGGCTAATCACGGTTGGACATCGTGAGGTTAGTGCAATGGCATAAGCCCGCTTGACTGCGAGAATGACAATTCGAGCAGGTGCGAAAGCAGGTCATAGTGATCCGGTGGTTCTGAATGGAAGGGCCATCGCTCAACGGATAAAAGGTACTCCGGGGATAACAGGCTGATACCGCCCAAGAGTTCATATCGACGGCGGTGTTTGGCACCTCGATGTCGGCTCATCACATCCTGGGGCTGAAGTCGGTCCCAAGGGTATGGCTGTTCGCCATTTAAAGTGGTACGCGAGCTGGGTTTAGAACGTCGTGAGACAGTTCGGTCCCTATCTGCCGTGGGCGTTGGAAGATTGAAGGGGGCTGCTCCTAGTACGAGAGGACCGGAGTGGACGAACCTCTGGTGTTCGGGTTGTGTCGCCAGACGCATTGCCCGGTAGCTAAGTTCGGAATCGATAACCGCTGAAAGCATCTAAGCGGGAAGCGAGCCCTGAGATGAGTCTTCCCTGACTCCTTGAGAGTCCTAAAGGGTTGTTCGAGACTAGAACGTTGATAGGCAGGGTGTGTAAGCGTTGTGAGGCGTTGAGCTAACCTGTACTAATTGCCCGTGAGGCTTAACCATACAACACCCAAAGGGTTTTGATGGACTCAAAGCAAGAACAGATTGAATGTGTAGAGAACACAATAACAGCTTTCCAGATTAAAGAATTTGCTTGGCGACCATAGCGATTTGGACCCACCTGATTCCATGCCGAACTCAGAAGTGAAACGAATTAGCGCCGATGGTAGTGTGGGGCTTCCCCATGTGAGAGTAGGACATCGCCAGGCTTACATTTCGTTTTTAGATTTTAAAAAAATCTAAAGGCAAAAGCTTAGACTTAGAGTCTAACCAGTGCGGAGCGGTAGTTCAGTTGGTTAGAATACCGGCCTGTCACGCCGGGGGTCGCGGGTTCGAGTCCCGTCCGCTCCGCCACTTTATTCTGAGAGTCGTCTCATTAAACACGAACAACAGGGGTGTAGCTCCAATTGGCAGAGCAGCGGATTCCAAATCCGCGTGTTGGGAGTTCGAATCTCTCCACCCCTGCCATATTTAAGAAGGCTCTAGTCAAAGACTAGAGCCTTTTGCTTTTTTGATGTTGAGCTATTCTGTTAACAGAGCAGCGGATTCCCCGATTCACCAAAAACAGTGCGTGTTGGGGCGAAGCTTTCGAATCTCTCCACCCCTGCCATATTTAAGAAGGCTCTAGACTAGGCGTCCCCGACGAAAGACTAGAGCCTTTTTGCTTTTTGATGTTGAGCAATTCAGTTAACAGAGCAGCGGATTCCCCGATTCACCAAAACAGTGCGTGTTGGGGCGAAGCTTTCGAATCTCTCCACCCCTGCCATATTTAAGAAGGCTCTAGACTAGGCGTCCCCGACGAAAGACTAGAGCCTTTTTGCTTTTTGATGTTGAGCTATTCAGTTAACAGAGCAGCGGATTCCTCGATTCACCAAAAACAGTGCGTGTTAGGGCGAAGCTTTCGAATTTCTCCACCAATGTCATATCTCGATTGTTCCAGACTAGGCGCAATCAATGTGCGTATGGCGCATGTTTCTCTGTGAAGCAAAGGATTTCGCAGTATCCAAAGAATACGCGAAGTGAGTAGTTAAATTGCCAGCTTCGCCTAATTGACTCCAAACTCATATCGTACACCTACTCCCAAAACAGAGATTTGACCACATTCGAGTGTTGTTATTTTGGATATAAGCCTAGATAGTTCTTTGTTAAAACGCTGCAAAACGACTGAGTTGTCATTCAGTGAAAAGCAAGGGGGAGACAACGAGGGATAAAGGGGCATTGCGATCTTCGAGTACAAAAAAGCCCACCTTCGTCGGTGGGCTCAAATTATTGATTTCGATAGTGATATGTCTTATTTAAGAATAGCTTCGTTACCATTTTCACGAATGGTTTTCAGAATGCTTTTTACACCACGAGCGCTAGAGGCAACAACATTGCCTGACTTCATGTACTCGGTACCGCCAGCGAAGTCAGTAACAATCGCACCAGCTTCACGAGCGATCAGCTCACCTGCTGCGATATCCCATGGTTTTAGTCCAAGTTCGAAAAAGCCGTCGACACGGCTGGCGGCTAGGTAACATAGGTCTAGAGCTGCAGAACCTGTGCGACGGAAGTCTGCACAATCTACAAATAGAGAAGACATGATCTTGAAGTAAGACTCAGAGTGCTGCTTCTGTTTGTATGGGAATCCTGTTGCCAGAACGGTGCCTTGAAGGTCTTTTAGCTGCTTAACGCGAATACGAGCGTTGTTTAACTGAGCACCAGCACCACGTTGTGCAGTGAATAGCTCGTTTAGCATTGGGTCGTAGACACATGCAACTTCAGTTTTGCCTTTGATGCGAACAGCGATAGATACAGAGAAGTGAGGCAAACCTTTAACAAAGTTTGTGGTGCCATCCAGTGGGTCGATGATCCATTGTACGTCGCTATCTTTACCTTCGATAACGCCATTTTCCTCGGCAACGATCGAGTGATCAGGGTATGACGCCTTGATCGTATCGATGATGATAGTTTCCGCTTCTTTGTCTACGTTAGTAACAAAGTCATTCGTGCCTTTCTGAGTCGATTCGATCTTCTCAGCATTTTCTAAAGATTTAGCAATATGGTTGCCAGCTTTTCGTGCAGCACGAATAGCGATATTGAGCATTGGATGCATACTAATTTCCCAACGGATGTTAAAGAACAGAAAAACGGCCGGGAGTATACCAGAATAACAGCCAAATGGAAGTGGTTAATTTTTGTGCGTCGGTTTTTTTAGTCTCAAGGGTCTGACCATTTTACTCAGGTATATGATACTATCTTGCTGCTTCAGATTTAGTGTTAGGATTTTATCATGCTCGACAACGTCAAAGTGGTCCTGGTTGGGACTTCACACTCCGGAAATATTGGCTCAGCGGCACGTGCCATGAAAGTGATGGGGTTGTCGAACTTAGTATTGGTCGATCCTCAATGTCAGGTTGATGAGCAGGCACTTGCTCTAGCTTCCGGCGCTGCTGATATCGCTCAAAACGCAACGGTTGTCGCTAGCTTAGCCGACGCAGTGGCCGATTGCTCACTAGTGGTCGGTTCAAGCGCTCGTTCTCGCACGTTAGATTGGCCAATGCTCGAGCCTCGCGCCTGCGGTGTTAAGTTTGTTGAGGAAGGCCAGAATAGCCCTGTCGCTTTAGTGTTTGGAAGAGAACGTACGGGGCTTACTAACGAAGAGCTGCAGACGTGTCACTATCATGTTTGCATTCCGGCCAATCCTGAGTACAGTTCGTTGAACTTAGCAATGGCGGTGCAAACCCTAAGCTATGAAGTGCGTATAGCTTATCTAGATCACCAACAGCGTCAATACGCGCCTTCGGAACCGGTCGAGTATCCGCGTCACAAAGATTTAGAATTGTTCTTCCAGCATCTTGAAAAAGTCGCTAAGAAGACCCAGTTCATCAGTGAAGAACAACCAGGCAAAGTAATGAATAAGCTGCGCCGTTTGTTTAGTCGCGCTCGCCCTGAAGCACAAGAATTGAATATTCTACGTGGTGTTTTAACAGCCATAGAGAAGCGTCTCGCCGACAAGTAATTATCCTTTTTTGATGTGGGGTTAAATACCTGACTGTTTTAGTCAATTAAATACTTGACCATTTTACTCAGGTATGTGAGAATTCCTACCACATAAACGATGTGGATATGGTGTTATATGAGACTTACATCTAAAGGAAGATATGCAGTGACAGCCATGTTAGATGTGGCTCTGCACTCACAACAAACTCCTGTTCCTCTGGCTGATATTTCAGAGCGACAAGGGATTTCACTATCTTATCTAGAACAGCTTTTCTCTAAGTTACGCAAAGCTGGTTTAGTAACGAGTGTTCGTGGACCAGGCGGTGGTTACCGTTTAGGCGAAGACGCACACTCAATTGCTATCGGTACCGTAATTGCTGCGGTAGACGAGTCTGTCGATGCTACTAAGTGTAACGGCAAGGGAGACTGTCAAGGTGGCTCTCGTTGTCTAACGCATACGCTATGGCGTGATTTGAGCTCACGCATCAGTGACTTCTTGAACAACATTACTCTCGGAGAGCTAATGAAAGACAATGAAGTCCTAGAGATTTCTGACCGACAAGACCTTGAGCTTGTTGTTAATAATGGGTTCGCTAATAAAAATACACACACTGCACCCATCGGTGTGAACGTCCGCTCTTAAGCGGTCTGCCTGTTACATTGGAGTAGAGAATGAAACTGCCTATTTATCTAGATTATTCAGCGACCTGTCCAGTTGATCCGCGAGTGGCTGAAAAAATGGTTCAGTACATGACTATGGATGGTACGTTTGGTAACCCAGCGTCACGTTCACATCGTTACGGCTGGCAGGCAGAAGAAGCGGTTGATACAGCCCGCGAACAAATTGCTGATTTGCTCAATGCCGATCCGCGCGAGATCGTGTTCACTTCTGGAGCCACCGAGTCTGACAACTTGGCGATTAAAGGTGCAGCCCACTTCTATTCGAAGAAAGGTAAGCACATTATCACCTGCAAAACTGAGCACAAAGCTGTGCTGGACCCATGTCGCCAATTAGAGCGAGAAGGCTTCGAAGTCACCTATCTTGAGCCTGAATCCAATGGCCTGATCGATCTCAACAAGCTAAAAGATGCAATGCGTGAAGACACGGTTCTTGTGTCGATTATGCATGTGAACAACGAGATTGGTGTCATCCAAGATATCGCCTCAATTGGCGAGCTATGTCGCGAAAACAAAATTGTTTTCCATGTCGATGCCGCTCAGTCAGCGGGCAAATTGCCTATTGACGTCCAAGAGATGAAAGTTGACTTGATTTCACTGTCAGCTCATAAAGCGTACGGCCCTAAAGGCATCGGTGCCCTTTATGTTCGTCGTAAGCCACGTATTCGTCTAGAGGCGCAAATGCACGGTGGTGGACATGAGCGTGGTTTCCGTTCGGGCACACTGCCAACCCATCAGATTGTCGGCATGGGCGAAGCATTCCGCATTGCTAAAGAAGATATGCAGAAAGATTTTGAGCACGCACTAGCATTACGCAATCGTCTGTTGGATGGCGTTAAAGATCTAGAAGCTGTGACCGTTAACGGTGACTTGGAGCAGCGAGTTCCGCACAACTTGAACGTAAGCTTTGCGTTTGTTGAAGGTGAGTCACTATTGATGTCATTGAAAGATCTTGCGGTTTCTTCTGGTAGTGCATGTACTTCAGCCAGTCTTGAGCCTTCGTATGTTTTACGAGCGCTAGGTTTGGATGATGAATTGGCACACAGTTCGGTCCGTTTCTCTTTCGGTCGCTTTACTACCGAAGAAGAGATTGACTATGCAATTGAACAAATTCGTACTGCAGTGATTAAGCTGCGAGACATGTCTCCTCTATGGGATATGTACAAAGAGGGAATCGACCTAAGCACTGTTGAGTGGGCACACCACTAATAGCGCGTCTGGTTCCAAGGATATAAATAGAGGATTCGAGGTAAATATCATGGCATATAGCGAAAAAGTAATTGATCACTACGAGAACCCACGCAATGTCGGTTCATTTGATAAAGAAGACCCAAGCGTTGGTAGCGGTATGGTGGGTGCACCAGCTTGTGGTGACGTAATGAAGCTGCAAATTAAGGTCACACCAGAAGGCATTATCGAAGATGCGAAATTCAAAACTTACGGTTGTGGTAGCGCGATTGCATCGAGCTCACTAGTAACAGAGTGGGTGAAGGGCAAGAGTATTGATGATGCAGCGGCAATCAAAAACTCAGAAATTGCAGAAGAGCTTGAGCTCCCTCCTGTAAAGGTTCACTGCTCTATTCTTGCTGAAGATGCAATTAAAGCAGCGGTTGCTGACTACAAGAAAAAACACCAATAACAAGTAATCTGTATATAATGGGAGCTTCGTTCTCCCATTCCATTCGTAAAAGACAAACTAAGGTGCAGTATGGCCATCACAATGACAGAAGCCGCGGCAAGTCGCGTTAAATCATTCCTAGATAACCGAGGCAAAGGTATCGGTTTACGCTTGGGTGTAAAAACGACGGGCTGTTCTGGTATGGCTTATGTTTTAGAGTTTGTCGATGAATTAAATGAAGAAGATCAAGTCTTCGAGCACGAAGGTGTCAAAGTCATTATCGATCAGAAGAGTTTGGTCTATCTCGATGGTACCGAGCTTGATTATGTCAAAGAAGGCTTGAACGAAGGGTTTGAATTTAATAACCCAAATGCGAAAAGCGAATGTGGTTGTGGTGAGAGCTTCAACGTTTAATTGAGAGCGCCAGTAGGCTTGACCTGCTGGTAGATTACCAAGGACCGAATTCAGCATGAATTACTTTGAGTTATTTGGGCTACCACGTCAGTTTTCGCTGGATGGTAGCCTTCTTTCTTCTCAGTTCCGTCAATTGCAGATGCAGTTTCATCCGGACAAGTTTGCCAGTGCCTCAGAACGCGATCGATTGATGGCGGTGCAAAAAGCAGCACAGATAAACGATGCCTATCAAACATTGAAAAATCCGATTTCTCGTGCCGAGTATTTACTCGCTGAACACGGTGTCGAAATTCGCGGTGAACAGCAAACCATGCAGGATCCTATGTTCTTGATGCAGCAGATGGAACTGCGTGAAGAACTAGAATCGATCGCTTCGAGTGCTGATCCAGAAACTGCGCTGTTTGATTTTGAAGCCAAAGTCTCCAAGATGTTTAAACAACAATTGGCCGACGTCGAACACGATCTCGATCAAGCCGATTGGTCTCAAGCGGCGGACCGAGTACGCAAATTAAAATTTATTGCCAAACTAAAACATGAAATTGAGCTAGTCGAAGAGAAGCTTCTCGGCTAGTAAACAACAAGGGTCATCATGGCATTACTTCAAATTGCAGAGCCGGGCCAAAGCTCGGCGCCACACGAGCACAAACTTGCAGTTGGTATCGACTTAGGTACCACCAACTCATTGGTTGCATCGGTTCGTAGTGGTGACGCTAACACTTTAAAAGACGAGCAAGGTCAGAGCCTACTGCCTTCTGTCGTCAACTATTCTGAGCAGTCGTCAATAGTTGGTGAGGCTGCCAAAGCCAAAGCTGAAACCGATCCTGACAATACGATCATTTCTGTAAAGCGCCTGTTGGGAAGATCTTTGAGCGACATTCAAGCTCGTTACCCCAACTTACCTTACCAATTCACAACCAGTGACAATGGTTTGCCGGTTATCCAAACCGCGGCAGGAGCGAAAAACCCGATTGAAGTGTCAGCTGACATTTTACGTGCATTGAGTCAACGCGCGGAGCAGACGCTTGGCGGGGAGCTTGCTGGAGCAGTCATTACTGTCCCTGCTTATTTTGATGACGCTCAACGTGCAGGAACTAAAGATGCAGCCAAGCTTGCTGGCTTGCATGTGTTGCGTTTATTGAACGAGCCGACAGCGGCCGCAATAGCCTATGGGCTTGACTCGGGTCAAGAGGGCGTTATTGCCGTTTATGATTTAGGCGGTGGTACTTTTGATATTTCGATTTTGCGTCTATCAAAAGGTGTGTTTGAGGTGCTGGCAACAGGCGGTGATTCTGCTTTAGGTGGTGATGATTTTGACCATCTATTGGCCGATTATTTGGTAGAAAAGTCAGCAGTGGCAACTCCTCTTACTTCAGAGCAGCATCGCGTAGTTCTCAATGTGGCTACCAAAACCAAAATCGCGTTTTCTCAACAGGATGAAGTTGACGTCGATGTATTGGGTTGGTCCGGTAAAGTCTCTCGCCAAGAGTTTGAAGCGCTGATCCGTCCGCTGGTCAAGAAAACACTGATGTCTTGTCGCCGTGCACTAAAAGATGCAGAGGTTGATACGGAAGAAGTTTTAGAAGTGGTGATGGTCGGTGGCTCAACCCGTACTCTACTGGTACGCGAAATGGTGGGTGAGTTCTTTGGCCGCACTCCATTGACGAGCATCAACCCTGACGAAGTGGTTGCGATTGGGGCGGGCATTCAAGCCGATATTTTGGTTGGTAACAAGCCTGATTCAGAAATGTTGCTACTCGACGTGATCCCACTCTCGCTTGGTATCGAAACCATGGGTGGTTTGGTCGAGAAAATCGTACCGCGCAATACCACTATCCCTGTCGCACGTGCTCAAGAGTTTACTACCTTTAAAGATGGTCAAACGGCAATGAGTGTTCATGTGGTTCAGGGCGAGCGTGAAATGGTTGATGACTGTCGCTCACTGGCGCGTTTTTCTCTCAAAGGTATCCCGGCTATGGCGGCAGGCGCAGCACACATTCGTGTCACCTACCAAGTCGATGCAGATGGTCTGCTTTCTGTTACTGCGATGGAAAAAAGCACCGGTGTTCAGTCAGAAATCCAAGTCAAGCCTTCTTATGGTTTAAGCGACGACGAAGTGGCGAATATGCTGCGTGACTCTATGACCCATGCGAAACAAGATATGCAGGCGAGGGCTTTGGCTGAACAGCGCGTTGAGGCTGACCGAGTTATAGAAGGCTTGTTGGCTGCGATGCAAGCTGATGGTGATGACCTGCTGTCAGACCAAGAGCGCACTGAGCTGCTCAAAGCCATTGAAGCACTGATCGAGCTGCGCAATGGTGATGATGCCGATGCTATTGAACAAGGTATCAAAGACACGGATAAGGCGAGCCAAGATTTCGCATCGCGCCGTATGGATAAATCGATTCGAGCTGCACTGGCAGGTCAATCAGTCAACGATATTTAAGAGATAAAGTTATGCCTAAGATTATTGTTTTGCCGCATGAAGACCTATGCCCAGAAGGCGCTGTACTCGAAGCGCAGTCTGGGGAAACCGTGCTTGATGTCGCGCTTAAGAACGGTATTGGAATTGAACACGCGTGTGAAAAATCTTGTGCGTGTACCACTTGTCACGTGGTGATTCGTGAAGGCTTTGATTCTCTTGAAGAGAGTGACGAGCTTGAAGATGACATGCTGGATAAAGCGTGGGGCTTAGAGCCTGAGTCTCGCTTAGGTTGTCAGGCGAAGGTAGCTGATGAAGACCTGGTGGTGGAAATTCCAAAGTACACCCTAAACCACGCATCAGAAGATCACTAATAACTGGATAAAAAGGAAGGGAACTATGAAGTGGACTGATTCACGAGATATCGCAATTGAGTTGTGTGACAAATTCCCAGACGTGGATCCAAAGAATGTCAGGTTTACTGATTTGCACCAGTGGATTACCGAACTTGAAGAGTTTGAGGACGAACCGAATCGTTCCAATGAAAAGATTCTTGAAGCGGTCATTCTATGTTGGATGGATGAAATGGACTAACCCTTAACGGGAAAACCATCGCAGTTAACAAAAATTAGCAAAAAAAGCGGACCTTATGGTCCGTTTTTTTATCAATTTCACATTAAAGTGTTAACATCCAGCAGTGAATAGAAAAGGCGTAGGCAACGCCAGTAAAGACAAGGAGTAACCATGTCTACACAGATGTCAGTATTTCTAAGCCAAGCTCCTGCGGCACCGCAATGGGGCGATAAGGCGATTCTCTCTTTTTCAGAACAGAGTGCGACTGTTCATTTAGCCGACAGCCATGATTTGGGCGCTATTCAACGTGCTGCCCGAAAGCTGGATTCACAAGGCATTGTGAGTGTGGCGCTTGAAGGTCAAGACTGGGACCTAGAAAAAATCTGGGCTTTTCATCAAGGTTACCGTGGGCCGAAAAAAGCTAACACCCTAGTGTGGCCAGCGCTCGCTGATGCAGAACAATCTGAATTAAATGCACGTATTAAAGCAACCGACTTCACCCGAGACATTATCAATAAGCCTGCAGAGGAAGTGGCGCCACGTCAACTAGCGACCATGGCTGCTGAGTTTATCAAATCTGTGGCACCAGAAGGGACTGTCACTGCTCGTATCGTCAAAGACAAAGATCTGCTTACTGAAGGATGGCAAGGTATTTATGCTGTCGGGCGTGGCTCTGAACGCACTTCGGCCATGTTGCAGTTAGATTTCAATCCGACAGGCGATGAAAACGCTCCAGTGTTTGCGTGCTTGGTCGGTAAAGGGATTACCTTTGACTCTGGCGGTTACAGCATCAAACCATCTAACTTTATGACCGCGATGAAGGCCGATATGGGGGGGGCGGGAACGATCGCGGGTGGTCTTGGACTCGCTATCATGCGTGGCCTCAACAAGCGCGTGAAACTGATTTTGTGCTGCGCAGAAAACATGATTTCTGGTCGAGCGCTCAAACTAGGCGACATTATCACCTACAAAAATGGCAAAACCGTTGAGATCATGAATACGGATGCCGAAGGACGCTTAGTGTTGGCTGATGGACTTATTTACGCGAGTGAACAGAATCCTGATCTGATTATCGATTGTGCCACACTTACCGGTGCTGCGAAAAACGCGCTCGGCAATGACTATCATGCTTTAATGAGTTTTGACGATGAATTGTCTCATCAGGCGTTAACTGCAGCGAATCACGAAAAAGAGGGCCTGTGGCCACTTCCTTTAGCGGATTTCCATCGCGGCATGTTACCTTCGAACTTTGCAGACTTGTCAAACATCAGCAGTGGTGATTACTCACCAGGTGCAAGCACAGCGGCGGCTTTCCTGTCTTACTTTGTCGAAGACTACAAAAAGGGTTGGTTGCACTTTGACTGTGCGGCGACCTATCGCAAAGGCCCTACTGATAAGTGGGCGGCGGGCGCTACCGGTGTTGGCGTACGCACCCTAGCAGGCTTGTTGATTCAACAAGCTGATAAATAGAATTAAGAGGCCACAGAGCCTCTTCCATTAAAACAAAAACGAAAGGATACCCTTATGGCTCTAGAAAGAACTTTTTCTATTGTTAAGCCTGATGCAGTAGAACGTAACCTTATTGGTGAAATCTATCACCGAATTGAAAAGGCTGGATTGCGAATCATCGCCGCTAAGATGGTGCACTTGACTGAAGAGCAAGCGAGTGGTTTTTACGCTGAGCACGAAGGCAAAGAGTTCTTCCCAGCGTTGAAAGAGTACATGACATCAGGCCCTGTCATGGTTCAGGTATTAGAAGGTGAAGATGCCATTGCTCGTTACCGTGAGTTGATGGGCAAAACCAACCCAGAGCAAGCTGCGTGCGGGACTATTCGCGCAGATTATGCCTTGAGTATGCGCCACAACTCTGTTCACGGCTCTGACAGTCCTGAATCAGCGGCCCGCGAAATCGAATTTTTCTTCCCAAGTTCGGAAATTTGCCCTCGTTAATTGAGCGCAATGAACAGCGATTGAAGTAAGTAGCAAGCCAACAACACAGTTGTTGGCTTTTTTGTTAGTAGTAGCGATGCAGACGGTTGGGATTGTAGTAATATTATTGTTATTAACCAGATGGAATTGGTATTACTTGGAATGCAGTCATTAAAGGGGATTTCGTTCGACAAGCTGTTACTTGTCGCGTGTTTCGTGCTCGTTGGAGGGCTTTTAAGCTCCTTTCCTGTTCGCGCAATCGAAATGACAGATATCCATTGGTACGATGCGAATCACCTTAAACAACCAAGCGAAATAACCAGCACTCAAGATCGTTTGCAATACCCTATAGATTCGTTTCGGCTCACTGGAGGTACCCATGTCAGTGAGCTACGCTTCTCTTTGTCCATAGCCAACGATTATGTGATTGATTTTCGCAACTCAGCTTTGATTGGTGTGTTTCATCATTGGCTCTACGATGAAAACGGCCAGCAAATAGCCTATTTCGACGGTGGATTGCTCAAGCGCGAGGCTCACAACGATTATTTCTTGCGCAATGGCTGTGATGTTCGATTGCCTGAGGGCAACTACCGATTGGTGACATGGCAGAGCTCTCAATTCAACATCGCTCCGCCCACGCCCTTTATTATGTCTAAGACGGCATACGTTAGTGAAATCAAGTTAGGTAATAGCATTACGCTATTGGGGCTGGGTATTCTATTCGGTCTGTTTTTCTACTACTTGGTGTTATCCATTACTCGCCATAGCTGGGTAGATTTTAGCTATGCTGGTTTTATTCTCGGAAACCTGCTGTTCAATGCGACGAGTTTGTTAGTGCTGCCTCAGCTGGTGGGGATTCATTGGTATGGTGGCGCCAGTTGGCCGATCCTTTTCTCTAACATCGCTTACCTGTTATTTGTCCTCCAACTGTTAGGAATCAAGCGAGAGAATGACCGTTGGATATGGCGGCTGGGTGTAGGGTTGATCGCGCTTTTCAGCTTGTTTGTATTGCTCTCAACCATCTTTGTTAACTTGCAAAATGAGTTCAACCGATCTGCGGTGGGGCTCTTTCTTTTGTATGGAGTGGTTGCGGGTGGTTACAAAGTTTGGCAAGGAAACATCATCGCGCGTTGGTATTTAGTTGCGAACTTCGGTTTTGTGCTGTTTGGCTCGATTGCGATAAGTCAGGAGCAGATTGCTGGTTTAAAGACGATTTACATGGCTCACTTGGGCTTGATTGCTGTGGTATGCGAAGTGTTGATGCTGTCATGTGTGATCGCTTATCAAATGACCCGATTACAGCAGGAAAAGGCCGTTGCGCTACGTCAGGCTGAAGCGCATTTAAAACAGGCGAAAACCGACGCATTAACTCAGCTCCCTAATCGTTATGCGATGGAAGAAGGCTTGCAACGAGCGACCCCGAATGAAGTGTTTGTATACGTTGATTTAGACGGTCTTAAACGTTGTAATGATAATTTTGGCCATGAAATGGGGGATAACCTACTCGTTTCGTTTGGGGAAAAGCTCTCTTCGATGCTGCCGGAAGCAAGTTGTTTATACCGAATTTCTGGTGATGAGTTTGGAATAATTTCGCCTGAACACCACCAAAGTGTTATCACTCAAGTGCTTGAACAGCTCGACCAAGACCTAAAGTATGATTTTCTCCCCAACGTTGGTGTGAGTTTCGGCATCGCACATTTTGAGGAAAATCGCTCAAACTTCAGCGCTGTAAAGCAGGCAGATGAACGAATGTTTGAACACAAACGGGCAAAATACCAATACGCTGATCGGGCTTAAAGCAACAGGACTGGGTAGTGGCTGAAAAGTCTGCTATCATCTCGCGCTTATTGGCTGCAAAATAGACACTCCAACATTGGCTCAAGATAATCATTGGGTTTGACGAGCTTTCGCAATCAAGGTGAGTTGTTATGCAAAGTGTTAATGCTCCTCTATTAAGTTGATAGCAAGGAGCGAAAAAATTAGCCGCTGACAGATTATTATCGTCTATTATTTACGCATGGATTTTTAGCACGACAAACGCTTTTGCCTACCTTTTATCAGTGGCAAATCAAAGCGAAAATTTTTTTAACATACCGCGCTTGCAAGGGTATCAGTCTTGACAGATTGTGATATACTCTGCGCGCAATTTATACCTTATAAACAGAGTAAGACAATGGCAGATTTATCAAAGTACAGAAACATTGGTATTTTCGCGCACGTTGATGCGGGTAAAACTACCACCACTGAGCGTATCCTTAAGCTTACTGGTAAAATCCACAAAACTGGTGAAGTACACGACGGTGAGTCTACGACTGACTTCATGGAGCAGGAAGCTGAGCGTGGTATCACTATCCAGTCTGCTGCGGTAACTTGTGAGTGGAATGGCCACCGCCTAAACGTTATCGATACTCCGGGACACGTTGACTTTACAGTTGAAGTATATCGTTCACTTAAAGTTCTTGACGGTGGTATCGGTGTATTCTGTGGTTCTGGTGGTGTTGAGCCTCAGTCAGAAACAAACTGGCGCTACGCGAACGACTCAGAAGTTGCTCGTCTAATCTTCGTTAACAAACTAGACCGTATGGGTGCAGACTTCTTCCGTGTAGTTGACCAAGTGAAGAACGTTCTAGGTGCTAACCCACTAGTTATGACTCTGCCAATCGGTCGTGAAGACGATTTCGTTGGTGTGGTAGACGTACTAAACCGTAAAGCTTACGTTTGGGATGATTCTGGCCTACCAGAAAACTACGAAATCCAAGACATTCCTGCGGACATGGTTGACGACGTTGAGCAATACCGTGAAGAGCTAGTTGAGACTGCTGTAGAGCAAGACGACGACCTAATGGAAGCTTACATGGAAGGCGAAGAGCCAACTATTGAGCAACTAAAAGCTTGTATCCGTAAAGGTACTCGTGACCTAGCATTCTTCCCAACATTCTGTGGTTCTGCATTTAAGAACAAGGGTGTTCAGCTAGTACTAGACGCAGTTGTAGACTACCTACCTGCACCACACGAAGTTGATCCTCAGCCGCTAACAGATCCAGAAACAGGTGAGCCTACTGGTGATGTTGCAACTGTATCTGCAGATGAGCCGCTACGCGCTCTAGCATTCAAGATCATGGATGACCGTTTCGGTGCTCTAACCTTCATCCGTATCTACTCTGGTCGCATGAAGAAGGGTGATACTATCCTGAACTCTGCAACTGGTAAGACAGAACGTATCGGTCGTATGTGTGAAATGCAAGCAGACGAGCGTAACGAACTGACTGAAGCGCAAGCGGGTGACATCATCGCTATCGTTGGTATGAAGAACGTTCAAACTGGTCACACTCTATGTGATCCTAAGCATGAATGTACTCTTGAAGCGATGATCTTCCCAGAACCAGTAATCTCAATCGCTGTAGCACCTAAAGATAAAGGTTCTACTGAGAAGATGGGTATCGCGATCGGTAAGATGGTTGCAGAAGATCCATCTTTCCAAGTTGAGACTGATGAAGATTCAGGTGAAACTATCCTGAAAGGTATGGGTGAACTTCACCTAGACATCAAGGTAGACATCCTTAAGCGTACTTACGGCGTTGAGCTAGAAGTAGGTGCTCCACAGGTAGCTTACCGTGAAACTATCACTCAACCAGTTGAAGATAGCTACACGCACAAGAAGCAGTCTGGTGGTTCTGGTCAGTTCGCGAAAATCGACTACCGTATCAAACCAGGTGAAGCGAATTCTGGTTTCACGTTCAAGTCAACAGTTGTTGGTGGTAACGTACCTAAAGAATTCTGGCCTGCAGTAGAGAAAGGTTTCGCATCTATGATGGAAACTGGTGTTCTTGCTGGCTTCCCAACGCTAGACGTAGAAGTTGAACTATTCGACGGTGGTTTCCACGCAGTTGACTCTTCAGCTATCGCTTACGAAATCGCAGCGAAAGGTGCATTCCGTCAGTCTATGCCTAAAGCGGGCGCACAACTTCTTGAGCCTATCATGAAAGTTGACGTGTTCACTCCAGAAGACAACGTTGGTGACGTAATCGGTGACCTTAACCGTCGTCGTGGTATGATCAAAGACCAACAAGCTGGTACTACAGGCGTTCGTATTAAAGCAGACGTTCCTCTATCAGAAATGTTTGGCTACATCGGTCACCTACGTACTATCACTTCTGGTCGTGGTCAGTTCTCTATGGAGTTCGCACACTACGCACCTTGTCCAGCTAACGTTGCTGAGCAAGTAATCGCAGAAGTTAAAGAGCGCGAAGCTAAGAAGTAATTTCTACTCTAGCTAGATAGCTTTAAGGCCCCAGTCGAAAGACTGGGGCTTTTTTTTGTTTTTAGAGAACGGGTTTCGCCCTGAGAGAACGCTTAGCTTCTCGCTTTTCACCTCGGGCTACCACTATCAATAATCTCTAGCCCCAATTCATCGAAAGATTGATTCTGCTTGGCTTGATCGAAAATCCATTCACTAAAGCGCTTAATCTTGTCGCGCTTGAAGTAAGCGCGTGGAGCGCACAAATAGTAGTTGTAGTCAGTGGTTTGCGCCAAATTACCTATTCTGACTAGTTTGCCCTCATCGATATAACGTTTAGCTAATGTGTGCTTTGCCAGTGCTACCCCTTGAACTGAGAGTGCACCTTCTAAGACAAAGTGCGAGCCATTGTATTTTAGCGTCGGCTTAGAGGTGCTGTGACCAGCGTTGTTAAGCCAGATCCCCCAATCTAAATCTCGCCAGTAATCTTCAATTAAGTCTGCACCGGTAAGGTCGCTTAAATCATAGATGCCGTGCTGTTCTTGATAAATAGGGTGGCAAACAGGGTAGAGCAATTCCTCGAACAATAGCACGGCACTTAGGTTAGGATAATTTCCCGGCCCGTAGCGAATGCATAAGTCTAGGCTAGAGTTCTGAAAGTCTGCTAATTGGCTGGTGGGCTCTATCATCAACTCCAGGTCGGGGTGTTGATTGCGAAAATCGCCAATCTTAGGCACCAACCAATGCTGAGCGAAGGAGGGCAGCGTAGAGATAGACAATTGGTTTGGATTGGGATCTCGGTTTATCTGTCTGACACCTTGTTGTAAGTGTTCAAATCCCCGCATCGCTTGCTCAAAAAGTACTTCACCTTCCATGGTTAACACCACTTTTCGATGCTGACGGATAAATAGATCGGCGCCTAAAGACTCTTCTAACTGGCGAATTTGTTGACTGATAGCGGCTGCGGAGACAAACAGCTCATCAGCGGCTCGTTTAAAGCTACCAAACTTAGCCGCAGTATAGAAATAGTAAAGCCCCTGTAGTGGAGGTAAGCGATCATTCACTTAAGTAAACCTTAACTGAGTGTCAGTTTGTATCGTTTGAGATGAATGCCTCTATGGTTAATTATTTAGCCAATAAATGCAAATAAGGTGGTTAACATGGAAAATACGTACATTAACGAGTTTGGCAAACAATCCGTCTTCCGCTCTTTACTAAAGAAATTCTTAACTAATGCTAAAGTGTGGAAACGTAACTACACAACACGCAGAGAGTTGTCACACCTCTCTGAGCACTCACTAAGAGACATCGGAGTGACTAGGGAAGAAGCTTACAGAGAAAGCATTCGTTACTATTGGGATACGTGAAGTTGCTAAGCTACTCTGCAATCTCGTTATGTAACCAATTAGCGAACGCAGCAATTCGTTTTCTCCGCGGGGACTCATCATCATAGAAAAGATTGAATTGAATACCCGGTGTCATGCCAATCTCAAATGGTTTGATGAGTAACCCTCTCTCCACATAGTCGTTAGCTAAAGAGTCTGATGCCAAACAAGCGCCGTGACCTGCCATTACCGCATTCATAGCATGATCGAAAGTGCTCACATCCATCCATTGAACGGAGTCCTTGTTCATGGTGACCCCGGCTTGAGCAAACCATGTTTGCCAGGGATAACCGCCAGACTCATAGTGAATCAGCCAAGCATTGAGTAACTGTTTTGGTTCAGATAAACCGATTGTTCTGGCTAGGTGGGGAGAGCAGAAAGGATAAATACTTTCTTCAAACAGAAATTCTTTATGCAGATTTTGTCCACTCGGCGTGTCTAGATCTTCTCCTTGCCAGATAGCGATATCGGCATCGCCCTGTTTGAGATTCGGCGCATCACAACTGGTAATGATACGAATTGGAATGTTTGGGTATTGAGTCGAAAACTTCCACAGCCGAGGTAGTAGCCAGCGAGAGGCAAAAGAAGGCGTAGAACTGACGCAAAGCAGACCATCAACTGGCTCATTTTGAATTTGATTGAGGCCGCTGACTATCGACTCAAATCCTTGAGCTACATGCCTAAACAAGATCTTCCCTTGCTCCGTAAGGCGCATTTCACGGCCATCACGAACAAACAGCTTACAGCCCAAGCCATCTTCGAGTTGTCGAATCTTTTGGCTCACGGCCGCTTGGCTAATACACAGTTCATCGGCAGCTCGACTGTAACTGTTCAGCCGTGCGGCAACTTCAAAATAACGCAATCCCGCTAGATGATGCAGCCTTGCATCCATATTGGTGTCCTACTATTTTTCGAGATGAGAGAATCATAATCGCTTTACAGTAAAAGAAAAAGGAGAGCGTTAACCGGCTCTCCTTGTGGCGTTTAAGGTTTAGAGTGTTACTCTTCCCATACAACGAGCTGACCTTTTGGCCAATTTTGTCCTACATCGTGGTATTTCTGCTCAAGAACGTGGCGCTTGATCTTCAATGTTGGGGTTAGAATCCCGTTTTCTATGGTCCAAGGGTCTTTGATCATCAACACCCCTTTGATCTGTTCGTGAGATTCCAGTTCAGCGTTCATTCGTGCGATCACTTTCTTTGTGGTTCTCTCGTAGCGAGCTCGATCGAAGTTAGGGAAGTCATGCGGCACAACTAACAAGATAGGTGCTGGCAGGCCAAGGCCAATCAAACACATCATCTCAACTCGGCTGTACTCAAACAGTTTTTTCTCGATCGGTACAGGGGCGACGAACTTACCTTTTGCCGTTTTAAAGGTATCTTTTTTACGCCCTTGAATGGTGAGATAACCTTCACTGTCAATCGCACCAATATCACCAGTATGCAGCCATCCTTCTGAATCAAATGACTCTTGCGTCGCAATATCGTTTTTGTAGTACCCCGAAAACATGCCTTTGCTTCGCACCATGATTTCATCATCTGCAGCTATCTTGAGCTCAATTCCCGGCCCGGCATTACCGACACTGCCGATTTTATCTGCTCTGAATGGGTAGTTTAATGTGCTGTAGGCAAATGATTCGGTCATGCCCCATGCTTCGGTGATGTTTAAGCCGACACTGCGATACCACTCGAGTAGAGCAGGAGAAACCGGCGCAGAACCACAACCAAGTACTCGAGCTTTGTCTAATCCGAGCCCTTCAGCCAGTTTTTTCTTAATCAATGAGTTAACGAATGGAATCTTGAGCAGCAAATTAAGTTTTTTGGGCGGAAGTTTGTCTTGAATCCGTTGTTGGAACAGCGTCCATAAACGTGGGACTGAGATAAATAGCGTCGGTCTTTGCATTTTGACATCTTCAATGAAGGTGTCGAGCGATTCAGGAAAGGCTGTTTCGACCCCGCCCATGATTGATGAGCCGAAAATATAGACGCGTTCGGTAATGTGTGCCAGCGGCAAGTAGGAGAATAAGCGATCTTCTTCTTCGATACCGATGTGATTGATCAGTTGTTGCGCAGACCAGCAGAATGCTCCATAGGTGAGCATTGCCCCTTTTGGAAGCCCCGAGGTGCCAGAGGTATACACAATAGACATCAGTTTATCGTCATAATGTTGTGGGCGAGCGTCACTCGGTGATGCTGCTGCTATCAAATCTGTATACTGATGCTGGCATCGCGGCGCGGAGTCGTAAGGCAACGCAATGGTGATGATATCTGCAACGCTATCGATCACTTGTTGTGTTGCTGAGGCATCATCAAGTTTACCGGCAATCATTGCCTTACTTTCACTGTGGGTCAAACAGTATTCAATCGTATCAGCGCCGGCAGTTGGGAAAATCGGCACACTGACAAAGTCCCCGAGCATCATGGCGAGATCGCAAATAAACCACTCGGCGCAGTTCTTTGAAATCAAGGCGACTTTATCGCCTGGCTTAACCCCTAAGTCATTGAGCGCACTAACGAGTTTTAGCGCTTGGTCGGCGACTTGAGCATAAGTAAACTCAACATGTTGACGGTTGATGGTTTGTTTTAGGTAGACTTGATCAGGCCGCTCCGCAGCCCATTTTAAGATCATTTCATTCGGTGGCGGGAGAGCACAGGTTGGTTTGCTCAACTCGTTAGGCTGAATCATTCTCTAACTCCGTGTTATTGGCAAATGTTATATTTATTGTTAATAGAATGTTAACTCTAGCATGCGCACTTAAAGGGATGAAAGCATTAATCGTTAGTTTGCGTTCATCTTGTGACCATGACACCGTTAGTGTAGTTGACGGTAGGTGGCAGGGCTAATTCCGGTTTTCTTTTTGAATATCCTTGAGAAGTAAGACACATCGTTATAGCCACACTGAAAAGCGATGAATGAAATTTTCTCCTTTTTATCACTGACCAGTAGTTGCTTGGCTAACGCGATGCGTTTCAAGGTTAAATAGTCACGAAAGCTCACTCCAATGGTTTTGTGAAAAAACTTGGAAAAATAGGTCACTGAGTAATGACAGTATTCGGCCACGTCCTCTTCACGAATAGTACGCGATAAGTTTTTTTCTATATATCGCAGCATTTCCACCAAATCTTTGCTGATGTGTTTGTTGGTGTGATTTTGGGTGAGCTTATGGATGTCCAAAATGTCTTGATGTTGAGTAAACTGATAGATGACTTGCTTGTTGAGCTCCTCAACCCAAAGGTGCATATCATCGGTTTCTATATTGAACGAAGCAAACATCACCTCCAACTCATCAAACTCAGCTGGAAGCGGCTGGGCGTGAATCACCACTAGCTTTTTATCTAAGTTTTGACATAGCTTGACTGCGGTAAGAAACAGAGAATGAAAGGTGCTTTCATAAAAGAAGAAACAAAAATGGATGTCGGACTCACTCAAAACAGACACATCGTAACCGTAGTCAAGCAGATGAAAGTGCTGTTCTAAGTTACGTACCATATCTTTGGGTACGTAGGTGATTGATTGACCAAGCCAGTAGCCTTTATGAAGTACATCCACGCTAGATTCTAAACCTCTTAAATATCAGTAGGGCGAGTAGTACAACTTTCAGCTTAGCCTTAGAAACAGAAATGCAGCAAGTTTGCTATTGAGCTCGTTTATAATTTATCTGTTTATTATTTGAACTAATATCCCATTTTTGTTTTTGATAGATTTTGTCAAGTCTTACTATTGAGACATTAAGAAATTATTCACATTATAGTTCATCGGTTACGGAAACTTGTTCTTATCTATTTGAATATTAGTGATTCGTGTTATAGGTCTGAGATAGAGTTTTTATTTTAAAAATTGGATTTAGCTCAACAAAATTATTTGCACTTCCGTTTTTTTAACCAAATTGATGACAAAAAAGTCCTATCAATGGATAAGAAAGTCCTAACTGTTGTTGCTCAATATCTCTAAATTTATCAATAAGCGCACAGCTTAATGAACTTTGGAAGGAGACACATCATGAGCAAGCTAATTAAAAACATCACCGACTTTATTCAAGACGAAGAAGGTTTGACTGTGGTCGAATACGTGGTAGGTGCAGGTTTGATCGTTATCGCTCTAGCGACTGTATTTGACCAACTAGGAGGGTTACTTTCTGATGAGTTGAACACCATTTTTGATGAAGCACCAGCTGGTGGTGATGCTGGAGGGGTTTAAGCCTCGAGAGAATAATTGATATTAATGTAAGCATTTTATCAAACCCCCTACTACTATTTATTTAGGCTTGTAATTCTAAACCTTAGTTTTACAAGCCTAACTGTTTTAGGGGGATATATGAGCAGACTAACAACAAGGGCAAATGCATTCTTTGCCGATGAAAGTGGTTTAACCGTAGTGGAGTATGTGGTTGGTGCTGGGCTGATGGTGATTGTTTTTACCGGTGTATTTGCCGCGTTCAGCGATTCTTTAATTTCTGAATTAAACACAATTTTCTAGCGAAAAGCGGATGAGGAAGTCGTGTTGATTGTCAATTATCTAATCTGGTTAGGCTTTGTCTCGATTGCTGTCAGTGACGCGAGAGAACACCGTATTCCTAACACGTATTTGTTAATCGTACTTACTCTTTGTTTGCTTCATATTTTTTTACAGCCGGATGTTTGGTCATCGCTGGTCACTGCTTTCGCAGGAGGGGCGGTACTATTTTTCGCTTCTTTGGTTTTGCATCTGGTGAGAGTCATGGCGCCCGGTGATGTCAAATTACTTGGTGTGGTCGGGTTTTGGCTCGGATGGGGTAACTTAATGGCAGCGTCGGCATGGATTGCTTGTGCGAGCGTGGTGGTAGGACTGTTTTACGCCGCTTTGAATCGGATAAGGACAGGGGCGTCAATCAAAGACTTGATAACAAAATATTCGCTTCTCGCTGCTTATGGTAGCCAAACTAACGCTATAGTGGCAGGGAAGGGGGCACTTGAACACAAGCTACGTATGCCTTTTGCGCCAGTGGTGGTGATTGGATTGGCGCTTTTCTACTACTTCTAAGCCAACAGATGACAAGGAGTCATTATGGTTGAGTCGACAGCTCCGATTAAGCATAGGGTGGAGTTAACGCCGCAAGCCGACGCGCCTCCAGTGCCTACTTCGTTTGATGCTTTGGGCATCCCCAAAGCGGTTTTGGAAAACCTGCTAATTAAGCATCTCGCTGCCTACCCCAAGTCTGACATCTTGCAACTAACCAAATTGATGTGCATTAACAGCCACATGATTGAAGAGATGTTAGGCGATTTAAGAGCCAAATCTTTGGTTGAGGTGTTCCAAGCGCAAAGTGCTGGTTTTCAAACGTCCAGTTCAGGCCATGTCCGTTACGGATTGTCCGAACAAGGAATGCAGGAGGCGGATGTCGCCTTTGCCAAAGATGCCTACTTAGGTCCAGCGCCCGTCTCCCTAGAAGCCTACGATACTATGGTTAAAGCACAAGATGTGCGCGCGCAAATGGTTAATCGTCAAGATGTTACTCATGCGTTGAGTGAGGTCCTCGGTGCAGAAAGAATGATTTCAAGCTTAGGCCCTGCGATTAACTCGGGTAGAGCCTTGTTGCTGTATGGTGATGCGGGTACGGGTAAAACGTTTGTCGCGACACGTATCCTCAACTCGCTCAATACATCCGTCTACATCCCCTATGCGGTCTACGCGGCAGGGAACATCATTAAAGTTTTCTCTCCCCAGCACCACAAACGCGTGACCAGCTCGGAAATCCAATCCATCGCATTTAAAGAGCAATTTGACCGCCGTTGGTGCCTATGTGAGCGTCCAAGCATCCAAGTCGGGGGGGAACTGACAATGGATATGCTCGAAGTTAATCACAGTGAACACAATCGAGTGTGGATGGCGCCGCTGCAAATGATGGCCAATAACGGCATCTTTATCATTGACGACTTGGGTCGTCAGACGATGCCCGTCGCGACTTTGCTTAATCGCTGGATCGTGCCGATGGAGTACTTTTACGACTATCTTTCTCTACCCAACGGACAGCAAATCACGATTCCGTTTATCCTTACTCTCGCGTTTTCTACGAACCTGGATCCGGAAAAGATCAGTGATCCTGCATTTTTGCGTCGATTAGGCTACAAAATTCAATTTGGTCCTTTGCTGGAAACGGAGTATCGCCAGCTATGGGACAAGCTCTCTCAAGGTCGTAAGCTACAACTCGCAGAGGGCTGTTTTCCTACCTTGCTCGATCTACATCAGCAGCACAGTGTGGGTTTTTATCCTTGTATTCCCAAAGATTTGGTGGGTATCAGCCGCGATATCATTGTTTTCGAGGAAGCTGAGCCAGTCATCACCTCAGATATCGTCGCCCGAGCTTGGGAAGTCTACTTTACAGCGGACGGTAAAGGGGGAGGTGCTCGATGAGTCGAAGCCAAGTTATCTTATTATTCTTACTTTCTATTGCTTTTGGTTTAGGCGCGGTTTTTTTTGCTAAGCAGTGGATGGATCGGCAACTGACGCCACAGACTGAGGTTGAAGTGGTTGAGCGTGAACCTGTGTTGGTCGCCGCGCAAGAGATACCATCTGGAAGCATTATTGAACAACAACACGTTAGCGCGAAGTTGCTTGAAGTCGCTTGGCGAGATGAAAGCCAATTCTCTGCTGAAGAGGCACTGCTCGGGCAGGTTGCCGCGACGACGATTTATCCGGGAGAGATCATTACCCAGAACCGTCTCGCCAACTCCGGTGAAGGTTCGACGTTGGCTGCGCTGATTCCGGAAGACAAACGAGCGGTCACGATTCGTGTTAATGATGTTATCGGCGTTGCGGGTTTTCTTTTACCCGGAAACCGAGTCGATGTGTTAAATACCATCAGCTATAGCCGGACTTCTGCACGCACCTTAACTGTGCTGAAAAACATTAAAGTGCTAGCGGTCGACCAAACGGCGAGAACGGCCGAAAACAAACCGATTATCGTTCGCGCCGTGACACTCGAAGTCTCACCGAGTGAAGCTGAAAAACTATTGTCAGCGCGCAGTAAGGGAGAGATCCAGCTGACACTACGCAATCCTCATGCGGAAGAAGAAAAAGTCGTCAAACGATACGTTGCTCCAAGTGTCACGATTCTAAAAGGCACAGAGAAGAGCAATATTAGAGTCAAGGATTGAGGTGACCTATGCGCAAGATAATTGTTTTCATTACATTTCTGTTCATCTTTAGCATGAGCTCTCAAGCGGCGACTCAGTCTGGCAAAGTAGTCACGGTGCCGCACCATAAGTCGACCCATGTTACTCTGGCAGGCAAAGCGAAGCGGGTCTCTCTCGGGGATCCCGATGTGCTCGATATCGTGATGCTTAAGTCTGATGAAGTGTTTTTGATTGGTAAGAAGTTGGGCTCGACTAACTTAATGGCATGGGACAGTCGCGGGCGACTGATTGAGTCGATCAATATCGAAGTGACCCACGATCTTAATAGTCTTAAGGCTAAGCTGTATGAGTTTTTGCCCAATGAGTCTATTGAAGTGCATAGCGCGCAAAATCGCTTGATTTTAAGCGGGCAAGTGAGCCATCAGACGGCAATGAATATCGCTCTTCGTGTTGCTGAAACCTACTCGGCAGGTCAAGAAGCAGATAAAGAGAACAAGTCACTCAGTGAGCAAGTACAGAAAACCGGCGTGATTAACTTAATGACGATTGGTGGCGCTCAGCAGGTTATGCTGGAAGTGACCGTCGCCGAAGTGCAGCGCAGTTTGGTGAGAAAGTTCGATGCCAGTTTCCATTTCTTTCAACAAAACGGCAAGTTCGGTTGGGGGGGAACCTCAGGAGGAGGCGTTATTGATGATCTAGTCGGCGGAGGAATTGGGCCGATTTTCACCGCGCCTAGCATTGATAGTACTGGTTTGTTGGGAACCTTTATTGATAGCAATACCTTGTTTACCTTTGCTCTCGACATCGCCAAACAGAACGGTACTGCCAAAGTGTTGGCCGAGCCCAACTTGACCTCTCTCAGTGGTTCGAAAGCTGAGTTCTTAGCCGGGGGGGAATTCCCGATTCCTGTCCCTGATGAAAACGGCATCACCATTGAATATAAAGAGTACGGTGTCGGATTGAAGTTTATTCCTACGGTTTTATCCGATCAAAAAATCAATTTAAACCTTGCCGTGGATGTCAGTGAGATCGCTAATACCTCGTCGCTTACGCTATCCCCGGGGGAAACTAACAGTACCTATGTGATTCCACCTATTACTCGTCGTAGCGCTTCTTCTACCCTTGAGATGGCGGACGGGCAAACCATAGGCATTGCCGGCTTGATGAGTGAAAACGTTCGAGATGTCATTAAAGAGATGCCAGGATTTAGTGATATTCCGATTCTAGGTCAGTTGTTTAATAGCCAAGAGTATATTTCTGGAGAAACAGAGTTGGTGATTTTGGTCACTCCTCGTTTGGCGAAACCGATAGACCGAAGGAAAGTGACGCTCCCAACAGACTTTTACGTTGAACCCAATGATTTTGAGTATTACTTATTAGGACGAGGTGCCTATATTGCACCTGCCAACAAGGCTCAAGCCCCGGGGCAACAGGAACTTGAGTATGTGGATCGCAGTAAAGGCGGTACAGAAGGCACATTTGGACATAGTCTGTAGGGGGAAACATGAAACAAACCAATATTTTAATGATGACGTTGTGCTTGTCTCTACTGCTGGTGGGGTGTGTCAACAATGCCGAAAGCTTTGGTACGCATGTCGCGCAGTTGAGAGCAGAGCAAACGTACAATCCGAGTGCGACCCAAGACAATCTTGGTGTTGTGCCGTCTGGCAGTGGTGAACGAATGGAAGGCGCCTATCAAATTTATACGGGTAAACAAAGCTCTGAGTTGAAAGGCACCGATAGTCAATTCTTAGAGGGGTTCAGTAACTAAACCTCAAGGAGCTACTATGAATCGGATGCAAAGTGGCCGAATGTTACGTCGGCAAAAAGGGTTAGTTTTGGTACTGGTAACAGCTGCCATGTTTGCTCTGATAGGGGTTGCGGCGCTGTCCATCGACGTCAATCATGCCCTGATGAACAAGTCACGACTGCAAAACAGTGCCGATGCGGCGGCATTAGCCGCAGCGGTCGTGATTGACGGTGATGGCTCGACCGTCGATGCCACTGCTGCGGCTAACACCACAGTGACCAATATAGCGAATGCTTCTGGTAATGGTGAGTTGTCCTTTCCCGCTGGTTCGATTTTGGTCCAGTTCACCAACGATCCACAAAGCTTCCCAGCTCCACCGCAAACGCAAACCGCGGGCTTTGATGCCGACCAAGATACCTTTGTAAGAGTGATCATCAGTAATTACCAGTTAGAAAACTACTTTGCTGATTGGCTGGGGATCGACAAAGCGCTGAATGTCTCGGCTGCCGCCGGCCCTAGCCCTAGCGCGCCTGCGGTCAATGTGGTGCCTATGGCGGTATGCCAAGATGAAAGTGCCACAGGGAGTAAAGGTTACGATACTGGCAAACTGTATGCGCTGAAAATTGCCGACTTAGATCAGACTGAAATGGGCGCGGGTAACTATCAGTTACTTGATTTTGGCTCTGGTGCCGATACGGTGCGAACTGCCTTAGCGGGAGGCTTTGAAGGTCGTGTCGGTATTGGCGATACGGTATTGACTAAGCCGGGTAATACGGTGGGTCCGGTAGGCCAAGGTTTAAACACCCGTTTTGGTAACTATGGCGGTGGTGGGTTGTCTGAAACTGATTATCCGACCGATGTTTATGTTAAAGAACCGGTTAAAAAAGCTACGCTGGATAAGGATGGGAATTTAGTTTACGACGACAAGTCAGGAGCGGGCGGGCAAGCTTGGAGCTACACAGACTATCAAGCCGCTATGCCCTGTACCGGTGATAGTGCCTGCCGGATTAACGAAGGGGGCCAGTATGATCGCCGCATTCTAGTGATCCCTATCGTTGATTGCTCAGGTGCGACAGGCGGGACCAACAGTTTCACTGTGACCGCACTGGGCTGTTTCTTTATGTTGCAGCAAGCGCCAACGTCAAACAGCGGCAAAGAAGCGGTGTTTGGTGAGTTTCTTCATGATTGCTCTGCTTACGGGGGGACGCCAGGACAAAACTCTGACTCTGAGGGGCCATACTTGATTGTGCTTTACAAAGATCCGGATCGGAGGGAGTCGTGATGAGTAAGCCTATAAGTTGTAGCGCGCGCGGCAGACAACAAGGCTTAGCCGCGGTAGAGATGCTGATTACCGTGCCGATCTTGGTCGCCATTTTGCTAGCGATCACCGAGTTCGGTCATGCGTTTATTCAGTACAACACCATCAACAAAATGGCGCAAAATGGTGTCAGACATGCCACGGCCGACATTTTGGGCACCGGGAGCACGGTGCCGTGCAATAACGCGACCACGGTGTCTGATACGATTAATGTGGTGCTTTACGGTCGAACCTCGGCCGCGAATGCGACACCAATAATGGAAGGGGTCACCGCAGAAGATGTCACCATGAGCTGTGCGGGCAAGTATGTGACGATCACCGTCAACCACCAATATACGCCCATTATTGATGCTATCTCCTCAAGTACTTCGTTCGATGTGCCACTGATCGCCTCGGCAGTAATGAGGACAGAACCATGAACAAACAACAAGGCGTGACCATCATCGAGTTCACCTTAATTTCGACCGCACTGATGTTGATTATTTTTTCAGTGATTGAAGTGGGGCGATACGTGTATTCGCTGCAGACCATCAACGACGTGACTCGAGTGGCTGCGCGCTTGGCGGCGGTGTGTCGTGTGGAAGATCGCAACGACATTCCAGCACTGGCGATCCCTGATTATGCTCCAGGAGGGCTGACAGCAAACAACATTGTTGTCGATTATTTGGATGCAGACGGAAATGTTGTGACCGGAACTCTGACAGATGACGATGTGTTTTCTACAATTAGATATGTGAGAGCGCGAATCGTGAATTTTAGTTATCAATTCACAGGGTTATTAAGCTTCGTTAACTTAACTGGCGTGTTAATCGTTCCCGATTTTGAAACGATTCGCCCGCGAGAAAATTTAGGCCACCACCGACGCTCAGATGGAACTGAGAGTAGCTCGGATTGCTAGGAGGAAGTAATGGGAGAGGCTGTGCCGATAGCGCCAAGCGGGGATGCCCCGATCAGATTGAAAACCAACCTTACGATTTGGGTATTCTACTCCTCGGATGCGTTTCATCTCCACATTAGCCATGAGCTTTCTAAATGTTTGAGCATCAGCTACGAGATGATCTCCTTTCACGGTTTAGTGGTGGCGAACTTAGCCCACTTTTCTCCACCAGATTTAATTTTCGTTGAGACCGGACCCAATTGGGCGCAAAAAATTGTTGAGCTGCAACACTATGAAGCGCCGGATATTCATCAAGATAACCACGAAGCGTCGTTGATTGTCTTTGGCAATGAAAATGACAATGGCGCGTTGAAAATTGCCCTGCGTATCGGTGCGGCAGATTTTGTCTCTAACACGGCGCAAATTGATGATTTGATTCCATTACTCAAAAACGTCGCAGAGGAAAAAGTCGCCAGCCGCAATTTAGGGGAACTGCTGGTGTTTATGAATACCAAAGGAGGCTCCGGCGCGTCGACGATTGCGCTCAACTCGGCGATAAAAATGGCCAACCAGTTCCCAGAGCAAGTGTTATTGCTCGATCTCGACTTGCAGTTTGGTGTTGTGAATGACTATCTCAGTATCCAACCCACCTACAGTATGACCGATGCGTTAGCGAACGTTTCCGATCTTGATGAAGTCGCGCTGAGTACCTTTGTCACCAAACATAAATCGGGGCTGCATGTACTCTCCTTTAAGCGCGAAAATAGCCACGAAAACTATGAGAAGGCCAAGCATCTCAACAAACTGTTGCCGCTACTAAGAGAACACTACCCCTATGTCATTGTCGACCTCTCTCGTGGTTTAGATCGCTTGTTTGCTCCGGTTTTAGCCCCTGCAACTAAGATTTTTTTAATCGCCCAGCAAAATCTCGTGGCGATAAAAAATACCACGCAAATGATGAAGTTGCTGTCATTTGAGTTTGGTCTGAACAGAGAACAGATGGAAGTGGTGATCAACCGTTATGAGAAGCGTCAGTCGATTCGATTGAAAGATATTCAAGGCACCTTGGGCGATATTCCTGTGCATACAGTACCCAATGAGTTCAAGATTGCACTTGAGAGTGCCAACCTAGGCAAGCCTTTCATTGAGAGCAAGAAAAGCAGTTCCATTGCCAAATCGATTGTCCGATTTGTTCAGTCTTTAACACCTGAGCCTGAAACCAAGAAAAGTTGGTTAAAACGACTATTTTCCTAAAACCAATAATAAGAGGTGAGCAGAGCGAACATGTTTTTCAAACGTAAAAACTTAAACCCTGAGTTGCAAGAGAAGGTGGCAGCTTCCGAGCGTGAGCAACAAGCCTCTTATGACGAAGCGCAAAGCGCAGGCTCAGCCAGTTCTCCATCCGAAGCTCAAGCTAATGCGTTGAAAGAAAGAAAAAAAATGGAGACGGACGCCAAGGATAAAGCGGTCGAAGAAACGCGTAAGCAGCTAACTCACGAGCAAGAAGTGAAACATTACTATCATCAGCGGCTGCTTGAAACCTTAGACCTTGGACTTTTGGCAAGCCTCGAGCCTGAGCGAGCTAAAGCCGATCTTCACGACGCCATCGTGCAGTTAATGGCCGATGATCAAACCCATGCCCTCAGTGCTGAAGGCCGCAAACGGGTGATCCAACAGATAGAAGATGAAGTGTTTGGTTTAGGACCGCTTGAGCCACTACTGCATGACTCGACGGTATCGGACATTTTGGTCAATGGACCTAAACACGTGTTCGTTGAGCGTCGTGGTAAGTTGGAATTGACCCCTTACACCTTCCTAGATGAGCGCCATCTGAGAAATATTATCGACCGAATTGTTAGCCAAGTGGGGCGTCGGATCGATGAGGCATCACCTATGGTCGATGCGCGCCTTGCCGATGGTTCGCGGGTTAACGCGATTATCCCTCCTTTAGCTCTTGATGGCTCATCGGTTTCTATTCGCCGCTTCGCTGTCGAAAAATTGAACATGGACAACCTGTTAGATTTCAACTCACTCTCACCTGAAATGGCAAAGTTTGTTGAAGCGGCGGTGCGAGGTGCACTTAATGTCTTGATCTCTGGTGGTACCGGGTCGGGTAAAACGACCACCTTGAACATCTTCTCTAATTTTATACCTTCTGATGATCGCATCGTCACTATCGAAGACTCGGCAGAGCTGCAACTGCAGCAACCCCATGTAGTGAGATTAGAGACTCGGCCTGCCAACCTCGAGGGAAAAGGGGAGATCACTCAGCGAGACTTAGTAAAAAACTCGTTGCGTATGAGGCCAGATCGTATTGTGCTAGGGGAGGTGCGTGGCGCAGAAGCGGTCGACATGCTAGCGGCAATGAATACCGGTCATGATGGTTCGCTTGCTACCATACACGCCAATACACCACGTGATGCCCTATCCCGGGTTGAGAACATGTTTGCGATGGCAGGTTGGAATATGTCGGCCAAGAATCTACGTTCGCAGATTGCCTCGGCGATTCATCTGGTGGTGCAAATGGAACGTCAAGAGGATGGTAAGCGCAGAATGGTGAGCATCTGTGAAATCAACGGCATGGAAGGTGAGATCATCACCATGTCTGAGCTGTTTCGTTTTCATCGTCAAGGAATGGATGAAGAGGGCAATGTGCTGGGCTATTACACCGCCACAGGGGTTGTTCCGCAATGCCATGATCAATTAGCGAAAAAAGGTATGCCTCTCCCGTTCGACATTTTCAATGAGACCTACTCATAAGGGGGAATTATGCAGCAGGACGCGACGTTATTTTTTGTACTTCTGTTCTTTGCGGTAGTGTTTATTTCGCAAGCTTTGATTCTCCCGGCTGCCGGTAGCAAAGCTAAACATAAAGAGCTGTCGCAACGACTGAAAGAGTCACAAACCAACCTTGACGAAGAAGCGCGCTCATTACTTCATGATCACTACATGAAGAGCCTGACCCCCCTTGACCGTCGTTTAGTTAAATTCGAGGTTTTTTCCTCTCTCAAAAAGCTGATTGAACTGTCGGGATATGATTGGAGCTTAAGTCAAACCCTAACCGTTACCTTGATTTCATCACTGCTACTGTTTTTTGCCGCGATAATCTTAGGTCAGCCACTTTATGTGGGGATTGTGGCTGCGGTCGGTATTTGGTTTGTTCTCTATTTCTGGCTCAACAAAAAAATTTCCGATCGCCTTGCTGCGTTTGAAGAGCAGTTGCCAGAGGCGCTCGATATTATGCGCCGGATGCTGCAAGCAGGCCAGCCTGTCACTCAGGCGTTTAATGAAGTCGGTTCTGAGATGCCTGCGCCGATTGGCGTTGAGTTTAAAAACACCTTTAACCTGTTGAACTATGGTTACGATATGCGCCTTGCGATTATGCAAATGGCCGAGCGCACGCCGACCGTGTCGATGTTGGCCTTCTCTAGTGCTGTGTTACTGCAAAAAGAAACTGGCGGTAACTTATCGGAGAACTTAGAAAAAGTCTCTCGTGTGTTACGGGCGCGATTTAAGCTGCAACGCAAAATCAAAACTTTGTCGGCGGAGAGCCGCTTATCGGCATGGATTTTAGTATTGTCTCCGTTCTTGTTGTTTGTGTTCTTGACGTTTATTAATCCCGAGTATGTTGAGCCCTTGTATAAAGATCCGCGCGGGATGGACTTAGTCAGCGCAGGTATTGTGAGCCTGTTCATTGGCTCGATGTGGATACGTAAAATCATCAATTTTGAGGTGTAACCATGCAAGACCTCATTGAAATCATTAACGATCTAAAGTTGGATGAGCAAACGGCTTTTCTGGGGCTGATCTTAATCGCTACGGTATTGATCATCTTTACCACTTTCTTATTGCTATTGAGCTCTAAATCGCCGTTAACCTATAAACTGGAAGAGATTCGCAAAAGTAGTGGTGGCGAAAGGCTGAAAAAGAGCAGCCGACTTGATAATACGCTAGAGTCACTCGCTCCGGTGATGCAGCCCTCCAACAGCAAAGAGACCGAATCTATCCGCTCGCAACTGATGCACGCGGGGTACCACGATGCGAATGCACTGACGATTTTCTATGCGTTAAAGGGTGTTACCGCTCTAATAGGATTATCGATAGCGGCAGGTATTTACTTCTTTTTACCAGACTTATCACAGCGAAATTTGCTAATGATGCTGAGTGTCGGTGTTGGGTTGTTTGTGCCCAATTTTGTTTTGAAACTCATGGTAGATAAACGTCAATCCAGAATTCGTGGCGGTGTGCCCGATGCCTTAGATTTGCTGGTGGTGTGTACTGAATCTGGCTTGGGGTTCAGCGCAGCGCTAAGGCGAGTGGCGGATGAGCTGATGATCTCTCATCCTGACTTTGCCGATGAACTGGATACTGTGTGTGCCAAGATAAAAGCAGGCGTAGAGATGTCTGATGCGTTTAATGATTTGGTTGATCGAACTGGGGTAAAAGAGATTGCCGGACTAGTGACCATGTTGTCGCATGCCTCGCGCATCGGCGGAAGCTTGTCGCAAACGCTACGCGAATATACCGAAGACTTTCGCGATAAGCGTAACCAAGAAGTCGAAGAGATTGCTGCTAAAATTCCGACTAAGATGATATTCCCACTGTTGCTGTTTATCTGGCCCTGTTTCTTTATTGTCGCTATCGGCCCATCAATGTTGTCCCTAACTGCAACTTTAGGGAAATAAGGAAAGAATTATGAATGGATTACGTTATTGCTTATTGCTGGTGATGCTCACGACGCTCTTCGCGTGTTCCAGTACTGAGCCAAAACTCGATACTTCTCTTTATGATGGCAAACCGATTGACACCCTCTCTATCGATGAGCCGCCACAAACCGAGCAAGAAGCTATTACACGAGGTGATACCGCACTGAGTCGTGGCAATTTGGACTTAGCCCTGTACGAATATATTCGCTCGTTGGCCTTTGAAAATGGCCAGTTCAGAGATAAGTCCCTGTTTAATATTGGGCGAATTCACCAATCGCGCAATAATGTTGCGTTAGCCGAAAAAGCTTACTTACTCGCCATTGAGGAAAACCCGAACAGTGTTGGTGTGTTAGAGCAGTTGGGTATGTTGTACAGTCGCAATGGCGACTTTGCTCAAGGGAAGAGTTATTTTCTGCGTGCCGTCAATGCCGATCAACTGCGATTGCAACAAGCTGTAACGCTAAGCAACGAGGAGCTCTTTAATGCCGAGTCGGTTGCGCAGCTTAAGGTTGACCAGTACTCGCCTGAGTTTGCTTATATGGGGCTTGGGGTCGTGGCAGATCTTGATAAGCAACATTCGCTGGCCCAAGCGTTTTATAAACATGCGCTGAGTATCGACCCTAACTCGGTGAAAATCTTAACCAATGTCGGCTATTCCTTTTATATGGACGGTGACTATCGCAAAGCGCAACGCTTTATTTTGCAGGCGCTCGACAAAGATCCGAATAACGAGAAAGCGCTTAATAACCTTGCTCTGATTTACTTGGCAAAAGGTGAGGTTAATCGAGCGCTCAATGTGTTTAGCCAGCATATGGACAAGCCAGAAGCCTTAAACAACGTCGGCTACTTCCTCACTTTGCAAGGCAAGCCAGAACAAGCCGTCCCTTACCTTCAACAGGCAATCAGTTCCAAACCGACCTATTACAAAGTCGCCAATGAAAACCTGGAAAAAGCTCTGGCGATGATGCGGGAAACGAGCAATAAAGAGCAATAGTTACTAAAAAAGGAGAGCAGATTCAGCTCTCCTTTCAGTGACGGGCAACTAAATTAGGTAGCCTCCGATGAGACCAGCAAGAATAAAGAAAGCGACCATGGCGATGATCGGCAGTTTAAGCTGTTTTAACAGATAGAATCCGACCAAGACCAGAGCGATATCCAGCGGAGCGTTGACGGCACTGATAAATACAGGTTGATAAAGTGCCGCGACCAACAAACCGACCACGGCGGCGTTAACCCCATTGACCGCGCCAGAGACTCTCGGCCTTTGTGCGAGTGATTGCCAATTTTTCAGCACGCCTAGTAGCAGTAAAAAGCCGGGAAGAAACACAGCTAAGGTCGCAACCAAGGCTCCCCAAATAGGCGCGTTTGGCGACAGCTCGTAGCCAATATAAGTGGCGAATGTAAACATAGGCCCAGGCACGGCTTGAGCCGCGGCATAACCGGTTAGAAACGCATCTTGACTGAGTTGGTCGCCAACAATATTTTGCAAAAGCGGCAGTACCACATGCCCACCACCAAACACCAAACTACCCGCCTGATAGAAGTCATTGAATAGTTGCAGCTGTGGCAGCAGTTGAGCGGCGAATGGCAGTCCGACTAGCAGCGCGACAAACACCAGTAGTGGCGCGACAGAAGGGGTGAAAGATTCGGTCTTACCTTCAACTGGTGCGGCTAAATGCACACTCCCAACCAGCGCAGCGATTAACAGCACCGCCATCTGCGTCGCGATACCAGGCAGCAGCAACAGTGCGATGGCGGTCATCAGGCACAATGTCACCGACAATGTCTGCTTACAGAAGTTTTTGTACATTCCCCATGTGGCATCGGCCACCACCACGACCGCCAGCAGCTTAAGGCCGTGGACGATATTTTGAAATGCGCTGGTGTCAGTAAGCTGGCTGCTGACCATAGCCAGAACAAGCATGATCAACACCGAGGGGAGGGTAAAACCGAGGAAGGCCATGCCAGCACCAGCGAGTCCCCCGCGTTTGTATCCGAGCGCAAAGCCGACTTGGCTCGATCCCGGCCCAGGTAAAAACTGACTCAGCGCCACAATTTGTCCGTATTCTCGATCGTCAAGCCAACCTAGTTTCTCGACAAAGGTATTACGGAAGTAGCCAATGTGTGCCGCCGGGCCGCCAAAGCTAATCCAGCCTAACCAGAAGAAAGTTTTAAATATTGCAAACATGATTCGGCGTTTCGTTTAATAAAATGTGCCGATAATTTACGCAATACGCTAGAATGACTCAAATTAATAGTGTTGATATTAATTATGAATCAGATGGGATTGGTGTGAAGGAATTTAATTGGAAAGGGGTGGACTTGAATTTGCTGGTGGCATTCCAAGCCCTGTATCAAACCCATAGCGTCAGCCAAGCAGCTCAGCGCTGTTTTGTTAGTCAGAGCGCGATGAGTCATACCTTGCAGAGAATGCGTGCACTGTTTGATGATCCTCTGTTTGATCGTGTTGGCGCAAAAATGGAGCCCACTCAGCGTGCTCAAGACATCGCGCCAGTGGTCGATCAACTATTGGCTTCGATAAAACATGACCTACTGGCAAAGAAACATTTTTCGGCTACAGAGTATGCTGGAGTATGGAAGATAGGTTTGACCGACTATGCCGAGCAGCTTTTCGCGCCAAGCTTGTATGACACCATAAAGCAGGCATCGCCAAACTCTCAGGTGAGTTTTTTCAACGTCAATCGCAGCAATTACATCCAGATAGTCGAGCAGGAAGAGCTCGATGTGGTGATAGGCAGCATCGACAATGTGAATCGACGTTTCTTGAGTCAGCAGTTGTACACAGAGCAGCATCTGTGCTTGTTTGATCCAGCATCAATTGCCAATGGTGAGTCAATGACTCTAGACAATTTTGTTCGCTATGAGCACGCCTTGGTGAGCCCGGATGGGCGACTGCAAACACAGGTGGATCAGCGTCTGGATAAACTCGGTTACGAGCGTAGGGTGGGGGTGGCTTCACGCAATTTTCTGACCATACGTCGCTTACTCATCGGAAGGCCATTAGTGTGTATTGTACCGAAGCGATTCGCCGAAATGGAGAGAGATAATCATGCTTTGATGGCCATATCACCGCCGCTGTCTATCCCAGACTTCGATATAAGCCTACTATTTCTTAAGGCTCATCAACACGAAGAAAAAAGTGTCTGGATTAGACAGCAAGTGATGTCGGTCGTGAGCTAGCAACCGCAGTTGCTAGCGACTGGCGTTACTCAACCCGCAGGCCATGGCTGTCGAATAAGTGGCAATCTTGGTGATTGAAACTCAGGGTGACTTGTTGGAACTTGCTGACTTCTTGGTCGCCAGGTAGGTGCACCTTAAAGCCATCTTCGCCACATGCCTGACCGAACATGTAGGTGCTATTGCCCAAACGTTCAACCACTTCACTTTGGAACTGCAGTGTCACGTCGCCGCTGCTATCAATAGCGAGGTGCTCTGGTCGGATGCCTAACGTGACTTTGTCGCCACTGCTTAGCGGTTGCTTTATTGCTGGCAGTTTGAACACAGTGCCATCTTGACTGACCAACTGCAGGTGCTGCTCAGAAATAGACTCAACTTGAGTTGCAATAAAGTTCATTTTCGGAGAACCGATAAAGCCCGCTACGAATTCATTTTGCGGCTTATGGTACAACTCAAGTGGTGAGCCCACTTGCTCAACGCGACCATCACGCAATACCACGATTTTATCCGCTAGCGTCATCGCCTCGACCTGATCGTGGGTCACGTAGATCATGGTGTTTTGCAAGTCTTGGTGCAGTTTGGCAATTTGCAGACGCATATCGACCCGTAATTCGGCGTCTAAGTTCGATAACGGCTCGTCAAACAGGAAGACTTTAGGGTTACGTACAATCGCGCGGCCTATCGCAACACGTTGACGCTGCCCCCCAGACAGTTCTTTGGGTTTGCGTTTAAGTAAGTGGTCCAGTTGCAGGGTTTTGGCCGCACTTTGCACTTGCTTATCGATAAATTCTTTTGGGTGGCCATTCATTTTTAGGCCAAATCCCATGTTCTCTTCGACCGTCATGTGCGGATAAAGCGCATAGGATTGAAACACCATAGCAACGCCACGTTCGGCGGGATCAACGTCATTCACAAGTTGGTTATCGATATGGATTTCACCGTCGGATATCTCTTCTAGGCCCGCGACAAGCCTCAGCAAAGTTGACTTACCACAACCCGAAGGACCAACGAAGACGACAAACTCACCATTCTCTATTTCTAGATCGACACCATGAATGGTTTGCACATCACCAAAACGTTTGATGACCTGTTTTAAGCTGATGTCAGCCATATCTACTCCTTGCCTTATGGCGCAAAAAACTCGTTTTATGAGCGAAGAATGAGCGATAAATCACTGTACGTTTCGCTATGCCTATAAAACATACCTGTTTGATAAATTTTTGTTAGCGACGATCGGGCAATAGTTGATCCTGATCATGGTTATTTAATGGAAAATGACCATTTTTGTGGAAACGTTTACAAAAATGATTAGCTACTCTGTATTAAATCGTCACAGTTATTAATATATGAAGCGTATATTAGATAAAACTTCATCTTTTGGTTAACTTTCTACTACTTTTAGTAAAGTGTTTATGTCGACATTTAACCTGAGGATGTGACAAGGAGTCACACAAAATGGAGCAATCTGTGAAAACGATATACCCAGAGAATCGTCTTCCATCCGCAAGGCGTAAGGCACGGGTAAGCGCCAAGCTCTCACCATGGCTGTTTTTAGCCCCAGCAATGGCGATCTTCGCCATTTATGTCATCTATCCAATCTTAGATAGTATTTGGCTTAGCTTCTATGAGTGGGATGGACTGGGCGAGAAAGTCTGGGTCGGTCTAGATAACTACCGAGAGCTGTTTGACTCTGATGCATTTTATACTTCTCTAAAGAACAACACCCTGTGGTTGGTGTTCTTTATGCTCGCTCCTCCTATCGGCCTGGCCATTGCTTTGTTCTTGAATCAGCAGGTGAAAGGCATTCGTGTCGTTAAGTCGCTGTTCTTTTTCCCGTTTGTTATCTCGCAAGTGGTGGTCGGTCTGGTGTTTGCCTGGTTCTACGATCCATCGTTTGGCTTGTTCAATATGCTGCTTGGCTCTTTCGGAATCGAACCTATCTCTATCCTTGCCAATGAAGATTACGTGACCTACGGCATTATTGCCGCTGGTCTGTGGCCACAGATTTCCTACTGCATGATTTTGTATCTCACAGGGTTAAACAATCTCGATCCCGAGCAGCTAGAGGCGGCGCGCCTTGATGGCGCTAAGAAGTGGCGTATGCTCTGGTATGTGGTGATCCCGCAACTTCGTCCTGCGACTTTTATCGCCATCGTGGTCACCGTGATTGGTGCACTGCGTTCGTTCGACTTAGTGGCGACCATGACTGCGGGTGGTCCATGGGGCAGCTCGACGGTATTGGCTTACCAAATGTACGAAGAGTCTATTTTTAACTATCGCATGGGTTATGGCGCGGCAGTTTCTGTAGTGTTGTTCCTTATCATGGATGTGTATATCGCTTATTTCCTATGGCGTATGTTGAGGAGTGAAAAATAATGTACCCACAACCGATTCAAAAAGCGGGTCGCTTTGCCAACATTAGCTACCGAGTCGCGCTACCGATTTCTATCGTGATGTGGTTACTGCCGTTAATCGCAGTGATGATGACCTCGATTCGCGGTATGGAAGACATCAACACCGGTAACTATTGGGGCTGGCCAAGTGAAATCCAGTTTGTCGAGAACTACACTCAAGTCTTTATGTCAACAGCGATGGGGCAGTACCTAGTCAACAGTTTGCTCATCACTCTTCCAGCAGTGGCGGGTGCCGTTGCGCTGTCGACCTTGGCAGGATTTGCGCTGGCCAAGTACAACTTTAAGGCCAACATCTGGATTTTTGCGATGTTTATCGCCGGTAACTTCGTGCCGTTTCAGATCTTGATGATCCCTGTGCGCGATCTCACCATCAGTTTTGGTTTGTACGACACCCATTGGGCGTTGATCTTTTTCCACATCGCTTTCCAGGCCGGTTTTTGTACCTTGTTCATGCGCAACTTTATTGTCGGTATTCCTGACGCTTTGATTGAAGCGGCGCGCGTTGAGGGGGTCAGTGAGTGGAAAATCTTCTGGCACGTGGTGCTGCCACTGGTGCGCCCAGCATTGGCTGCACTGGCGGTATTAGTGTTCACCTTTATTTGGAACGATTTCTTCTGGGCATTAGTACTGGTGCAAAGTGACGAAGTTCGCCCGGTAACGGCAGGGTTGAGCTCACTGCAAGGACAATGGTTGGCCTCTTGGCAATTGATGTCCGCCGGCGCGATTGTCGCCGCGATTCCACCTGTAGTGCTGTTCTTTACCATGCAACGTCACTTTATCGCCGGCTTAACGTTAGGCGCGACCAAAGGTTAATTTTCAGCAGGTTAGCCTTCCCCTATAGGCTGGCCTGCCTTTTAGGTAAGTTAATAAAAACAACAATTGGACCCATGAGCCGTGGCTCAACCAACAAGGACCTGAAATATGAAATACGTGAAACATCTTGCTGCTACCGCTGTGCTCGGGGCAACACTGTCGACCTCTGCTTGGGCTGGCACTTTGGTGATTAACTCCGATGCGTCAGATCCAGCGCCAAAAGAGGCGTGGGGCGAAATCGTTAAGCGATTTGAAGCAGAGAATCCAGACATCACCGTCAAATACAACCTGTACGATCACGAAGCGTACAAGACAACGATTCGTAACTGGCTAGTGACTTCGCCACCGGATGTGGTGTTCTGGTACGCGGGTAACCGTATGAAAACCTTCGTTGACCGCGGTCTGTTTGAAGATGTCAGCGATATCTGGGCCGATAACAACATGAAGCAAGATTTTGCGGCAGCCGCACCAGCAATGACAGTGAATGGCAAGCAATATGGTGTGCCATACACTTACTATCAATGGGGTGTGTACTATCGTAAAGATATCTTTGACCAATACGGCATTGCTGAGCCAAAAACGTGGGATGAGTTACTTAAAGCATCGGCCACGTTAAAAGACAATGGTGTCGCCCCCTTTACTATCGGTACTAAATACCTATGGACAGCGGCAGGTTGGTTTGACTACATCAACATGCGTACCAACGGCTTAGATTTCCATATCCAATTGATGGATGGCAAAGTGCCGTACACCGATGAGCGTGTGAAAAAGACTTTTGCTAACTGGGCGCAACTGGTTGAGCCAGGTTACTTCCTAGAAAACCATGCTTCATACTCTTGGCAAGAAGCGCAGCCGTTCCTCTACAATGGCCAAGCGGCGATGTACTTGATGGGCAACTTCATTACGCCGAACTTCCCGAAAGAGCTTGATGGCAAAATGGGCTTCTTCCAGTTCCCGATGATCGATTCTGCAATCCCAATGGCGGAAGATGCACCGATGGATACCATTCATATTCCATCGAAAGCGAAAAACAAAGAGGACGCACGTAAGTTCCTAGAATTTGTCGCTCGCGCTGAAAACCAGCAGCTGATCAACGAAATGTTGCTGCAAATTCCAACCAACAATAAAGCCAAAGCGAAAGCGGATCCTTTCCTAGATAAAGGGGTTGAAATGCTGGCAACGGCGGGTGGTACCGCTCAGTTCTACGACCGAGATACCGATCCTGCGATGGCAAAAGAAGGGATGAAGGGCTTCCAAGAGTTTATGGTTCATCCGGATCGTATCGATACTATCCTGAACAAGCTTGAGAAGGTTCGCCAACGTACGTTTAAATAAAACCTCGTGACCTCCCTTTGCTCGTGACGGCAATCATGACTGACACGAGCAAAGGCAAGCACCCATCGAGCCTTGTTGGGTGCTCTCTACTTTGAGCGTTTCCTTGCCAGTCGGTTGCGCTCTTTTTCCTCTTATTTTAAGGGTGCTGTGATGAGAACTTTTAGCCAAATCATAGCGGCGCGCGAATGGGAAAATCAGCATGTGGTTCACCACAACGTGCTGCCTGCGCATGCGCCTCTTCATGCTTACTCCAATGAACACGATGCACTGAACAAGGTGCCTTCCAACCAGCGACTGAGTTTAAATGGTCAGTGGAAATTTGCCTTGTTTGATCGACCGGATCAGGTTCCGGCTGAGAGCATCACTAAGAGTATTGATGACAGTGAATGGAGCCCGATAACGGTTCCTAGCAACTGGCAATTGCAAGGGTTCGACAAGCCGATTTACACCAATGTGAAATACCCGTTTGCCGATACCCCTCCGTATGTCCCGCAAGACAACCCAACCGGGATATATCGTACCTGTTTTCAGTTTTCTCCTAAGCACGCACAAACCACGATTACTTTTGATGGGGTCAACAGCGCGTTTCATCTCTGGTGTAACGAAAAGTGGGTGGGCTACTCGCAAGACTCGCGACTGGCGGCAGAATTTGATTTGTCGGACTTCTTGGTCGAAGGCGACAACCAGGTGACCGTGATGGTGATGCGTTGGAGTGACGGCTCTTATCTAGAAGACCAAGATATGTGGTGGCTAAGTGGCATATTCCGCGATGTGACATTGCTGAGTAAGCCTGCCATTCACATTAAGGATGTGCAGGTGGTGACGGAGCTTGATAACAGCTATCGTGATGCCACGCTTAAAGTAACCACCAGCTTGTCGAAAAAGAACTTGCCACATCGAGTGCGTGTCAGTCTATACGATGCCAATCAACAACTGATTTCAACCCAAGATGCGCATCCTGGTATGGATTTTGTCGATGAAAAAGGGCCGTGGTGCGACAAGGTGAATCATGCGCTTGCCATCACAGAACCCGCATTATGGAGTGCTGAGTCACCCAACTTATATCGAGTGGTGGTCACGCTTCTCGATGAGCAAGAGCAACTGGTGGATTGTGAAAGTTACGACGTTGGCTTTCGTCAGGTCGAGATTGATCAGGGACAGCTTAAAGTTAATGGCAAACCGCTGCTGATCCGCGGTGTGAATCGTCATGAACATCACCCTGAGCTTGGCCATGTGATGACTCGCGAAGATATGATTCGTGATATCAAACTGCTCAAACAGCATAACTTCAATGCGGTGCGCACCGCGCATTACCCCAACCACCCGCTATGGTATGAGCTTTGTGACCAGTACGGTTTGTACCTGGTCGATGAGGCCAATATCGAAACCCACGGGCAGTTTCCTATGTGTCGTCTTTCCGACGATCCTGAGTGGCTAAATGCCTACGTGCGCAGAATGACCCGTTTAGTTGAGCGAGACAAAAACCATCCGTCGATCATTATCTGGTCGCTGGGCAATGAGTCCGGAATCGGCAACAACCATCATGCCATGTATCAATGGGTCAAACAGCGCGATCCGTCTCGACCAGTTCAATATGAAGGGGGCGGCGCAATGACCGCGGCCACCGACATTATCTGCCCAATGTACGCTCGGGTTGATTGGGATTTGCCAGTGGTGGCTCATCAGCCACAGGTCACGCCAAGAGTGGGGATCAAAAAATCGATCGCGCTCCCCGATGAGCAGCGACCGCTGATCTTATGCGAATACGCCCATGCGATGGGCAACAGCTTGGGCAGTTTTACTCAGTATTGGCAAGCGTTTCGTGACAACCCTCGTTTGCAAGGCGGCTTTATTTGGGATTGGGTCGACCAAGGGCTAACCAAGACCGACGAGCAAGGCAATCAGTACTGGGCTTATGGCGGTGATTTCGGAGATGATATCAACGATCGTCAATTCTGTATCAACGGCTTGCTGTTTCCAGATCGCACGGTTCATCCGACCTTGTATGAGGTGAAAAAAGCGCAGCAGTTTTATCAGTTCACTTTGGTCGAACAAACACCGTTAACCGTGCGCATTGAGAGCGAAAACCTCTTTACTTCAAGTGCCGGCGAGTGCCTGCAATGGCAGATTTTAGAGAACGGCAATGTGGTGGATGGCGGTGAAATTGATCTTGCGCTCGAAAGCCAACAAACGGTTGAGCTACTGTTAGAAAACACCCACACGCTCAATACGCCAAATGCACGTTATCACCTCAATCTGCAAGTGGTGCTTAGCCGAGCGACACCATGGGCAGAAGCCGGACACGTGAGCGCGACTGAGCAGTTCGAACTTGATGTTGAGCCCGAGTTGGTCTTGCCTGAAGCCAAACAGCCATGGCAGGCCAATATCTCAGATAGCCCGGAAAAGCTTTTGGTCTACAGTGATCTTTTTGCTCTGGAGTTTGACAAACGCCTAGGGGCCATCAGCAGTTGGAAGGTCAACGATAACGAAAAACTGACTCAGCCAATTATCGACAACTTTTATCGTGCACCATTGGACAATGACATCGGCACCAGCGAGGCGGATAGGCTTGACCCCAACTCATGGTTTGCGCGTTGGCAATCTATGAGCCTTGATAGTTTGACTCGAGAAGCGGTTGATTTTGAGTGGAATCAGAACAAAGCGGGCTTACAAGTGGTGACTAAGTCCGCCTATCTGCATCAGGGCAAATTACTGATTGTCTCGACATGGCGTTATCAAGTGTCACAACTGGGTGAAGTGGCGATTGATGTTGACGTTGAGCTTGCTCATGGTCTGCCGCCGCTGCCGAGAATTGGCATGGAATTGTCGTTGTACGATCACGGCGTGAGTGAGCACCAGCAGCCAGTGAGCTGGTTTGGTCGTGGTCCGCATGAAAACTACCCAGATCGCAAAGCGTCGGCGCATGTTGGCCGTTATCACTCTTCGGTCGAGCAGATGCACACCAACTACATCTTCCCGTCTGATAACGGTTTGCGTTGTGATGTGATGGAAGCGCAGGTAGGGGAGCTCACCGTTCGTGGCCACTTCCACTTTGCCGTGAGTGAGTTTAGCCAAGCCAATCTAGCTCAAGCCAAGCACACCAATGAACTGATCAAACAAGATACGATTTTCGTCCGTATCGATGGTTTCCATATGGGCGTTGGTGGTGATGATTCTTGGACGCCAAGTGTGCACAAAGAGTACTTACTCAGTGACTCGCGTTATCGCTACCAAGTTGAGCTGAGTTTTTAAGGAGTCAAGTTGATGGATTCATTTGTTCAGCTCCATAGCGAGCAAGTGTCGCTGGTGATTAAGTTAGCCCCAGCACCAGAAGTTATTTATTGGGGTAAGCGCATCGCGCAGCTAGATCAAGCGCAGTTTGGCCAATTGCTTCACAGTCAGCAGCGAGCAGTGCCACAAGCGCGCTTGGATCATGATGTGCCTTTAACTCTTTGCCCTGAACTCGGGCGTGGCAGTTTTGGTTCATCAGGGATAGAAGGTCATCGCCATGGTTTGGCAAGTATGCCAAGGTTTGACTACGTTTCGCATCAGCAATCGAACCAAGGGGTTGAGATTGAGTGCGCTGATTCTGTTGCCCAGTTAGCGCTGACTATCTCGCTCAATCTTGACCAATCGGGCGTACTCAGCAAACGGATGGTGCTAACCAATCGTGCCAACGATGACTACACCTTGAATAAGCTTGCTTTAACCTTACCGCTGCCGTTTCGAGCCGCAGAACTTGAAAGTTATCACGGGCGATGGAGCCGCGAGTTTCAGGCGCAGCGCCAAACCATCAGCCACGGCTCTTGGGTGGTTGAAAATCGCCGCGGTCGTACGTCTCATGAATACTTTCCTGGTTGTCTGCTCGGAACGGCGGGCTTTTCCGATCAGCAAGGAGAAGTCTGGGGCTTTCATTTGGCTTGGAGCGGCAATCATCAATGGCGTGCAGATATTAAAAGCGATGGCCGTCGACTGCTGCAAGCGGGGGAGTGGTTGATCCCAGGAGAGGTGATTCTCAAAGCCGGTGAAAGTTACGCCACTCCAGAGCTTCTGGCTACCTATAGTACAACAGGGATCAATGGTATTCGCCGAGCGAACCATCATTACGTTCGCCAACAGATTTTACCTTTTGACCAGCACAAACCTCGCCCTGTTCATCTCAATACATGGGAAGGGATCTACTTCGACCATGACCCTGAATATATCTGCCAAATGGCGAGCGAAGCGGCGCAGATGGGAGTGGAACGTTTCATCATCGATGACGGTTGGTTTAAGGGGCGCAACAATGACAAATCATCGCTCGGAGATTGGACCCTAGATCGCACTAAGTACTCTAATGGCTTAGAGCCGGTGATCAGCCATGTCAATTCGCTCGGCATGGAGTTTGGGATTTGGGTCGAGCCAGAAATGGTCAACCCAGATTCTGATTTGTTCCGCACTCATCCCGAATGGCTATTGGCCTGTGATGGCTATCAGCAGCCGACCGGGCGTTATCAATATGTGCTCAATCTGCAAAACAGTGATTGCTTTCAATACTTGTATCACTGTTTAGATAGCTTGCTCAGCACGCACAATATTGGTTACGTGAAATGGGATATGAACCGAGAGCTGGTGCAAGCGACGCATCAGGGAAGCGGCGCGGTGCACGGTCAAACTCAAGCATTGTACCGTTTGATTGACCAACTGGTTGCCGCTCATCCCAAAGTGGAAATTGAGTCATGTAGCTCGGGCGGTGGTCGCATCGATTACGAGATCCTCAAGCGAACCTGCCGTTTCTGGACGTCAGATTGCAATGATGCCTTGGAGCGACAAACGATTCAAAAGCACATGGGGATCTTTTTCCCGCCTGAAGTGATGGGCGCGCATATTGGCCCTTATCGCAGCCATACCACCAGGCGCAGTCATGACATTAACCTGCGCGGTTTAACCGCTCTCAATGGTCATATGGGGGTAGAGTTGGATCCGGTCAAGGAGAGTGAACAAGAGAAACAAGCCTTTGCCAAATATATCGCGCTGCATAAACAGTATCGAGCGCTGCTGCATAGTGGCGACAGTTTCTATCTTGATAGTGGCGACCAGACTCGCTTGGCCTATGGAGTCACAAAAGCGGATCACACATTGATCACTGTCTGTCAGCTAGCAATGCCGGATTATGCACTACCAGAGCCGTTACTGATTGAGCACCTAGATTCACAACGCAGCTATCGCGTTCGCTTAGTCGACTACCCTCAATCCAGCGCGCAGCTGATGAAAGCAAGTGATGGCTGGTGGCAACAAGGAGAGATAACCATCAAAGGGGAGTGGTTGGCTAAGGTCGGCATTACGCTACCCATTCTCGACCCAGAAGCGTGTTTACTGCTTAGTATTGAAGCCATATAAATAATCAAGGGCGCATTTCGCGCCCTTTTCTTAGCCTAGCGTAAAGCGAGTCCAAACCTTAGAGCGCCAGCGCCTTGCCATGATCAAACCGCGGAACCACTCATCAAGTGCAATCGCCATCCAAGCGCCAAAGACGCCATAGCCCCAATGGACGCCGAACAGGTAGCTCATTGCGACGCCAAGTCCCCACATGCTGAGAATACCCATCTGCACCGGAAACTTAATATCCCCAGCGGCTTTAAGCGCGGAGATAAAGATCAGGTTAAACACTCGGCCGGCTTCTAAGATGATCGATCCGGCAATCAAGCTAGCCGTCAGCGCAGCTATTTTCGCATCCGTGGTAAACAGCGCAATGATGTTGTCGCGCAGTAAATAAACCGTCACCGTCACTAGGGTGGACACCACAAAACCAATCACAAAGTAACCTTGTACCAGCTTGAGAATTGAGTCAATCCAGCCGCGGCCAATATAGTATCCCGCTTGTATTTGACTGCCCTGACCGAGTGCCAGCGCAAACGCGAACGACAAACGCGCAATATTCTGCGCATAAGTAAAGGCGGCAAGTGAAGCGGTGCCCATCTGCACGATAAAAAAGGTAATGCAAATTTGCGCCATGTTATACGACAGCACTTCGCCAGCATTCATCGCTCCGATTTTTATAATCCGTGAATAGATGATTTTCGGGATTTGCCGCCATTGGCCAAATGGCAATGACACATCGCTGCGCATCACCACTATCGCCAAAATACAGGTACCAATGACCTGACTGATCACCGTTGCAACCGCCACTCCTTGTACGCCATAAACCGGTAAGCCAAATGGCTGATACAAGGCGATGTAGTTACCGACAATATTGATAAAACCGCTGATAAGGTTAATCACCATAGGTGAGCGAGAGTAGCCATGGCTGCGTAAAATCGTGGTCAGTACGATACCGATGGTCACGTTGAACGTCATCGCGCCACTGATCAATAAGTACTCTTGAGCGTATTGTTCGACCTGAGCTTCTAGGCCATAAACCGGCAGAAAGTAGTAGGCGCCGACAATCGCAATTACGCTTAAAAAAACACCGACTAAACAGGAAAGCGCGATACTGGCGACGCCCACGTAGCCGGATTCTTCAAGGCGATTTGAGCCATTGTACTGCGCAATCAAAATGCCAGTACCACTGCTGACCATCGACGAAACGATAATCAGAAAAAACGACAGTTGACCGATCACCCCGACAGCTGACACCGCTTTATCGGAATAGCCGCTGAGCATGAATACGTCACTGGTGTTGAGGGCTGTCCGTAGCAAGATTTCGACAAACAATGGCCATGTTAACGCGACAATATTCATCCGTTTGTCGATAGCGCTGGTTGAAGTAGACATAGATTGCCCCTTAGTCACACAAGCCTGTCATTGTATAACCATAGTATCAGTATGGGTATCACTGTTCTCATGCAATGAGAAATTTATGCCTGACGACAATAGAGCGTTAGGAAGACGTCGTTCTAGCGTCTAACAGAGTGATTACAGGTTCCACCACGGTTTGATAGGCAGTGGCGCAGACAACTCGACCCGCTGCCCCATTTCTGGGCTGACCATAGTAACCCCTTTTTGCGCGCTAATTTCCATTGCTTGTTGCATTGGTTCATTCCAATCATGCATCGCAAGATCAAAGGTGCTGTTATGAATCGGCATCATGACTTTACCTTTAAGATCGATATGCGCTTGTACACTTTGCTCCGGGAACATATGGATATCGGCCCAAAGGCTGTTGTATGCGCCAGTCTCAATCATAGTGAAATCAAACGGGCCGTACTTGTCACCAATCTCTTTAAAACCAGAGAAGTAGCCTGAATCGCCACTAAAGAACACCTTGTGTTGTTGTCCATTGATCACCCAGCTCCCCCACAAAGTGCCATCTCGGTCGGTAAGGCCACGCCCGGAGAAATGCTGAGTGGGAGTCAGAACATACTCAACCCCATTACGAACATGAGCCTCCCACCAGTTGAGCTCGACGATCTTCTCTTTAGCAACGCCCCAGTTCCGCAGTATTGGTCCCACTTTTAGCGGTACTAAAAACAGCTCTACTTTAGCGTGCAGCGCTTTGATCGAGGCCTTGTCTAAGTGGTCGTAATGATCGTGGCTAATCAACACCACATCAACTTTGGGCATTGCATCGACTGAAATCGGTGGTTGGTGAAAACGCTTTGGTCCTGCCCATTGAACCGGAGACGCGCGATCGCTAAACACCGGGTCGGTTAGAATTAACTGCTGATCGATCTTGATTGCAATGCTTGAATGTCCCAAACGGTACAGCACATCATCTCGCTCACTCTCCAACTGCTCTGCGGTCATTGAGTGAACGGGTAAATCAAAAGTGGGGGTCGGGTTTAGACGCTCGGTGGTGAAGTAGGACTTGGTGATCTTTACAATATCGCCAAAGCCACTTTTGTATTCAAGCTCGCTATTGGCGAATTTCTTAGGATAGTGTTCATTCGATGTTGTAACTGAATTCGAACAAGATAGAAAAGAGGCGGTCATGATGATTGCTCCTACAGTGGTTAACAATATGCGTTTCATGCTAACAATCTCAAAGTAAACTATACGGTGTAGTTTACATGCTTTGCTTTTAAAGTAAACTGCTTGGTGTAAAATAGATCAAAGTGATTTCAAGTAGGATCGTTTACTCTATGAAAGTGAAAAAGAGAGGCCGCAGTGAGCTCAAACGCGAAGCCATTTTACTCGCGGCAAAACAGGCTTTTCAGGAATTTGGTGTGCAAAACACCAGTATGGATAAGCTGTCCGCGATGGCAGAGGTTTCCAAGCGTACGGTTTACAATCACTTTGAATCCAAAGAAGCGATCGTAATGGAGTTGCTCTCTGAACTGTGGCGCACTGCAATGGCTGAACACAAGGTGGCGGGCTTAGCTCAGTTGACCATAGACGAACAGCTCATTGCTTTGCTCGAGAGCGAGATAAATGTGGTCACCGACCCACACTATGTGGAGTTGGCTAAAGTCGCACTGGGCTACTTCTTTTACAAACCAGAAGAGCTTAAAGAGCAAGAAGCAAAAATGACTAAGCAAGAAACCGTTTTATTTCGTTGGTTAAATCAGCAGATAGAAGACCAAACCTTGGTTATTGATGACGTTATGCTCGCTAGTAGCCAGCTCCATAGTTTGGTTAAAGGCAGCGCATTCTGGCCTCAGGTTCTCGGTATCAAGCCTTCATTAACTCAAGATGAGGCGAGAGAGTTGGCACAGCACACCACAAAGCTATTTCTCAGTCAGTATCGTGCCTAGCGATACATTGAAAACGTTTTACACTCCAGTGTAAAAACTTGCCCTCTTTGTCGCTATCACTTAGTTATAGCGACAACTGTCCCATTCAAATTGAGCGGTCTCTCGCTCTTAATTACATTGCCATATATGACTTTAATTGCCATTGAACCCCAAAATGGCTAGTTGTGGAAACGTTTACACAATGAGGGTTAGATCACGGAACTTGATCAAGGTTGACTGATATGCTGTTAGCAACAGGATTAAGGTGTCTTAGTCAAACGAAAATGAAACGAATCGGGAGTCAGAGGTGAAAATTCTAGTCACTGGTGGAATGGGCTACATTGGCAGTCATACCTGCGTGCAGATGATTGAAGCGGGGTTAGAACCAGTTATCGTCGACAATCTATGTAATGCAAAACAAGAAGTGTTGCTGCGGATCGAAGCCATTACCGGCAAAACTCCGAGTTTTCATTTTGGAGATATTCGTGATGAAGCGTTTCTTGATTCAGTATTCAAGCAGCACCAGATTGATGCGGTGATTCACTTTGCTGGCTTAAAAGCGGTCGGCGAGTCTGTGACTAAGCCGCTCGAGTACTATGACAACAACGTCAACGGCACTTTGGTGTTGGCGCGCTCGATGCGCAAAGCCGGGGTGAAAAGTATCGTCTTTAGTTCTTCTGCGACTGTGTACGGTGATCCAGAGGTGGTGCCGATTACTGAAGATTCACCCACAGGCCAAACAACCAACCCCTATGGTCGCAGTAAGTATATGGTTGAGCAGTGTTTAAGTGATCTATTTAACGCTGAAAACGACTGGAGCATCACCTTACTTCGCTACTTCAACCCTGTCGGCGCCCACCCCTCCGGCACTATGGGCGAAGACCCACAAGGTATTCCCAACAATCTGATGCCCTTTATCGCCCAAGTCGCAGTCGGCCGCCGCGATAAGCTGTCGGTGTTTGGCAACGATTACCCGACACCAGACGGAACGGGGGTCCGTGACTATATTCATGTTATGGACTTGGCCGATGGTCATATCGCCGCATTAAATGCCGTCGGCGACAAAGCTGGCCTGCATACCTATAACTTGGGCACGGGAAACGGCTCCAGTGTTTTGGAGATGGTGGATGCGTTTGCTAGCGCTTGTGGCAAACCTGTGCCTTATGAGCTGTGTCCACGTCGCCCTGGTGATATCGCCGAGTGCTGGGCAAGCACAGATAAAGCAGAGCGCGAGCTGGGATGGAAAGCCACTCGCAGTGTCGCTGAAATGACCGCTGACACTTGGAAATGGCAGTCTAACAATCCGCAGGGATATTGATTTTATTCGCGTGTTGTCACGCGAGTTTTCCGTATTAAACAGTTGAGTATTTATGATGTCGAATATTGAGTTTAACCCTGTAGACCATCCTCACCGTCGTTACAACCCGATGACGGGGCAGTGGATTTTGGTTTCCCCTCACCGCGCGAAACGCCCTTGGAGTGGTGCGGATGAAAAGCTAGCAATTGATGAGTTGCCAAGTTACGACGAACAGTGTTTTTTATGCCCGACGAATGAACGGATTTCTGGCGATGTAAACCCAGATTACCAAGGCACCTACGTGTTCACTAACGACTTTGCTGCGCTGATGGTCGACTCACCTGATGCGCCTGAGTCAGACAATCCGTTTTTTAAAACCCAAGGCGTGCGCGGTTTAAGTCGAGTTATCTGTTTCTCTCCGGATCACAGCAAAACGCTACCTGAGCTTCCGGTTGGCAAAATTCGTGGTGTGATAGACACGTGGAACGATCAAATTGAGGAGCTTGGCAAAGAGTACATTTGGGTGCAAGCGTTTGAGAACAAAGGCGAAACAATGGGCTGTTCTCAGCCTCACCCGCATGGTCAAATTTGGGCGAACAGTTTCTTACCCAATGAAATTGAACGCAAAGAGCACCATCTAAAAAACTACTACCAACAAAATCGCAGTAACTTGCTAGTCGATTATGTCCAAGCGGAGCTCAAAGATGGCTCGCGAATTGTGGTAGAAACCGAGCATTGGGTTGCGTTGGTACCTTATTGGGCAGCGTGGCCGTTCGAAACTATGTTGTTACCTAAAACACATATCCGCCGGATGAGTGAGCTGACTGGCGAGCAACGTGACGATTTGGCCGTTGCAATCAAAAAGCTAACCAGCCGTTACGACAATCTGTTCCAATGCTCCTTCCCGTATTCAATGGGCTGGCATTTCGCGCCGTTCTTCGAAGCAGGTACAGACATCGATCATTGGCAATTGCATGCTTTGTTCTATCCACCTCTGCTACGTAGCGCAACCGTGCGTAAGTTTATGGTTGGCTATGAAATGTTAGCCGAAAGCCAGCGCGATCTCACTGCGGAGCAAGCGGCGCAGCGCCTGCGTGAATTGAGCGATGTGCACTACAAAGAGCAAAAATAGCCACAAATTTATGGATTCTTGAGCACTGGATTTCGCTTGGGAATCTCAACCAATTTAAGCGTGAGATTTAAACATGTCTGAACTAATTCAAGCAGTAAAAACTTCTTTTGAACTGATGCTCGGCTACCAACCGACACATATCATTCAGGCTCCAGGCCGTGTTAATTTGATTGGTGAGCATACCGATTACAACGATGGCTTTGTGCTGCCTTGTGCTATCAACTACCAAACTGTGGTTGCAGCAGCAAAACGAGACGACAATTTGATTCGTTTGGTGTCCGTGGATTATGGCAATCAGGTTGATGAGTTTGATATCACTCAAGATATCACCTTTCAAGCAGACAAAATGTGGGCAAATTATATTCGCGGGGTGGTGAAGTTTTTGCTGGCTCGAGGCCACCAGTTTAGCGGGGCTGATATATCTGTCAGCGGTAATGTTCCTCAAGGCGCAGGATTAAGCTCTTCTGCTGCACTCGAAGTGGTGATTGGTCAAACCTTTAAGGAGCTTTACGCTTTAGATATCTCCCAAGCAGAAATCGCTCTGAACGGCCAAAAAGCTGAGAATGAGTTCGTCGGTTGTAATTGCGGCATTATGGATCAAATGATCTCAGCCAAAGGTAAAGAGAATCATGCCATGCTGCTGGACTGTCGTAGCTTAGAAACTGAATCTGTTTCGATGCCGGAACAGATGTCGGTGGTGATCATTAACTCCAACAAACAGCGCGGGCTGGTCGACAGCGAATACAATACTCGCCGCGCGCAATGTGAAGAAGCGGCGCGCACCTTTGGCGTCAAAGCATTGCGCGATGTGACCATTGAGCAGTTCAACGAGAAAGTGGCTGAGCTGGATGAGTTAGTGGCAAAACGTGCTCGTCATGTGATCACTGAAAACGACCGTACCCTTGAAGCAGCCCAAGCACTCGCGGCGCATGACATGAAACGCATGGGTGAGCTAATGGCTGAGTCTCATGCATCGATGCGTGATGACTTTGAAATAACGGTAAAAGAGATCGACACCTTAGTTGATATCGTCAAGCAAGTGATTGGTGAGCAAGGTGGAGTTCGTATGACTGGTGGCGGCTTTGGCGGCTGCATTGTGGCGGTGATGCCTCCAGAGCTTGTCGAGCCAGTGAAAGCCGCAGTAGAAGCACAATACCAAGCAGCGACAGGGCTGAAAGAGTCTATTTATGTATGCCAAGCCAAACAAGGTGCTGGTTTAGTTGAGACATTGTAAGGGGCGGCATGAAAACGAATTTACAACAGCTAGAGCAGTCGATGGCGCAAACGCCGAGTTTTGATGGCAACCCCGCACAACTTATCGAGCTTACTAATCGCCAAGGGATGAGCGTGGTGTTTATGGACATAGGCGCGACTTGGTTAAGCTGCACATTGCCCGTAAGTGGCGAGGCGCGTGAGGTGCTATTGCGCTCACCTAATATGGCCGAGCACATGCAGCAAGGAGCGTACTTTGGCGCGGTGGTTGGCCGTTTCGCCAATCGGATTGCCAAAGGGCAGTTCGAGTTAGACGGCAAACAGTACCAACTTTATATCAATAATGGTGAAAACTCGCTCCATGGTGGACTTGAAGGCTTCGATAAGCGCCGCTGGTCAGTGATTGAGAAGGATTCACAGCATGTGGTGTTTCGCTTGCACTCCCCTGAGGGCGATCAAGGTTATCCGGGCAATCTTGATGTGCAAGTGACCTATACCTTAACCGATGATAACGCGCTGCAGATCGCTTACCTTGCGAGCTGCGACCAAAGCTGCCCAGTGAATCTAACTAACCATGCTTACTTTAATTTGGCAGGGGAGGCGAGTGGCGCCAAAAGCTTAGATCATCATCTACAACTTATGGCGGATGCGTATCTGCCAACCGATGCTGGCTTAATTCCTAATGGAGAACTTAAACCCGTCGCAGGTACCAGTTTTGACTTTACCCAACGAAAAGAGATTGGCAGTCAGTTCCTCGCTGAGCCAGACCAGAAAACTGCCGGCGGTTACGATCACGCATTTGTGTTCCGGCCTGAGGTGACCGATGGCTCTGCTGTGGCGGCGGTCCTAACTGCACCTGAAAAAGATGTGGTGATGAAAGTCAAAACCACTAAGCCAGCGGTACAGCTTTATTCGGGCAATTTCTTGTCTGGAACGCCTGGCCAGAGCAAAGAGTATGACTTGTATGATGGCTTGTGTTTGGAAACGCAATACTTTCCAGATGGACCAAACCAACCACAATGGGGCGTTAACCGTGGGGTGTTAACGCTGGGGGAGAGCTATCAACATCAAACGGTTTATCAGTTTGAGTTTTAGGTAGCGTTTAGGTGGGCTTGATGCCCACCTTTTTTTATTTGACTGACGACAGACGAACGATCAGTTCACCTTCTACTTTACGACGATGTGATAGTAAAGGTTGGCTCTCGATTAGGGCTAGTAAAGACTCAACTGCCAGTTTGCCCATATCAGAATAGGGCAGATCCACCGAGGTCAATGCCGGAAAACTTTCTGAAGCGATCTGCTGGTTATCGTAACCCACCACCGCAATATCTTGCGGAATCTTCAGCCCTAACTCTGCGATTGCCTGATAGCATCCCATCGCCATAAAGTCGCTGCAGCAAAAAATCGCTTCAGGCGATTGGGCTAGCTGCAATAATTCTAAGGTTTGCTGATGGGCCTCTTTTAACGACCAGTTGGCTTCACGACAATACTCTTCATTCGGCAAAATATCGGCATCAACCAGTGCTTGGCGATAGCCTTGATGTCGTTGTTGGCTAGCCAGCATCCAGCTTTCCCCAGATAAAATAGCGATGTTGCGATAACCTTGCTTGGTGAGATGCGAGACCGCTTTGTAGGCGCCAATCATGTCAGCGGGCAGAATGCTCGGTGCATCAGAGCGGCTTTCATTGGTGCAGTTGAGTAAGACAGTTGGCAGTGGCGTATTGACGCGTTGTTGATGCAGTTCACGGGTCATACTCGACGCATAAATCATCCCAGCATAGTCACCCCCGTTGATCTCCGACTCAATTTTACTCGCCATCACTTCATCATGACCATAGTTAAACGTCACCAGAATATAGTCACTGGTCCACGCTTCTTCACGAGCCGAGTTGATTGCATCAATAAAAGGATCGTAACTGCTTAGTCCATTGATCACTAATGCAATCTTTTTCGGTCGGCCCAGGGCGTGGGCAACTTTTTTATTGTTGTAACCAAGGGATTCGGCGGTATCGATCACTTTCTGTTTAGTGGTTTCAGCAATTTTTACTGAGTTTGATCCATTGAGCACCAAGGATACCGTCGATTGGGAGACGCCAGCCTTAGCGGCAATGTCACTCATGGTGATTTTTTTAGTCATCTTGAATATCAACTCGATTTCGTTAGCTAAAGATATTAGCTAAATATTATATTTCGATCACCTGTTACTGAGTGAGATCACAAAAGTTTGTCAAGATTACCGGACTATTGTGATTGCTTACTCAATTTTCTTCTTCTTAACTAGCAAAAAGTATGTGTCTAAATATATTAGCTAATATTATTAGTTAATAATTTAGTTTTGGGATGAGTAAGATGAAAAGATGGTCAGAAGATAAAGCGTGGCAATGGCAGAAACAGCAAGGGTGGTTACGTGGGTTCAATTACTTACCAAGGACGGCGGTTAACTGGAATGAAATGTGGCAAGCGGACAGCTTCGCTCCAGAAATAATGGAAGAAGAGTTAGCTTGGGCAAAACAAGTCGGCTACAACACCTTACGTACAAACTTGCCCTTTATTGTTTGGCAAGCGGATCGAGGTGGTTTACACGCGCGCATTGAGCACTTTTTAGACATTTGTGAGCGTAACGGTATCAAAGTCATGCTAACACCTATGGATGATTGTGGTTTCTCTGGCGAACATCCTTTCTTGGGCGAGCAAAAAGCGCCAGTACCTGAGTTGCATAACAGCCAAGCCGCTGCTAGCCCAGGCCGAAATATCGTTATGGATAAGTCGCAATGGGGAGAAGTCGAAGCGTACATTCGTGACATCATCTCTACATACAAAAACGATCCGCGTATCGTGATTTGGGATCTCTACAACGAGCCGACCAACCGTATGATTTTTACCACCACTGGCGAACTGGCGTACGACGAAGAAATGGAAACATTTAGCCACGAGTTAATGGAAAAAGCGTTTGAGTGGGCACGTGATATCAATCCAACTCAGCCACTCACTGTCGGTGCATGGCACTGCCCAAGTATTTTAGACCGCAGTTTACCTATCTATGAACATCCGACCGATCGCCGTGCAATGGAACTGTCAGACATCATCACTTTCCATGCCTACCTGCCGCTCGATCTTTTCCATGAAGCTTTAGAGGTGATCGAAGCTCACAATCGCCCAATGATGTGTACCGAATGGCTTGCTCGTCATGCTCAGTCTTACCTGCATGAGCAACTACCTATTTTTAAAGAAAAAAATATAGGTTGTTACCAATGGGGACTTGTGAAAGGTAAAACACAAACTCACCTTCCTTGGCCAGAAATTAAACGTAATGACGCTAACTATGCCAGTCAATGGTTCCACGATTTGCTTGACGATCAAGGACAGCCGTTTGATGCGAGCGAAGTGCAATTGATCAAAACACTCGCAGAAGTGGATTAGTTGTCTGTGAACCGACCTTGAGAAATCGGTCGGTATCTTTCTTACAATAATATTTATTGAGACGTGAACATGACTACACTACAAAACAAACTGAATAATAGAGAGCTGATGTCGTATTTCGGCTACGGAGTGGGCCAATGCTTTAGCTTCGGCTTAGTCGGCTCTTTTATTCTCTATTTCTATACCGATATTCTGGGCATTTCCCCAATTGCTGCCAGTACCATTTTCCTGATTGCTCGCGTGTGGGATGCGGTTAATGATCCGGTGATCGCGGGCTACATGGACACGCTTGAATCTCGCTTCGGTAAGTTCCGCCCATATATGTTGTTCACTCCTTTTTTGATTGTATTGGTGACCATTGCGGCCTTCTACAACATGGATGCAGATACCTCTACTAAGGTGATGTACGCGGGTATCACCTACATCCTTTGGGGTACGCTTTATACCATCTCCGATGTACCATTTTGGTCTATGTCGTCAGTCATGACAGATGAGCCTCAAGAGCGTGCGAAAGCAGCAACCTGTGCCATGCTCGGGGTTAACGCAGGTATTGGTGCAACGCTGGTTATCTTCCCTAAGTTAAGTGCTTTTTTTGCTGACGGACGTACAGACCAAGGTTACTTGCCAGCGGTGATCGTATTGATGCTAGTGGGACTGGTGTTCATGCTCAACGGTTTCTTTGGTACTAGGGAACGCATTTCGACCGCCAACTGTGAAAAAGTCACTCTAAAACAAACCTTCCAAGCGGTACGTAAAAACAAGCCACTGTTCTTCATTTTGGCGGCATTCTTTATGAATGTGTTCTTTAACTTAGTGAATGGTTTGTACATTTTCTTTTTCACTTACAATATGGGCGATGCTGGGTTAGTTTCGTTGATTGGTACCATTACTTTGGTGAGTGCCATCGCTTGTTTGGCAACGCCAATACTCACCAAGCGATTTAAAAAGCGTGATATCTTCATTGCATTGTGTGTTCTCGAAATCGTAGCTCGCGTTGGTTTTTACCTAACTGGCTACGATAATCCTACAGTCGTGATGGCTTGGCTGGCGGTGATTACGGGTATTTTTATGATGACCAACCCACTGATCTCTGCGATGATTGCCGATACCGTCGAGTACTCTTACTATCACAGTGGTAAACGTACTGCGGCGATCACCTTCTCTGGTCAAACGTTCACAGGAAAATTATCGGTAGCGGTTGCGGGGGGCTTAACGGGTCTGATCCTTACCGGTATTGGATATGTACCAAATGCAGAACAAACAGAAACCGCGCTAAGTGGCATGTTCTTCTGTATTGCTTTGCTTCCTGCGTTAGGAGCCTTGGTAAGAATCTTTATTATGTCACGCTACACCTTTACTGAAGATCAGCACGCGATTCTGCGTGAAAAACTGCAGCGTGGTGAGTTTGCTGAAGGAGTTAATACTCAAGAACCCAAAGTTCAGCAAGTGCTAAACTAATTTCAAGTGCTGACTCGTTTAAATGATAGTAAAACCCGCGAAACCGTCGCGGGTTTTTTATTAAGATTGTTGTAAAAACCATTGCTGCATAAAGTCGACAAAGGCGTTGAGTTTAGTACTGCGGCGTAATTGTGGTGGGTAGATAAGATAGATATGACTTTGCGCCAGTTGATAGTCGGCGAGTAGTCTAACTAATCGACCACTTTTCAGTGCGGGTTCGACTAAGTAACAGGGCATTTTAATGATCCCCTGACCATTTTCTGCCGCCCTGAGTAGCAACAAATTGTCACTGATGTACAAGTTGCTGCTGGTGGCAATGGTCAATACTTGCTGCTGCTTCTCAAACTGCCAGTCGCGTAGGTGAGGATCACACAAACAGTTGTGCTCCAGTAGCTCGCTCGGTTGTTGTGGTGTGCCGTATCGGGCCAGATAATCGGGAGAAGCGCAGCAAATATGTTGGTAAGGCATCAGCTTTTTGGCCACCATGTTCTCTGGCGGGGTATTGGTGGCGCGAATCGCAAGATCAAAATGGCTCTTGGTCAGATCTTCACGTTGGTAGCCGATATCTAAATCGAATTCAATCTGCGGATGTTTACGCTGAAACTCTGCGCAGATATCGACGAGAAACTGGTGACTGAATATCGTCGGTGCGGTAATGCTCAGTAAACCCGTGACATCACTGTTGGTGTGCTCGAGTTCTTTTTCAAGCTCAACAATTGAGGCGTTGATGGTGTGCATTCTACTGAGAATTTTTTCCCCTGCTGCGGTCAGTCGCACACTGCGTGTTGAGCGAATCAATAGGCTGGTTTCTAGCTCTTGCTCGAGCTGGCTAATTTGAGATGAGAGGTAGCTACGAGAAATACCCAAACTTTCAGCCGCTTTAGAGAAGCTTAACTGCTTCGCGACCTCTCCAAACAAGGCGTAACGCTCAAAGCGCTTGTGTTTCTTCTGCATTGTATTTGCTCTGCTATCGACCGACAGTTTGAGTATATCGTTCAATATAGAAAATTAAATTGCGTTTATTGTTCTCTATAACGAATTATCTTTTCGTTTTAGCCGGGTTAATCGCCCTGCAATGAGTGAGTATACTGAAAGTAGTTTAAGGGGCGGCGTAGAGTGCTGCACTCAACAAAAGAAGGTTTATTATGCAAAAATCACATCCGGTATTTTCCCCTCTGATCCAAGGTTATTGGCGTATGGCTGAGTGGGGGATGACGACTCAGCAGCAACACACTTTCCTTAAGCAGCACCTCGAAATGGGCATTACCACGGTTGATCATGCGCCTGTTTATGGCCCTGACTCCGCCTGTGAGCGTATGTTTGGTCAAGTGCTTGCTCTAGACAGCAGTCTGCGTGATCAGATTGAGATCGTGTCAAAGTGTGGTATCTACCGAGGTGAGCATCCTCAAGTTAACCACTACAACAGCGGTAAAGATGCGATTCTGAAATCCGTTGATGAGTCACTGTCGCGTCTTCAAACCGACCACTTGGATGTGCTGCTTTTACATCGCCCAGATCTGCTGATGGATGCCGATGAAGCGGCCGAAGCGTTCACTCAACTGAAAGCGGCAGGCAAGGTGAAGCACTTTGGTGTGTCTAACTTTACTCCGGCGCAGTTTGAATTGCTGCAATCACGAGTTGACGAGCCACTGATTACCAACCAAGTGGAGATTAACCCGGTTAACTTGCTAGTAACAGAAGATGGCACCTTAGAGCAGCTTCAACAGCAGCGTGTGCAGCCAATGGCGTGGTCTTGTTTGGCGGGCGGTCGTATCTTTAGTGACAACAGTGAGCAGATGGAGCGTTTGCGTCATACGCTGAATGAAGTTGCGGCTGAGATTGGTGCCACTTCAATCGATCAAGTGATCTTTGCTTGGGTTATGCGTCTACCAGCGAAACCGGTTCCTATTCTCGGCAGCGGAAACATTGAGCGCGTTCGCAGCGCGGTGGGCGCACTTGAGCTGACTCTCACCAATGAGCAGTGGTACCGAATCTGGGTAGCGTCGAAAGGTCATGGGGTGGCGTAAGCGTTACTCGATAAAGTTCCAAGGCATGCTTAGCATGCCTTTTTGTTACTCTTTCGCGGCTAATACCCGCTTTTCGACCGAATTTCTTCGCACTAGGGTTGGGGTGAACATCAAGGCCTCTTCATTGCCCTGTTGATCTTTGGCTAAGTTGAGCGCCAACCGCGCCGCGCGCTCTGCCATCATCGCAATCGGGTAGCGAATCGTGGTTAAGCGAGGGCTGATGTAGCGTGCAATCAAGCCATCATCAAAACCGAGCATGGAAATTTGGTCGGGCACTTTAATCCCGTTTTCATCCAACACCGACAGTGCCCCTGCCGCCATATAATCGTTGTAAGCGACCACGCCGCTAATCTCTAGCGACTTGGTTAATAAGTTGGTCATGGCGCTTTCACCGCCATCGTTGTTTGGCTCGCCATACTCAATGTAGCTTGAAGGGAGTTCAATGTTGTTGTCTTTCAGTGCCGCGAGATAACCTTGGATGCGTTGCTCCGAGTCTTCTATCTGGTGTGAAGAGGCTACACAGGCAATCTTGGTATGGCCGTGGCGAATCAGATACTCGGTCGCTAGATAGGCCCCTTTGTGGTTATCAAGGGCGATACAACGCTCGGCCAATTCTGGAATATAGCGGTTAATAAACACCAATCCTTTGACCTCTTTCGCGTAGCCAATCAACTCTTGGTCAGACAAACCTTTCGCATGGATGACTAACGCATCACAACGGTTGTTGATCAGCAGCTCGATCGCTTTGCGCTCTTCGTCTGCACTGTGGTAACCGTTGCCGATCAAAATATGCTTGCCGTGCTCGTGCGCGACATTGTCCACCGCCTTAACCATGCTGCCAAAGAAGGGATCAGACACATCACCGACCAATACTCCAACCGTATTGCTGCTTTGGCTGACGAGCGCCTTGGCTGCTGCATTCGGTCGGTAGCCCAGTTTGGCCATAGCTTGAGTTACCGACGCTATTGATGCTTTGCTCGCTTTGGGAGACTTATTGATCACCCGTGAGACAGTTGCGATAGAAACGCCCGCCTCTTTCGCGACATCTTTGATTGTTGCCATATTTGACCTCGAAATAGATTGCTAAAACTATTTAACCCCGAGAATGTAAATAACGCAATTGATATAGCAGTGATGTTGATAAAGTGCGAGCTGGAACACTTGTGATATAAGCGATTGTGGCAGGTGTAAACGTTGTCTTTTTAATGGCTGGAATGCTACTTTTATGAGGGTAGAAAGCGAACCGCCGACATTAACGTCAGCGGTTGAGAGACTAGGCTCTGACCGATGAGAGCAAGGCGTCGATGGTCGCGTGGTGTTGTGGTGTGACCCCAGCCAGGTTGCCATATTTGGGCTGATGACGATCGTTTTCGAGTGGGAAATGCCAGCCGATGGTGTGTTCAACAAATTGCTTGGCAAACTGCTCAGAAATTTCTAAACAGCCTACCAATACCGTATCGACATAAGTTTGCATGATAGGACTCAGTGAACAAGGCGGTTCAGGGTTATCCTTGATGTACACCCATACGTTGTCTTGCTCGGTGAGAGAGACAGACGTATCAAGCTGCTGCGGCTCAATCTCTACGCGGTGATAACCTCGCTCACGACGATCAAACTCCGCAAGCCCAGTTTGGCTGACTTCAAGCATGACGCCATTGACCTGCCCTTGCCCTTTATCGACCACGAGCGGCGAAAGGATATAGCTGCTATCGACTTTCCCCCAATAACGTTTGAATCCATGAGCGGTTGAGGGGATAGCAGGGGAGGTTTGCCCCGTCAATTGTCGTGATGCCGAGTTCATTAGACTGCCATAACCAAAAATATACTGGGCCATCATCTCTCCTTAATGGGCGCGGTGAGCCATTCACATAAACTAACCAGTTTTATCTCTAAATGAAAGTGTCCATAAAACACTGTGTAGTCAATATGACACGTTAAGTTTGAGTCTTTATGACTACTTTGATAACGAGAGAAACTCTAAGGTATTGAAATTTATTTATTTATATTTTGGAACGTATCTTGCGATATCGGTCATTGTTACTAACTACCCATCCTTATACGTTTTAGGAGTCTACTGTGCTCAACATCACTGATGCTCGTATTGAACACTCGATCACGCCATTGTTGCGCCTTGGGTTTCGACCTCTGTTTTTACTTGGTGCAGTGTACGCGCCAGTGTCGATTCTCGCTTGGATTTGGATGCTGAATCACGGACAGCCCAGTGCGCTTCAAGTGCCTGCATTGTGGTGGCATGTCCACGAAATGTTGTTTGGCTTTGCCATGGCAATCGTGGTGGGGTTTGTGTTGACCGCGGTGCAAAACTGGACCGGGATTAATGGGACTAAACATTATCGCTTGGCTGTGTTGGTCGCACTTTGGCTCGCCCCACGCCTACTGCTCTGGACCCCTGTGCCTTTATGGTTGACCTCCACGCTGGAAGCCTTGTTTATCGCTTTGGCAGCCTATGAAGTGGGGCGTCGACTTATCCAAGCAAAAGGCTGGCGTAACCTTTTCTTTATTCCGTTATTTTTGCTCGCAATCGCGGCGAACTTTGCCAGTTACGCCACCATTAAAGGCATGCCGCCCTTTCCATCTTCTGCGGTGTGGCAAGCTATGTTGTGGTGGTTTACCTTGCTGCTGTCCATTATGGGCGCAAGAGTGATTCCGTTTTTTACCGCTAGACGGTTTAACTTTGATAAGCCTCAACCGCTGGTATGGCTGGAATGGTGTGCCAATTTACCTTTAGTTGGCTTGTTAGTGCTCTGCTTCTTTCCGCTGACGTTTGAGCAACTGAGTCCAGAATTGATGCTAATTGCGGGCACGGCTCAGTTGATTCGATTGCTGCGTTGGAAGCCGTGGCGTACGCTCAGTGAGCCGCTAGTATGGTCACTGCATCTTACTTACCTGTGTATTCCGCTCAGTTTACTGTTGCGTGCGCTACTTGGTCAGAGTTTTGCCAGTCACAATATGCTGCATTTGTTTGCGATCGGGACATTGGGCGGGGGCATATTGGCAATGATTGCACGTGTGACGATGGGCCACACAGGACGCGCTATTTACCAAGGGCCAAACATGAGCGTTGCCTTCCTGGCGATATTTGCGGCCGCATTGGTGCGCAGTATCGCGGTTGCTTGGTTGCCACAATATTTCGTTCAGTGGGTTGCACTGAGTGGTGCGCTTTGGGTGATAGCGTTCACGCTCTATCTGTTTCATTTTGCGCCCATGCTGCTTAAACCGCGCTTAGATGGACACCCTGGCTAAAGTGCAAAAGGCTTGGTCGAGCACCAAGCCTTTGCTTTGAGCCGGCCAAAGTGACTTAACTGACTTGAGATAGTGTCACTGTCTCATCTTGCTGCTTGCTCGATAGATAGTCGGCGAGCGCCTGCTGCTCTTCGGTAGACAGATACAGACCTAGCTTAGTACGACGCCAGATGAGATCGTCTAGGGTGCGCACCATTTCATGTTCGAGCAGATAATCAACCTCGCGTTGATAAACGCCGTGTGCAGAGTTTGAGTACTCAGTGCCCATCTCCTGTTTGCTACTTACGTTGGCCAGCAGTTGCCAGGTGTAAGTGCCAAACTGGGTAACGTATCTCAGAATCAACGCTAGAGGCAGGAAAGGGTAATTCGCGTGGATCGTCTCCGCTAGCTGCTCACGGTTACAACTGAAGTTGCCGCCAGGCAGGGCATGATCGGCTGTCCACGCGTTGCCCATATGGGGCAGATACGGCTTCAGTTTTGTCAATGCCGCTTCACCCAACTTGCGGTAGGTCGTCAGTTTGCCGCCAAAGATCGACAGCAGCGGCGCTTGATCTAGTTCTGCCTCGAGTTCGAGGGTGTAGTCACGAGTGATCGCTTGTGGAGAGTCAGACTCATCGTCGCATAACGGACGCACACCACTGTAACTCCAAACCACATCGTCGCTGTTTAGCTGAGTCACAAAGTGCTGGTTGACGATGTCGATCAAATAGTCGATCTCGTTTTGATCAATCGCAACCTTGCGTGGATCGCCCTGATACTCGACGTCAGTCGTGCCGATGATCGAGAAACGGTCTAGGTATGGAATCATAAACACGATGCGATTGTCTTGGTTTTGCAAAATGTAGGCTTGCGGCTCGTCGTGAATGCGCGCTACCACGATATGCGAGCCTTTAATTAAGCGAATGTTTCGCGGCGAGGTCTGCTCAAGACCATCGTCGAAGAACTGTTTTACCCAAGGCCCGGCTGCGTTGACCAACGCTTTCGCTTTGCGGGTAAACTGCTCACCTGTGATGACGTTTTTTACCGAGACATGCCAGATGTCGCCGACACGACGAGCGTTCTCCACTCGGCAATAGTTGCGGATCTCGGCGCCGTTCTCTTGCGCCGCGAGCACATTGAGTAGCACTAATCGAGCGTCATCGACCCAGCAATCCGAGTACTCAAAGCCCTTCTTCATTTCCGGCTTAAGTAAACCTGACTTGCTCAAATCGATCCCTTCACTGGCCGGTAGCGTGGTTCGCTTGCCCAAGTTATCGTAGAGAAACAAACCACAGCGGATCATCCACGCAGGGCGTAAGAACGGGCGATGGGGTAAGCGAAAGCGCATTGGCTGCGCCACGTGAGGTGCTTTCTTTAGCAACACTTCTCGCTCAGCCAGTGCTTCAGAGACTAAACGAAATTCATAGTGTTCCAAGTAGCGCAGTCCGCCGTGGATCAGCTTTGAGCTGGCAGAGGAGGTGGCGGAAGCAAAATCTTGCGCTTCAAACAGCCCGACCGAGAGCCCTCGTCCGGCGGCATCTGCGGCGATTCCCGCGCCATTAATACCACCACCAATGATGATCACATCGAAAGTTTTGTCTGCATTTACCGCGTTTGAACTGATACTCATAAAAATTCCTGATCCCTTTTGAGCGAACGAGCATTTTTGAACCTAAATCAATCCTATCGCAGCTTTCGTTTTAGATCATCCTTTATTTTCGTTTATGAGCGTTTTAATGGTTTAGGTACAAAAAAACCTCCATACGAACATGGAGGTTGATAATTTGTTAGCAGAGAGTAATGGCTTATTGTGCTTTAGTTTGGTCACTGACCTGTAACGGAATCGAGTGCTCACGCAAAATAGCGAGGATCTCTTTTGGCGGTTGTTTGTCGGTGAACAGCATATGCAGTTGGGCAATATTACCTAGCTTCACCATAGCGTTACGGCCAAACTTGGAGTGATCGACTGCTAGGAACACGCTGCGACTGTTTTCAATGATCGCCTGTTTGACTCGCACTTCATGATAGTCAAAATCCAGTAGTGAACCATCGAAGTCGATACCACTGATGCCTAAAATACCAAAATCGAGACGGAACTGTTTGATAAAGTCGAGCGTGGCCTCACCGACAATCCCGCCATCGCGGTTACGCACTTCGCCACCGGCCAAAATCACTTTGAACTCGGGATTGGCAAGTAGAATGGCTGCAACATTAATATTGTTGGTCACCACCCGCAGTTGTTTGTGGTTCTTGCACAGCGCACGTGCCACGGCCTCAGGTGTGGTACCAATATCGATAAATAAGGTCGCGCCATCGGGAATGTGTTTAGCGACTTCTTCCGCAATCACATCCTTTTCATTGAAGTTCATTCCTTTACGAGTGTTGTAAGAGGTATTCTCTGAGCTGAGTGGAATGGTTGCACCACCATGATAACGACGAATCTTGTTCTCGTCCGCCAGCTCGTTAAGGTCACGACGTATGGTTTGCGGACTCACATTAAATTTCTCTACCAGTTCGTCGGTACTGACGTACCCTTGCTTTTGTACCAAAGCGACAATCTGCTGGTGGCGTGGAATCTGCTTCACTGATTACTCCCTGAATAAGCGCGGTGTATGCTCATAACACCAAATTCGAAAATCGATATGAGCGTTATTGTGCGCGAATTAGCGCGTTGTGAGAAGCAGGTATCGAGTGGAATCGGTGGCATGACGCAAAAAGAGCGCGATACATGCGCTCTTTTTGCATGGTAATGGGTCGTGTGATGGGATTATTCGTCGTCTTCGCTATGCATCTCTGCCCACACTTGGGCACATTTCACCGCGCGTTTCCAACCTTTATAACGTCGATTGCGCTTCTCTTCGTCTTGATGAGGATCGAAGGTACGGTCGATTTGCGCTTTGTTCTTCAGTTCATCAATGCTATCCCAGTAGCCGACCGCTAGACCAGCAAGATAAGCGGCCCCCAGCGCTGTCACCTCGGTGACTTGTGGTCGTAATACTTGGGTGTCGAGTACGTCCGACTGAAACTGCATAAGAAAGTTATTGGCTACTGCACCGCCGTCGACCCGCAAGTTGGCAAGCTTGATCCCGGAGTCGGCCTGCATCGCGTCGAGCACATCACGAGTTTGATAGGCGATGCCCTCCAATGTCGCGCGAATGATATGGTTCGCGCTGACCCCTCGGGTTAGCCCGACTATGGTGCCACGTGCCCAGGCGTCCCAGTACGGAGCACCAAGACCGGTAAAGGCAGGCACTACATACACACCATTTGATGTGTCGACCTTGGTGGCGAAGTATTCCGAGTCTTTGGCATCAGCCAAAAGTTTCATCTCATCACGTAGCCATTGAATCGCGGCGCCGCCCATAAAGACCGCCCCTTCGAGTGCGTAAGAGGGCTCACCATTTGGGCCACAGGCGAGGGTAGTAAGTAGGCCGTGGCTTGAGGTGACTTTCTCTTGACCCGTGTTCATCAGCAAGAAACACCCGGTCCCATAAGTGTTTTTGGCTTGTCCCGCCTCAACACACATCTGACCATACAGTGCGGCTTGCTGGTCGCCGGCAATGCCAGCAATGGGGATACGAGTCCCGCCTTTGCCGCCGATATTGGTTTGACCGTATACCTCAGATGAACGCTTTACTTCGGGCATCATTGAGGCAGGGATGCCGAGTTCGTCGAGCAGTTTTTGATCCCAACATAACTCATTAATATTGAATAACATGGTGCGTGATGCGTTGGTATAATCGGTGACGTGGACTCGACCTTGGGTCATCTTCCATACTAGCCAAGTATCGACCGTACCAAACAGCAGTTTTCCCGCTTCAGCATCCTCGCGAGCGCCTTCGACATTATCCAAAATCCATTTCACTTTGGTGCCCGAGAAGTAGGGATCGAGCAACAAGCCAGTGCTTTCACGAACGTACTCTTCTAGACCTCGCTCTTTAAGCTGTTCGCAGATTTCCGCAGTACGGCGACACTGCCAAACGATGGCGTTATATACGGGTTTGCCCGTCTCTTTATTCCATACTACGGTGGTTTCACGCTGGTTGGTAATGCCAATGGCAGCAAGTTGGTCACTACTGATGCCCGATTTCGCTAGGACTTCAATTAAGGTTGAGCTTTGGGTTGCCCATATTTCCAATGGGTCGTGTTCGACCCAGCCTGAATGAGGATAGATTTGGGTGAACTCACGTTGGGCAATACTGACAATGTTCGCGTCGTGGTCCAGTATCACGGCACGAGAGCTGGTGGTGCCTTGATCTAGCGCCACAATATACTTTTGCTCAGTCATAGTAAGAATCCTTGTTTCGCATCCTAGTTACAGTCTAGTGCTCAATCGCCTAGGAGGCGTAGAGAGGGTGATTAGCTAATGACAGCTATTTTCCATACTAGGGGCGGATACGAAAACAATAAAACGCTTAAAATGAGCGTTCGAGCATAAAATTGTCAAATTATTGTTAAACGAAAGTGATCGGCTATCAAGGAGAGGGGCGTTCGCTGTGAGTCACAAACGAAAAAGCCGAACTCGAGGGTTCGGCTTTGAAAGGGATGGCAACAATTAGTTGTTGCTGTGTAGCTCAGAGTTAAGCTCAACGGCAGATTTGTTGGCTAGACATTCAATTTGACCAGTCACAGAGTTGCGACGGAATAGAAGATCAGACACCCCAGCGAGGTCACGCGCTTTAACCACTTCAACTTCTTGGCCAGAAGAATCAAGCATACGTACTTTAGAACCCGCCGTAACGTATAGGCCAGATTCAACAGTACAGCGGTCGCCTAGTGGGAAACCAAGACCTGCGTTTGCACCTAGTAGGGAGTTTTCGCCGATAGAAACCACAACAGTACCGCCGCCCGATAGCGTACCCATGATTGATGCACCACCACCGATATCAGAGCCGTCGCCGACAACAACACCCGCAGAAATACGACCTTCGACCATACTCACGCCAGTCGTACCTGCATTGAAGTTGATGAAGCCTTCATGCATAACAGTGGTGCCTTCGCCAACATGCGCACCCAAGCGAACGCGAGAGGTGTCGGCGATACGAATGCCAGCAGGCACAACGTAGTCGACCATTTTCGGGAATTTATCCACACAATCGACGCTTAAGTTACGGCCAGCTAAACGCGCTTCGATTTGACGTTCGGCAAGCTCTGGCAGATCGATCGGGCCTTCGTTGGTCCATGCAATATTGTGTAGTAGACCAAAGATACCATCTAACACAGTGCCGTGCGGCTTAACCAGACGGTTCGAGATTAATTGAAGCTTCAAGAAACCTTCAGCAACCGACTGAGGTTTGTCATCCGTCGCTAGGATAACCAGCACCAAGGGTTGCGATGATTGCGCAGCTTTTGCAGCAAATGAGGCGTTGGCTGCATCGCCATTGGCTTCAAATGCGGCAGCCAGCTCTGCACTTTGTGTCGCTGAGATTTCTAACGCTTGGTTACCTTGCTCGTAACCTGCGACCTTTGCGACGGCATCAACAAGTGCATCAGCTGGGTTAAGCACAGGGTTTGGAAAAAACGCTTCAATGATTTTTCCATCACGGTTTTTGGTCGCCGTACCAAAGGCGAGAGAAAAGTAAGCCATGTTAAATCTCCATGTTGGTATACGTCTCGACTGAACTTGCTTGCTCGGTCATAAATTAAGTTGAGATCATCATAGTGACAGCCAAGGTGAGTTTAAAGAGCCAATCACCAGAACGTCCGGAGGCGGATACGCCTTGTCTCTTTAGCGATACTTTGTCTTTTCAACTATACAGATCGGTTTGAACTAAAATAAAAAGAGCCCGAAGCATCACTTCGGGCTCTTTGTCAGGACTTTACTTAACACTGATTGGCGCTGCGCTTTTTCGCGCTTATTACTTTATAGCTTTACCAACCAATCATACCCGTTGAGCGTTGGGTATGAGTTAGGCAATTATTTTTTGCCTAGGTCTGATGAGTGCTCAGATAGGAAAGCTGCAACACCTTTTGGTGAAGCGTCCATACCTGCTTTACCTTCTTCCCATTGTGCAGGACATACTTCGCCGTGCTTCTGGTGGAAGTTTAGTGCATCAACCATGCGTAGCATTTCGTCGATGTTACGACCCAGTGGTAGGTCGTTCACTACTTGGTGACGAACTAGACCGTCTTCGTCGATTAGGAATGAACCACGGAAAGCAACGCCTGCTTCTGGGTGCTCTACGTCGTATGCTTTACAGATCTCGTGCTTAACGTCAGCAACAAGAGGGTACTTAACTTGACCGATACCGCCATCTTCGATAGCAGTGTTACGCCATGCGTTGTGAGAGAACTGAGAGTCGATTGACACGCCGATAACCTCAACGCCTTTCGCTTTGAAGTCTTCAAAACGGTTGTCGAATGCGATTAGCTCAGATGGGCAAACGAAAGTGAAATCTAGTGGGTAGAAGAAAACAACCGCTTTCTTACCTTTAGTGAACTCTGCAAAGTTGAAGTTATCAACGATTTCACCGTTACCTAGAACAGCTGCAGCAGTAAAATCTGGGGCTTGACGACCTACTAGTACCATTTTTTTGCTCCTAATATATATAGTTAGTTCCAAACCTGCGTATAGAGCGCGGGTTCGGTCCGTGTTTGTACGAGACAAACTATAGTACACATTGTAGTATGTAAAAAAGCGAATTAAATAGATTAAGTTAATCGAAAAAAGCGATAAGTTTGGTTTCATTAACTTGGTCAATATCTAACCATGAATAATCGATAGTTCTATGAATAAGTGGCCTAGCCTCAAACAGTTACACTACTTGATCACCCTCTATGAAACCCGCCATTTTAGCGACGCTGCCGAAAAGTGTTTTGTCAGTCAATCGACCTTAAGTAAAGGTATCCAAAATCTCGAAGAGCTGATTGGTTGCCCGCTGTATGAGAAGAAAGACAAAAAAAGCCCGCTAGTGTTTACTCAAGCGGGAGAAATGGTGGTTCAGCAAGGGCGTGAGCTTTTGGCTAAGGGACAAGATTTGGTTGAGCTTGGCCGTTTGTGCCAAGGTGATGAGATGGAAGGGCAGTTACGAGTCGGATGCATTCCTACCATTGCCCCTTTCTTGTTGTGCGATTTGGTACAAGAGGTCAACCAGCGTTTTCCGCAGCTGAACTTACTATTAAGAGAAGATACAACCACCAATTTGCTCGATGCCCTACGTCATGGAGAGCTCGACGTTTTGATTTTGGCCCTGCCTGTCGATATCGGCACTATGGATAGCCGAATTGTTGGTAGCGATCCGTTTCGGATGATCATCAGTCAAAATCAAGCGGATGCGATTCGAACCCCAATCCGCTATGCCGATTTGCCCAATGAGTTTGTATTTTTGCTCGAGAAGGAGCACTGCTTGACCGAGCATGCGGTATCGGCTTGCCAACTGACCGATAAAGAGAAAATCAACCCGTTCTCTGCCACCAGTTTGCATACCTTAGTGCAGATGGTCGCCAATGGTATGGGCACGACATTTATCCCACAAATGGCCATTGATCACGGGCTAATCGACAATCAAAATTTGGTCGTGATTGATGCCCCCGGACAGCAAGCACATCGTCATATTGGTTTAGTTTGGCGCCCAAGTTCGTCTCGAGTGAATACTTTTAACAAGTTGGCCGATGTGGTTTCAACCTTGCTTTAGCGATAAGTATTACTCACATAACCGCTAATACCCCTCAAAAGCACACTAGTTTAAGTGTGCTTTTTAGCATTTTATTCTGTTGGTGAACTTTGACTTGTAAAATTTCACAACAAATTTTTGATGAAGCTTTCATTAAATTGTGAAATTTCACACTGTGAATTTTACAGATATCATTTTCCTCTCTGTTTAATCTCTACTCAACTCATCCCCTGTTTGGCACTAGCCAGCAGGGATTGCTTGCCATTGCTATAAATCAAACGCTTGTTTGAAACGGTTTTACACCTCCAATTTTACTGTAATTAAATTACGTAATTAGTTACGGTTTGGTGATCGAAATCAAGGCTTTATCGCTGGCGGAATAAAACTTCGAATTTAACGTTTTGTTTACTTTAGTACTTTTACTCTACTCAATGTTGGTATAGCTTAAATGCATGCCTCGTAAGACTTATGTCTAGATTGTAAAGCGGGTTTCGCTCGGTCAATCTAAAGGTCAAGACAGTGATACACCGCATTAATCACCAATCGATGAAGATGTTTGATTGTTGTTTGATAGTTACAAATGTAAGTGGTCAATATCCAAAGTAGCCGATGCCCATAGATAGCATGGATAGTTAAGGAAGAAATTATGCTTACCAACACGCCAGACAGAGAAAACACTAACCAAGCCCAAGAAACCTTCCATACCGAAGGCCAGCTTGATGTCACTGGTACCCTTTCACCAGAGCATCAAGCGATTTTCCCTGTTGAAGCCCAAACCTTTTTGTCTCTGTTGTGTGGCAAATTTGCCCAGCGTGTTGATGAGCTACTGGCAGTGCGAGAACAAAAACAAGCGCGCATTGACGCTGGCGCACTGCCTGACTTTCTCGAAGAGACGCGAGATATCCGCGAAGGTAGCTGGAAAATTCAAGGTATTCCGCAAGATTTGCAAGATCGCCGCGTAGAAATTACCGGTCCAACCGACCGCAAAATGGTGATTAATGCACTGAACGCCAATGTGAAAGTGTTCATGGCTGACTTTGAAGACTCAATGTCGCCAGCGTGGGATAAGGTCCTAGATGGGCAAATCAACCTGCGTGATGCGGTAAACGGGACCATCAGCTACACCAATCCGGCGAATGGTAAGCACTATCAACTCAACGATGATCCTGCGGTTCTTATTTGTCGAGTGCGTGGTCTGCATCTTAAAGAGAAGCACGTCACCTTTAATGGTCAGATCATTCCGGGTGCCCTGTTCGATTTTGCACTTTATTTCTACAACAACTACGCAAACTTGATGAAAAAGGGCAGTGGACCGTACTTCTACATTCCGAAACTGCAATCGCATCATGAAGCGCAGTGGTGGAGTGAAGTGTTCCATTTCACTGAAGACTACTTTGGGCTCGATACTGGCACCATCAAGGCAACAGTATTGATTGAAACCCTACCGGCTGTGTTTGAGATGGACGAAATTTTGTTCGCGCTAAAAGAGCACATTGTTGGTCTGAACTGCGGTCGCTGGGACTACATCTTTAGCTACATCAAAACCTTGAAAAAACACCCTGATCGCGTGCTGCCGGATCGTCAGGTGGTAACGATGGACAAGCCGTTCCTAAACGCTTACTCGCGTTTACTTGTCCGCACCTGTCACAAGCGAGGCGCTTTCGCAATGGGAGGGATGGCCGCCTTTATCCCTGCGAAAGACCCGCAAACCAACCAGCAAGTGTTGGACAAGGTGTACAACGATAAAACGCTGGAGGCGAGCAACGGACATGATGGGACTTGGGTTGCCCATCCTGGGCTTGCAGACACTGCGATGGCGGTATTCGGACAAGCATTGGGTGAGCGTAGCAATCAGCTAAATGTCTCCCGTGAACAAGATGCCCCCGTTACCGCGGCGGATCTGCTCGCTCCATGTGACGGCGACATTACCGAACAAGGCATGCGCCATAACATTCGCGTTGCATTGCAATACATCGAAGCTTGGATCTCGGGCAACGGCTGTGTGCCGATTTACGGCCTGATGGAAGATGCGGCGACGGCAGAAATTTCTAGAGCCTCTATTTGGCAATGGATCCAGCATGGTAAGGCGCTGGATAACGGCCAAACCGTAACCAAAGCTCTGTTTGAAAAGTACCTTGCCGAAGAGATCGAAGTCGTTAAGCAAGAAGTGGGCGAGGCGCGTTATCAATCTGGTCGATTTGAACAAGCGGCCGAACTGATGGCTGAGCTCACCACTAGCGACGAACTGACCAACTTCTTAACCATTCCAGGTTACGACTACCTGGACTGATAGATATTAACTCCACAACCTAACAATAACGTGAAAGCGAATCGGTAGAGCAGGATGTACTGCCGTGAGCAACAAAAATTCAAAGCGCAGAACAACAAAGCGCTCATCAATAGAGGGATAGACCGATGACTAACTTAACTCGCCGCCAACAAATCGAAGCTCTAGAAAAAGATTGGGCAACCAATCCACGCTGGAAACAGGTAAAACGTCCTTACACTGCTGAAGAAGTGGTAGAGCTACGTGGCTCTATGGTTCCGGCCAACACCATTGCACAACGTGGTGCAGAAAAACTTTGGTCGCTGGTTAACGGCGATGCGAAAAAAGGCTACGTCAACTGTCTAGGTGCTCTGACTGGCGGTCAAGCGGTCCAGCAAGCGAAAGCCGGTATCGAAGCGATTTATCTGTCAGGTTGGCAGGTGGCTGCGGATAACAATACCGCATCAACCATGTACCCAGATCAATCACTCTACCCGGTGGATTCCGTTCCTTCTGTTGTTAAGCGTATCAACAACTCATTCCGCCGTGCTGACCAGATTCAGTGGGCCAGCGGTAAATCACCAGCAGATGAGGGTGGTATTGACTACTTCCTACCTATCGTGGCCGATGCGGAAGCAGGCTTTGGTGGTGTACTTAATGCTTACGAGCTAATGAAGTCGATGATCGATGCAGGCGCAGCAGGGGTGCACTTTGAAGACCAACTAGCGTCAGTGAAAAAATGTGGTCACATGGGCGGTAAAGTACTGGTTCCAACTCAAGAAGCAGTACAAAAACTGGTTGCTGCGCGTCTAGCCGCTGACGTTGCAGGCACGACAACGCTGGTAATTGCTCGTACGGATGCTAACGCCGCAGACCTACTAACCTCAGACTGCGACCCATACGATAAAGACTTCATCGTTGGTGAGCGTACTCAAGAAGGCTTCTACCGTGTACGTGCTGGTATCGATCAAGCGATTTCTCGCGGTCTGGCTTACGCTCCATACGCTGACTTAATTTGGTGTGAGACGGCAACGCCTTGTCTAGAGGAAGCGCGTAAGTTCGCAGAAGCGATTCACGCGGAATACCCAGATCAACTGCTGGCTTACAACTGTTCACCATCGTTTAACTGGGAGAAAAACCTAGATGCAGAAACCATTGCTAAGTTCCAGCAAGAGCTTTCTGATATGGGGTACAAGTACCAGTTCATCACGCTGGCAGGTATCCACAACATGTGGTTCAACATGTTCGAGCTTGCGCATGACTATGCGAAAGGTGAAGGTATGCGCCACTACGTTGAGAAAGTTCAGCGTCCTGAGTTCCAAGCGGCTGAGAAAGGCTACACCTTCGTTGCGCACCAACAAGAAGTGGGCACCGGTTACTTCGATAAGATGACCAACACCATTCAAGGTGGTAACTCTTCTGTAACAGCATTGACTGGTTCAACAGAAGAAGACCAATTTTAATCCCTAGCCATTGACCCAGTGTGAGTCAGTTAGAAATGCAGGCTTTAGCTGACTCGCTATTGGGAACTGGTATTCTGTTTAGGCATAAACTTTGACATGCTTTTGAGCGGCGCAGGCCGCTCTTTTTTTTGCCTTTACAACGCTAGTTGATATTGACGAATATGTGATTAATTACACATTAGTGAGAAATTATCGTTAATCTTGTCAGTTGTTGATTATCGGAGGGGAAATTGTAGCTATTGTTATTATTATCCCTTCAGTCAAAGTGACACTCGGCATGAACAAGTTACTTCACTTTTCCATTTGGATATCACTCTTCTTTTCGATCGTGAGTTATGCTGCGATTGAGAGTGTTGAAGTAATAACCGACAAAGGGACAGTGCATGTTCCGATAGAAACGCTGAGATCAGAATCGAACGATGTCATTGTTATCTTCGCACCATATAGAGGGCGACAAGTAGAGATGAAAGGCATCTACCTAGAAGATTTTATCGCTCGATATTCCTCTACAAAACTGAACTCCGTGACGTTGACGGCGTTAGATGACTACCAAGTCAGCCTAGAGAACTGGCCTAAAAAGCATTGGTTGTTAGTGACTCATGAGGATGGAAAGCCGCTAACAATTCGTCAGCATGGCCCTTTAAGGCTTGTTGAATCTAGCTATGAAGAGACAAAGGCAAGCAATCTAAGAAGTTTCAACGATTGGATTTGGATGGTGACAAAAATAGAAGCAAACTGATGAAGTATTGGTTTACAAACCCCAAATCATCATTATTGAGAGGGCCTGTATTGGTTGGCGCAGCGGCCTTCTGTGTGCTGCTGATTGGAGTATTTGTTTACATCAGCGCAATAAAGCCCCAAGCGGAGCAAGTACAACGATTTTTTGAAAGCTCAGACAAAATAACTGAACGCCCTTTTTCCTTTCGCTCAAGAGCACATATGCTCAACGCGCTGGAGTTACTGATTACTGAGGATACACCAAAAGATCAAGTCCTCTATCAGTTGGATATGGCCTATGCGTTACTAAACTTTGGTCCGTATATATCTACTTACGAGTGCACTTCTGACGCACTCCAGCACCTGGATCGTGTGAGCCAACTCGTGATGGATAGCTCCGTTCGTGCTCCTTTGTCTCCTTCTTCATACGCCCATCATCTGCTCTTCGCAATCTCTTGTACTTCGAGCATAGAAAATCAACAAAACAATACCCGAACGACCATGGTGCAAGAGCTATTGAGTAAAACACACGTGTATCACGATATCGTGCATCGTGGGGCGATCGTTGGACTGTTTGTGATTGTTGTTTTTAGCGCCCTGTACCTCATTCAATCCAGAACGATTACTGCTCAAAAAGAGATGTCAGACCATTGGAAAGAGAGTGCCAGAAGAGATGGGTTGACTGGGATACTTAATCGAAGAGCGTTGGAAGAAGATTTGCCCAGCTTTATTCAGCATCACAGACAGCATCAAAAGCCGTTGGTTCTATTAATGTGCGATATCGACTATTTCAAGAAATACAATGATTACTGGGGGCATTTAAAAGGGGATGAAGCACTTAAAAAAGTGGTGAATGCGATGAGCTCAATACTGAGATACGAAGATAAAATGTATCGTTACGGAGGAGAAGAGCTGGTGTTGATATTACACGAAACGGATAGGGTTCAAGGACGAAAAATCGCTGAAAGGTTGCTATCCCTGGTGAGAGCTCTTACTTTATCAAATCCCGAGAGCCCAGATGGCACACTAACGATTAGTATCGGGTGCACGGAAACTTACGCCGAGGCGATAGACGTGGATCGACTGTTGAAACGCGCCGATGAATGCATGTATCAAGCAAAACACAAAGGTCGGAATTGCTTGATTTGCTGTTGATGGCATTGATAGCTATGTCTGAGTTGAGACCTTGCGACTTCTATTCGATCTCTTCTGGCTCCGACTCTTCTTCAAGTTCAAGTAAGTTGATCGCGATAGCGACAAAGTCACTGTCGGTGATGATGCCAACCAACTCGCCGCGGTCTACAACAGGTAAACAGCCAACCTTATGTTTTTGCATGTAGATGGCACTCTCTTTTAGCCCTGCTTGAGGCACGACGGTCATGACACCAGTTTTCATCACTTCATAGAGTGGTGTGTTGAGGGTAAATGCTTGGTTTTCTGGGATGTTCTGTAAACTGGACTCTTGCGCAGCTAAGACATCTCTTTGTGATACCACGCCGAGTAGTTGCTTGTTAGCATCAACGATCGGCACATGGCGAATATCGAGTGCTTCCATCATGTTCTTAGCATCGGCGAGGTTGTGAGAGCGAAGCAGCGTATGCGGGTTACGCGTCATCATGTCTTCTACTTTTATCATGGCGACCTCCTAGTTTGACGTGTATGGCCCCTGACTCATGTGTTGAGCATGATGGTTAACCTTTTGGTTTAACTAAAAGGTGACTGAGGCTCTTAGGTAAATATAGTCATTTTTGCTGTTTGATATTGAGAGCTGGTTGGGTTTTTATCGCCAATTTTCAAAAATCGCTCGTAAAACATGATCCGCTTAACGCAGGGTTTTGAAAGGGGCGAGAGCGCATGGTTTAAGTTAGTCAAATTGTATCTGATTATAATATTCCCCATCTCTTTTCTTGCTATTGCCTCGTTGGGGAATATACTAGTCGGCTGCAAAAAAACTTGTCGTCTGCTTGTGACAGAATCAGTTCGACTTCCATCACGACATATAAAATCACGACTAAAGATTAGTAACATGCAAGTATCAGACTTCCACTTTGACTTACCCGATGAGCTTATTGCTCGTTATCCTCAGCCAGAGCGTACTGCCAGCCGTTTACTTCAGATGGACGGCAACACCGGGGAGCTTGTTGATGGCACCTTTACCGATGTGCTTGAGCAAGTGCAACCAGGCGATTTAGTGGTTTTCAATAATACTCGCGTGATTCCAGCACGTATGTTCGGCCGCAAAGAGTCCGGCGGTAAGTTAGAGGTGTTGGTAGAGCGCGTGCTAGATGACAAAAGCATTCTGGCTCACGTACGCTGTTCAAAGTCGCCAAAACCAGGCAGCACCATTTTTGTCGGGGATAATGACGAGTACCGTGCTGAAATGGTGGCCCGTCACGACGCGCTGTTCGAGCTCAAGTTTGATTCACAGCAGAACGTGTTGGCGGTATTGGAAGAGATTGGCCATATGCCGCTTCCACCGTATATTGACCGTCCAGACGAAGATTCCGATAAAGAGCGCTATCAAACGGTTTATAATGAAAAACCGGGAGCCGTGGCCGCGCCAACTGCGGGGCTTCACTTTGATGAGCCACTACTAGAAAAGCTCAAAGCGAAAGGCGCTGAGTTTGCGTACGTGACTTTGCATGTCGGTGCAGGCACCTTCCAGCCAGTGAAAGTGGACAACATTGCTGAGCACCATATGCATGCCGAATATGTCGAAGTGCCGCAAGAGGTCGTGGATGCGATCAAAGCAACCAAACAGCGAGGTGGTAGAATCATCGCGGTCGGTACCACGTCAGTACGCTCTTTAGAAAGTGCAGCACAAGATGCGCTGAAAAACGGTACCGAGCTGGTTCCTTTCTTTGGTGACACGGAAATCTTTATTTTCCCAGGTTACGAGTATCAGCTCGTGGACTGCTTGATCACCAATTTTCACCTGCCAGAATCGACCTTAATTATGTTGGTCAGTGCGTTTGCAGGCTACGAAAATACAATGAACGCCTATAAACACGCAGTCGAGAACAAGTACCGTTTCTTCTCATATGGCGACTCGATGTTTATCAAGAAGAGATTAGTGACGAGTTCCTAAAATTGGGCTCGAGCGCGATAGAGCTTAGATTCCAGATAGCTCGTTCCTCACTTCTGGATTGACAAGGTCAAGGTTGTCATTCTGAGCAGCGAGGCACGAGCGTGATTCAGAATCTTATTTGAGCCTAAATATGGTTTGATTGGCGCTAGGAACAAAAATTTACGAGTGCTAGCAGTAAGCTAGGAAGCAAAGCACAAGGATGCTTTGTCTCTCGCATGGAAGGCGACCGCTCCTCATTACCCGTCATATTTGGCGTTGCAGCGTTGTTGACTGCGTAAATTCACCCTAATTACATAGAATTTCTATGCTCATAGGGCTGAATTTACTTGTCGCCTAGCTGCAAAACCAACTATTTAGGGTAGGTGGCAAAATGATTACTGTTTTGCTCTGAACTTAATGTCAGACTGTTTCTCTGACAACCGGAGGCTTCGTGAAGTTAAAATTCGATCTTAAGAAAAAAGACGGTGTTGCACGTCGTGGTCAACTGACCTTTGAACGTGGCACAGTGCAAACCCCTGCGTTTATGCCTGTAGGTACTTACGGTACTGTTAAAGGTATGACACCAGAGGAAGTAAAAGGCACAGGTGCCGAAATCCTATTGGGTAACACTTTCCACCTTTGGCTGCGTCCTGGCCAAGAAATCATGAAGATGCATGGTGACTTGCACGACTTCATGAACTGGCATGGTCCTATTTTGACGGATTCAGGTGGTTTCCAAGTATTCAGCTTAGGTAAAATGCGTACCATCACTGAACAAGGTGTGCACTTCCGTAACCCGGTAAACGGTGACAAGATCTTCATGGATGCTGAGAAGTCGATGGAAATCCAAAAAGATTTGGGCTCTGACATCGTGATGATTTTCGACGAGTGTACGCCATACCCAGCGACCCATGATGAAGCGAAAAAGTCGATGGAAATGTCGCTACGTTGGGCACAGCGTTCACGTGACCATTTCGACAAGCTAGAAAACCCGAACAACCTATTTGGTATCGTTCAGGGCGGTGTTTATGAAGACTTGCGCGATGTTTCGGTGAAAGGTCTGACCGATATCGGCTTTGACGGCTATGCAGTCGGTGGCCTGGCAGTCGGTGAACCTAAAGAAGACATGCACCGCATCCTTGAGCATACTTGTCCTCAACTGCCGGAAGATAAGCCTCGTTACCTAATGGGTGTGGGCAAGCCAGAAGACTTGGTTGAAGGTGTGCGCCGTGGTATTGATATGTTTGACTGCGTAATGCCAACGCGTAATGCGCGTAATGGTCACCTATTTGTGACTGGCGGTGTGATCAAGATCCGTAATGCGAAACACAAAACCGATACAACTGCGCTAGATCCACACTGTGACTGTTACACTTGTCAAAATTACTCGAAGTCGTATTTACACCACCTCGAGCGTTGTAACGAAATTTTGGGTGCGCGTCTAAACACCATTCATAACCTACGTTACTACCAGCGTTTGATGGAAAGCATCCGTAAGGCGATTGATGAAGATCGTTTCGATGAGTTTGTGAAAGAGTTCTATGAACGCCGTGGTCGTGAAGTACCGCCACTGGCAAAAGAGCAATAACCGCACAGATTCAAACTATTCAAGCCTTTGGCATTGTGCCAGAGGCTTTTGCTAATAAAGTAGGCAAACGCACGTTATTTTTGAGAGAGTGATCGCTATTGGTCATACTCAAGCTTGAAACTAAATTGCGAATGCCCAACTTGGATATTAATAAATAATAATAGAGGATATTTTAATGTTTATTTCTCAAGCTCATGCAGCAGCAGAAGGTGCACCAGCTGGCGGCGGTTTTGAAATGCTGATCATGCTAGGTATGTTTGCGGTGATCTTCTACTTTATGATCTACCGCCCACAAGCTAAGCGCGTGAAAGAGCACAAGAATCTAATGGCGTCGATGGGTAAAGGTGATGAAGTACTCACTAGCGGTGGCCTAGTAGGTAAAATCACTAAAATCTCTGAAGAGAACGACTACATCTCTATCGAGCTAAACACCAACAACGAAGTGGTTATCAAGAAAGACTTCGTTACAGCAGTGCTACCAAAAGGTACACTGAAATCTCTATAAAACAGCTTAAGGATCCTCGCTGTGCTTAACCGCTATCCTTTGTGGAAGTATTTGATGGTGGTGTTTACCATCGCTGTCGCTGCATTGTATGCACTTCCAAATATCTACGGTGAAGATCCGGCCATTCAAGTTACAGGGGCGCGCGGCGCCTCTGTAGATATGTCGACGCTGGATTCTGTCACTCAAGCTCTTGATAAACAGGGCTTATCTCATAAATCCATTGCTTTAGAAAATGGATCCATTCTTGTTCGCTTCAACGATACTGATACCCAAATCAGTGCTCGAGATGTCATCAGCGAAGCGATGGACAACGATATTATTGTTGCTCTCAACCTGGCACCTGCGACGCCTGATTGGCTGGAGTCTATTGGTGCAGCACCAATGAAGCTTGGTCTTGACCTGCGTGGTGGTGTTCACTTCCTAATGGAAGTGGATATGGATGCAGCAATGGAAAAGTTGGTTGGACAGCAAGAAGAAGCCTTCCGTAGTGAGTTGCGTGAAGAAAAAATTCGCTATCGTTCGATTCGTCCTTCAGGCAAAGATGCGGTGGAAGTGTTGCTACGCAATGAAGAGCAACTTGCCGACGCTAAGCGCATTCTTGAGAAAAACCACCCAGATATGATCTTTGTTGATTCTGTTTCTGAGGGACGTTTTGCGCTTACTGCTACTTTTACTGAGCAACGTTTAACTGAAATTCGTAATTACGCGGTAGAGCAAAATATCACTATCTTGCGTAATCGTGTTAACGAACTGGGTGTGGCTGAGCCGCTGGTTCAACGTCAAGGTGCAAGCCGTATCGTTGTTGAACTGCCTGGTGTTCAAGACACCGCTCGCGCGAAAGAAATTCTTGGTGCGACAGCAACACTTGAGTTTCGCGAAGTTGACTCGAAAGCCGACCTTGCCGCTGCCGCCAGTGGCCGTGCACCAGCCGGTAGCGAAATTAAGCAAGATCGTGATGGTCGTCCAGTTGTACTCAAAAAGCGCGTGATCTTAGGCGGTTCGAGCATTACTGATGCAAGCTCTAGTGTCGATGAGTATGGTCGCCCACAGGTTAACATCTCGCTTGATAGCGAAGGTGGCAACAAGATGGCCGCCTTCTCTCGCCAGAACATTGGTAAGTTGATGGCGACGGTTTTTGCTGAGTACAAAGACAGTGGTCGTAGAACGCCAGAGGGTCGTGTCATTCTGAACAAGCATGAAGAGGTGATCAACCAAGCGACGATTCAATCGGCTCTTGGTCGTAACTTCCGTATCACAGGTATTGATTCGGCATCAGAAGCACATAACCTAGCGTTGCTATTGCGTGCAGGTGCGCTAATCGCGCCAATTTCGATTGTCGAAGAACGCACCATCGGTCCTTCAATGGGTCAGCAGAACATCGATATGGGTATTCAAGCGTGTATCTTTGGTCTGGTTGCGGTCATGCTGTTCTGTCTGGTCTACTACCGTAAGTTTGGTATTTTTGCCAACTGTGCCTTGATTGCCAACATTGTGCTTATCATCGGTATTATGTCGATGATTCCTGGAGCGACTATGACGCTACCGGGCATTGCAGGTATCGTACTGACGGTGGGTATGGCGGTGGATGCCAACGTGCTTATCTTCGAGCGTATTCGTGAAGAGTTGCGCGAAGGTCGCAATCCTCAGCAAGCGATTCATCAAGGTTACGCGAACGCATTCAGTACCATTGCTGATGCGAATATCACCACGCTGATCACTGCAATCATTTTGTTTGCGGTCGGTACTGGTGCGATCAAAGGTTTCGCCGTAACACTGTCTATCGGTATCTTGACCTCAATGTTTACAGCTATTGTTGGTACACGTTGTATCGTGAACCTATTGTACGGCGGTAAACGTATCAACAAACTGTCGATCTAAGGAAGTAATATGTTTCAGTTAATGAAAACAGACAAAACGATCGACTTTATGCGTTGGTCGAAGCTGGCATTTATTTTCTCAATCCTAATGATTGGTGCGTCAATCTTTACTCTCTCAACCAAATGGTTGAACTGGGGGCTAGATTTTACTGGCGGTACCTTGATCGAAGTGGGTTTTGAGCAACCAGCAAACCTTGAAGATATTCGTAGTGCTCTAGAAGCAAAAGGCTTTGGTGACGCTACCGTGCAGAACTTCGGTAGTGCTCGTGACGTGATGGTGCGTCTGCGTCCACGTGAAGATATGGCCGGTGAAACACTGGGTAATCAGATCCTCAATGCGATTAAAGATGGCACCGGTGAAAGCGTTGAGATGCGTCGCATCGAATTCGTTGGTCCTAACGTGGGTGACGAGCTCACAGAGGCAGGCGGTCTGGCCATCTTGGTATCGCTGATCTGTATCTTGCTCTACGTTTCTGTGCGCTTTGAGTGGCGTCTTGCTGCGGGTGCGGTAATGGCCCTTACTCATGACGTTATCATCACGCTTGGTATCTTTTCACTGCTACAGATCGAAGTTGACCTGACGATTGTTGCAGCACTGCTGACGGTTGTGGGTTACTCGCTCAACGATACCATCGTGGTCTTTGACCGTATTCGTGAGAACTTCCGTAAGATGCGTAAAGGCGAACCGGCTGAAATCATGAACAGCTCAATCACTCAAACATTGAGCCGTACCTTGATTACTTCTGGTACTACCTTGTTCGTCGTTATCGCCTTGTTCACTCAGGGCGGCGCTATGATTCACGGTTTCGCAACCGCGTTGCTACTGGGTATTACGGTAGGTACTTACTCATCAATCTATGTTGCTTCGGCACTGGCATTGAAACTGGGTATTACCAAAGAACACTTGATGCCACCTCAAGTCGAAAAAGAGGGTGCAGAGTTCGACGAAATGCCATAGCGCATGGCAATCATAGTCAAAGCCGCTGGAAACAGCGGCTTTGTTGTTTTTTATCGGAGGAAGGTCGTGCGTTATTTATCAGGGTTATTGATTCTGTTCTGCCCGCTGCTGTCTGCTCAAAGCTTGTGGCTAGCGACTGAGCCAGAGACGATGCGCGCTAACATAGTCACGAGCTGGTCTGAATGTGAACCGCAGCGCTGGTGTGAGGATGGGGTGGGTTACTATCAAGCGCACCTCTACGCTGAGGCGACGCTGACACCAGAGCGCCTAGCGGTGACATTATTTGGCGAATTTACCCCGCATTTACTATCGCAACTTCAGCTCAATCTACGTCGTGACGGTTTCCAGTTAGTCAACATATCCATCGAGCAACAAGAGTTTGATATTAAAGCTGCGCTACAAACTATGGCTGCTAATGAGGTGGACAAAGCGCTGGTGACCTTTATTAACCAATCCCCACAATCTGCGGAGCGTGTTCTGAGTTGGCAAGCGAGCGTTGGTCAGGCGGAGCTGCACAGTGACGGTGAGCTGATCACCGTTCGTTTCGATTATCCACAGTGAGAGCCTATTCGCTATTTGACGACTTTGGAGAGCAGCACACGAGACATTGCTCGCCAAGTTGTTATCATAACCAAAACACAACAATAGGAAGCCAGTTATGCCTCATTTACGTTTTCGAGCCGTTGAGCCGCAAACCGTACAAACTCTCTCTGCCCCTTTGATTGACCAGTTGCAGCCACATATGGACTGCCCACGTGAAGACTTTACTTTTGAGTATGTCTACACCACTTTCTACCATGAAGGTGAAGTCTGTGCGGCGTATCCGTTTGTCGAGGTGTTATGGTTTGACCGTGGCCAAGAAACGCAGGATGCAGTGGCGAAGATCATTACCCAGCAAGTGCGCGCTGTGATTGGTGAAGATGTGGATGTCGCGGTCATTTTCACTGCGCTCAACGAGAACGGTTACTATGATAATGGTGAACATTATTAATCTAGCTCTAGCCTGATGGAAGGAGTCACTAAGGAGGCACTATGGCCCTAGGGGTTCGGTTGAGATATCTGTTATCCGTTGTTCTCTTGTTGGTGACTTCTGCCACCCATGCTACGCCGTGGGAGCAAGTAAAACATCCCTCTCCTGATTTTCCTCAAGCGATTGGCAGTTATGCGAATGGGTGTTTAACCGGGGCAGAGGCACTGCCGCTGGACGGCGATGGTTATCAAGTGCTGCGTGCCGAGCGCGCCCGTTACTACGGCCATCCTAACGCCATCAGTTATGTTCAGTCGCTGGCTAAGCTGGCGCACTATCAACTCAATATCGGTTTGTTGATTGGCGATATCTCTTTACCGCAAGGCGGGCGCTTTTCATCTGGACACTCTAGCCATCAGACTGGACTGGATATTGATATCTGGTTGCGCTTAGCGGAACAGCCCTTATCTGAGCAACAGTTGGCCAAACCACAGCCATTAAGTGTGGTCGATTTAAAAGGCTACCAACTGGTTAAACATCGGTGGGATTCGCGCCACTTTGAGTTGATTAAGTTTGCCGCCGCCGATGAGCAAGTCGCGCGAATATTTGTTCACCCAGTGATCAAGCAACAGCTGTGTGACAGCGAGCAAAGTAGCGATCGAGCGTGGTTGCGTAAAGTTCGCCCTTGGTGGGGACACCACTACCACATGCATGTGCGCTTGAAATGCCCAGAGAATAGTTCATCTTGTCGGCCACAAGCACAGCCACCTGTCGGTGATGGATGTGGAGCAGAGCTGGCTAGTTGGAAGCCACAACCTAAACCCAGTAAGCCTAAACCAGCCACAACGCCGACCAAGAAGCCGATAAAAATCATGCCTGAGCAGTGCTTAGACCTGCTACAGCTTACTCAACACACGCCAACTTCATAGCTAAAATTGTTAACTTATTGTAATTTTGTTTCAGTATAAGCGATAGGTTATTGAAGTTATTTCGAAATGGGTGCTTTTCTCAGCTTTTTCACTCATATTGTCTTGCATTTATAACTTTTAGATACATTTCTCAGGACTTTTGTTCCTCTTTGTTACTGATTAGTGGTGTAAAAATTGATATAAATCAATTTTTATTGTCAGCGCTTTGCGTGATATCTAGCTGGAGTAATCCAAATTACGTTGTTTTACGTAATTAAATTACATCCAATCGCGCGCTCTAAAGAGCCCAAAGAGTGTTTGAGGACGTAGCATGTTAGACACCCTTATCCTGTCGCGGATCCAGTTCGCGGCCAATATCAGTTTTCATATCTTATTCCCGACTATCACCATCGCCCTGGCGTGGATGCTGGTTTTCTTCAAATGGCGCTATAACCGTTCACAGGCACCGGTGTGGCTAGACGTGTACTATTTTTGGGTCAAGGTGTTTGCACTCACCTTCGCACTTGGCGTGGTCTCTGGTATCACCATGAGTTTTCAGTTCGGGACCAACTGGCCTGGCTTTATGGAGCGAGTCGGCAATGTGGCGGGGCCACTGCTTGGTTATGAGGTGATGACGGCTTTCTTTATGGAAGCAACGTTTCTTGGTGTGATGCTGTTTGGTCGAGGACGTGTCCCGGACTGGTTCCATACGCTAGCGACAGTATTGGTGGCCGTGGGAACCACCATGTCTGCTTTCTGGATTTTAGTACTCAATAGTTGGATGCATACACCAAGTGGCTACGAGGTTATTGACGGTATTGTGCATGTCACCAGTTGGAAAGAGGTGATTTTGAACCCATCACTGCCTTACCGATTTGCACATACTCTGCTGGCTTCTGCACTCACCGCGAGTTTCTTGATTGCGGGTGTCAGCGCCTATCAAGCGATTAAGCAGCCGAGTCATCGTGCAGCCAAACTCGGTCTTAAGGTGGCGCTGTTCGCTGCGGCGGGTTTTATCCCACTGCAGATTTTAGTCGGTGACTTGCACGGTTTGAATACGCTTGAGCATCAGCCAGAGAAGATTGCGGCGATGGAGGGCGTTTGGGAGACAGAGCAGGGCGCACCGCTATTGCTTTTTGCTTGGCCGAACGAAGAGACGCGCAGTAACGACTTTGCAGTGGGGATCCCCAACTTAGCGAGTTTGATTTTAACTCACGATCTGCAGGGCGAAATCGTCGGCCTCAATCAGTTTGCCCCTGATCATCCTCCGGTAAAGCCGCTATTTTTTGGTTTCCGCGTCATGGTCGGTGTGGGCGTATTGATGCTTGTAGTCAGTTGGTATGGCGCTTGGCGTCTTGCGCGTAACAAAGGGTTACCTAAGCCTTATCTATATACGGTGGTCGCGATGACGTTCTCCGGCTGGCTAGCCACACTCGCAGGTTGGTATGTGACAGAGATAGGTCGTCAGCCTTGGCTGGTCAGTGGAGTATTGCGCACCGCTGATGCAGTGACCCCAGTCGCTCCATCTAATGTGATGATTTCATTGATCATGTATTTGGTTGTCTACGCGGTGTTGCTGGTGGCGTACATTCATACCTTGTTCTATTTGGCGCGCAAAGATGTCGTTGCTCACCAAGCACCTGTTCAAACTCAAGAGGCATAACCATGTTTGACTATCTACCAGAAATCTATTTGTTACTGCTGGGGTTTTCCGTATTTATGTATGCGGTACTTGATGGTTATGATCTCGGCGTTGGTATGTTGCTGCCAAGCAACAACGAGCAGCAACGGGATCGTATGATTGCCTCCATCGGCCCGTTTTGGGATGCAAACGAAACTTGGTTGGTATTGGCGGTC